>NZ_JASJPW010000001.1:2854611-3183264 GCF_030052995.1 Gemmobacter sp. 24YEA27 | reverse complement strand
CTTTCTGGCGCAAGAAATTCGCTGTAGAAGCAAGGGCATCGGTCACATTGTTCAGATCAATTTTGCCGTCGCCATTGCCATCAACACCATAGCGCAGCGCATTGCCGGGCAGGAACTGGGTATGGCCCAGCTCGCCATGTTTTGCGCCAATGCTCTGCGGGCTGATCGAGCCGCGATCAACCAGAATCAGGGCAGCAATCATATGCGGTGTGAAAAAGTCACTGCGCCGGCAGTCATAGGACAGCGTGGCGATCGCGGAGATCACATTGGTATCGCCCATATAATTGCCAAAGGCGGTTTCCATGCCGTGAATGGCCAGAAGTACGCCGACCGGAACGCCATATTGCCGCTCGATCGAGGCATAGAAATCGGCGTTCTTCGCCTTACGCGACCGCGCCTGTTTCACGATCGTATCGGCGCCGCGCACCTGCATGAATTTTTCAAGCGAATATTTAAAGCTCTTCTGGTTCCGGTCTGCCGAAATCGTGGCCTTGGAATAAGAGCTGCCCATCAGGGCCTGGATTCCACGCTCTCCGACGCCGGCCGCACGGGCCTCTTTGGCGATAACAGGTTTCCACTCTTCATAGCGGCCGCCGCTGTCTGAGCAAAAAGCCGCGAGAGCCGGAGAGGAGAGAGCTATGAGCAGCGCGCTCGTTGCTGAAAGGCCGCTGAGAATACTATTAAGGCGCACTTGTTCACCTGCTGGCTGGATTTCGCTCAAGTCTAGTGTGATTGCGCACATAATCAAGCATTTGCCGGCGTGAGTGTTCTCACATTATTGCCAGGAGCTGAGCAGATTGCTGGCAGGGGTCGGGAATTCCGGATACTGTCGTATCGGCGGATGCCGGCACCACAATATGCAGAAAGCCCGGCCGATCGCATGATGGGCGATCGTGGCCGATGCCGTTCCGAACCGAAGTTTGCGCGCGCCATCTGGCCCTGATGCAGCGAGAATGATTCCCGGATTCTTGCCGGCCAGGCCGGGGCGCTGCGAGAAGTTGCGCCGGAAAAACACAAGGCTGCAAAAATACAAGGCCGCTGCCCCCCGGTCACACAACCGAACACAGTGGAGGTACAGCGGCCTCAGGCTATCTCGCGCAACAGCGCGAGATAAGGTGACGGGCCCGGCGACTGAAAAAAATCGCACTGATTACCCGTGACCGGGCCCGTCGTTTCATGGTCGTTGCTTTCGGAGACTGGCACATAAAAAAACACTCGTAATGCCGAAAGCCGCGTCCTGTTCGCCTCCCTGACCGGGGGTGCGACCGAGCCAGTCTGGGGTCTGGCTGCGGATTTTGGATATGCTCTGAACCTGTGCCTTTGGGGGCGGGAAAGCACATCTTTTCTTTTACCGGCGCCTGCCAACGGGCCGCGCGACAGCGGGCGGTGGAGACGCCTTTGTAATTCTCCGTTTTTCAGGAATTCAGCCCGAGTTGTGTGACCCCGAGTTGTGTGACCAGGTCGGGGCAGCTCGATTCGGCGCTTTGCCGCCGATGACCATCCCTCGCAGATCGGTGAAGAAGGGGGTTCCATGGCTGCGGTAATCCGAAAGATAAGCCGGCAAATCCTCGCCGATACATATTTTCGCCACCTTCACCCTCTCATGATCCTTTATGCGGTTGCAGCACCGTATTATCCAGCCTGGCCAATGGGTTGTGCATTTTAGTCTGCTCCGTATTCTGTTAAATCGTTAACGCGGTGCAGCGGGGGCGGTTCCCGGTAAAAGTCAAAAAAGTAGTATTCTGAATTCTTTCATCCAATGGGTGTTTTAGCCGGGACTGTGGCTCAATCCACAATTGCAAAACCCGGGTGAATTGCCGATGTTGAGGCTCCGGATCGGCGAAAGACAGCCTGCATGCCGATCTTCTGGCGACAGGAGACCCCGAATTGTCTCCAATAGGATTGCGGTGAAGGTTGACCGGCCACATCTGCAAAGGCCGGGACCGGAAGACGAAACCCGAAGACAGGAGCGTTGAAATGGCACAATCCCCCAAGCAACCCCCGCGGCAAGCGTCAGCCAGACGGTCTGGCAAACAGGCCAGTGCCTCAAAGACCATGGCCGAAGCCGTAACTGATGCCGCCGAAAGCGTCCAGGACAGCGGGCAGGAGGTTCTGCGGCGGATCAGCCGGCCGGCGCGCGCAGCCGGTGAAGCGGTGCTGGAACGGGCAGCTTCCGCCCGCGATGCCGCGCGCGACGCCCTGACCGAATCCGGCGAGCGACTGAATGACAAATTGCGCAAGGCCGCCTCCACTGCCGAAAGCTACGCCCGTGATATCCCGGCGCGCGCGTCAGAGGTTGCGTCCGATGCGGCGGCGCGGCTGAAAGGCAGCACTGCCGGTGAGATCGCGGCCGATCTGCGGCATATGGCAAAGCGCCATCCCGGGGTCTTCATGGCAGGTGCGGCTCTGGCGGGCTTTGCCCTTGCGCGACTGTTGACGCCGCGCGGAGATCGCAGGGATTGAGCGGCGCTCCGGAAAGTGAAGAGGCGACGCCTGGTGGTCTGATCCTTCAGATCGCGGGTGCCGCGATGCGTCTCTTGCGCGGCGAGATCGCGATGCGCAAGGCCGAGGCGCGCGAGATCGCGCTGATCGTGATCCGGGCACTGGTGGTCATTCTGATCGGGTTTGCTCTGGTTTTGCTGGGACTTGTCCAGCTGGCAGCGGCGGGTCATGCGCTCCTCGTCATGGCGGGGCTGGCACCGGTCTGGTCCTCGCTGGTGCTGGGGCTGGGGTTGTGCTTCATCGCCGCCGGTCTGATCTGGTGGCAATTGCGCCGCATCAGCCACGCCTCCTATTTCGCGCGTCGCGAGATCTTCGCGCGGGGCGGAGCACTTCAGCCTGGCACGGCCGAGGAACCGCCAGCCGGCGAGCGGGTTTCCAGTGAGCGGGTTTCCGGTGAGCGGAGGTCACGTGAACGGGGACCCATTGGTGGAGGAACGGAAGATGCATGATCGGGACCGGATCGGTGAAGAGATCGCCCGCAGCCGCCAGGATCTGGCCGAGGCCATTGCGGCGCTTAAACAAAATTTCAATATGACAAGGTTTTTCGGGGGCGGCCAGGGCCGTGCAGCAGGCCCGGATGCGTCAGGACATGCGGATCCCGCTTCGCCGGGCGCGGCGGTGATGCCGGTGATCGAGGCGGCAGGCGCTGCCATCCGGGCCAATCCGCGTGCGGCGGCGCTGGCCGGCGCGGGGCTGGCCTGGCTCACCTGGAGCGGAATTCGCCGCCGCTCGTCGTCTTCGCGTGCGGCGCGACCGGAATGGCTGCAAGGGATCGCCGCATTGCGGGAGGAGGCCGACCGGTTGCGCGCCCGGGTGGAGCGCTCCAGAGACAGCGGTGCGCTGGATGAGGTTGCGGCGCGTGACAGTCTCGAAGATATCGCGGCCTCGCTGGAACAGGCGATCCGCCAGGAAATCGGCCAGGGCCTGGACGGGCTGGATGCCGAGACCCGCGCTGCGGCGCTGGCCGCGCGCGAGGCCGCCTGCAGGCGCGAATTCGGCAAGGGCGGGTCCGGCGCATCCGGGCAGAATGGTGGAATGCTTGGCCGGGTCGGGAAGATTGTCACGGCCGGAGCGGCACTGACGGGGGCCGGTGGCTTTGTCGCCAGCCTGTTGTCGCGGGGCCAGCCATCATCAGACGCGGCAGCGAGAGGCCCTGACAACGCCGGAACGGAAGAGGCCGAAGCGCGCGAGGAGCTGCGTGATGATCTGGAACAGCTCAGCCTGCTTGTGACAAGATTGACCTCGACCTTGCGATCGGTGGTGGACGAGACCGTCTCCCGGGCTGGAAGCACCGCGACACGGCGGGACGAAACACCGGCGGAGGCGGCCTTGCGCGATAAGGATGCGGGCGCGGCCTGAGGGGCATGGCTCGCTTTCTGCCGTCAGACTGGGGCTCAACTGGGGCTCAGAGGTGGCTCAGTTGCGAAAGGGCGCCTGCCCGGGCCGTGTTTCGGGTCGCTCTCCGGTGAGGGAGGGGGGCCGATCTGATTCCGGACGGGATGCGCTCAGGCGCGCGCGCCGTGGGTCAGTCAGGCGCGACTGGCGGCGGCGATCTCTGGCACCTGCGTCAGCGCCGGATCGAAGGCAAAGGTGACCACTGCCCGGACCCGCGCGCTGTCTTCGATGATTTGCAGGTCGCCGGGCAGCTGCGTGACAAATCCGCGGATCAGCCTTGCGCCGATTACAGAAGGGGCGCCGGCATGTTCTCCGGTCAGGCGGCCCCGCGCGGAAATGGCACCGGAGACTTCAAGCCGGGCGATTTCAGTGCCCGCGCGAGTAACGACCTTCGTGTCGGGCCCTGAGACTTCGGAGGATGCAGGCCCCGGCTGATCTTCGGCGCGGCCATGGCTCAGCCTGATCCGTACCGGTTGATTTCCAGCTTCGGAAGGCGGGAAACAGGAGAGGATCTCGGCCAGTAACAGCGCCAGCGGCACCGCCTGTTGCGACTGCAGAAGAAGGGGCATCAGATCCGCCTGGACTGCCCCTTGCAGTCCCGCCCGGCCATGGATCAGATCAACCTTGGAGATCACTTCGGCCATCAGCAGATCGACTGTGACCCCGGTTCCCCCGGCCATCCGGTAAAGCCCGAGATGCACTGAAGAAAGCGACATCACCCGGTTATGCAGGTCGTCAAGCACAAGGCGCATGGTTTCGTCCTCGGCCTCGCGCCGGTGCATCCGAAGAAAAGAGGCGATCAGTTGCAGACTGTTTCCGGTGCGGTGATGCACCTCGCGCAGCAGTTCATCCTTTTGTCGCACGAGGTTTTCCAGTTCGGCCTCATCGCGCAGGATCGTGTCTGTCAGCGAGCGATATTCCTCGGCCAGGCTGGCAATTTCGGCGGGGGCCGTGCGAGTGTGACATCCTGAGTGGGCAGCCGGTTCCCCGAAGTAAAATCGCGCATCGCCCGCGACAGGTGCCGGACATGGCGCGTGACCAGCCGCTCGACGCCGAGAATGGTCACGCCAACCCCGGTCAGCCACATCAGCGCCGGAAAAAGATAGGGCAGCACATGGCGGTTCAGGAAATTTTCCTCGACCGGCAAGGTCCAGGCGCCCAGCAAAAAGAGATCGCGATTGACCGGCACCCAGGAGTACATCAGGGTTTCCCACCCCTTGGGATGGTCAAAAAAACTATGGGCTTTCTGCGGGATCAGGCTTTTCAGGCTGGCCTGGCCGGGCAGATATAACCCGGCATTGGCAATCCCGGTCGAGGCATAGATCACCTCGCCCGCGCCGTTGGCTGCGATCAGTGCCAGAGGTCGGTCGCTGGTTCTGGGTATTGTACCACCGGGAAGGGAAACGAGGTCATCGGGCAGGTCAATCAGCGCGCTTTCGGGGAGCCAGAGCAGGATAAACCCCTCAGGCTGCTCCGAGCGAGGGTCGGTCCGGTCCGAGGCATCGCCGAGCGGCCATGTCAGAGAAACATCCGATTGCCCGGGGTCGGACCATTGCGGGTCGTGAAAGATGCGCGGCTGGTCCGAGGCAAGGATTTCGGCAAAGCGTTCGGTCTGCGAGAAATCGCGCGTGCTGCCGTCAGAGCTGCAGACCATCCGGCCATCTGCCGAGACAACCCCCGCGCGCGAGATGCGCCCGTCGCTGGTGGCATAGGCAGCGATCCGGCTGGCACAATCCCCGGGATGATTGCGCAGGCTGCTGGCCAAAAGCTGGGCGGTCACCTGCGAGGCACGGATCAGCCGGATCTCGTGCAGTGCTTCCTGGAGGGTCCGTCCGACAGAGGCCGCGAGACGGGTCTCGTCGGTCTGGCGCATTGTCATATAGGTCTGGGCCAGCGCCAGCAGGCCAAGCGGCAAAAGGGCGATCATAACCATTGCGGCCAGCCGCAGCGCAAGGCCAGACGTGATCTCCCGTGCCGCGAAGAGTTTCATGTCGCCGGTGTGGTCGGCCGGCTGATCACGGCAGCGGTGACGCCGCTGATGCCAGAAAACAGATCCTCGCCCTCGGCAAGGCCCATCAGTTCGGACAGGCGCTTGCGTGCGCGGCTGGCGCGGCTTTTGACGGTTCCCGGCGCCACGGCCATCATCTTCGCCGCTTCTTCCACTGAATAGCCGGAGGCGCCGATCAGGATCAGAACCTCGCGATGCTCCGGCGACAGCTGATCAAAGGCTCGCTGGAAATCGCCATAGGCAAGGCGGCTGTCATGGGCCGGGGCCTCAGAGAGGCTGCCAGCGAAGACGCCGTCGCTGTCCTGCACCTCGCGGCGCGTTTTACGCAGGAACGAATAATAGGTGTTGCGCAGGATGGTGAAGAGCCAGGCTTCGAGATTGGTTGCAGGGTCGAATTTGTCCATATTCGACCAGGCCTTCAGAATGGTCTCCTGCACGATATCATCGGCGAGAACCACATTCCGCGACAGGCTGATCGCGAATGCCCGCAGATTGGGCAGGAGGGCCGCCAGCTGCTCGCGCGGATCAGGTACGGCCTGAGCGGGAGGAGACTGATCTTTCATGGCCCTGTCTTTTACCACCTTGTCCTGCGCGGCTCCGGAGCCGGCAGTCCGGCCGGAAGCGGGTCATTTGTCGGGCTCATTTATCGGTATCGGCATTGGCAGGCGGATCAGGATTCAGCTGGGCGAGCAGCTGGAGAAAGCGGTCAGGCACCGCTTCAGTCAGGACCTCATCATAAACCCGCCTCAGATTTTCATCGATCTGAGTGCGGATCGCTGAGCGATCTGTCGCGACTGCGGGTTTGCCTGGTAGCATTTTTTTCGTGGTCCTGCCATTGCTCTACGGAACCAAACGCGGCTTCGACGCGTTTGGTTCCGCAAGAAGTACGCAGAACGGAGAATTTTTTATGGCCGATTCCAGGGCTCCGGCCCGGGCTCCTTCGGGAGCCGCGACGGGGGCAGCGGCAGATGATGCTTCGGCTGCGGTGTCTGCCGGGGGGCAAATCGCCGGGCAAGTGACGTCTGGCGAAGATCTTTCCCGCGCAGTTGCGCAGGATTTGCCCTATCTGCGGCGCTATGCGCGCGCATTGACCGGAAACCAGGTGAGCGGCGATGCCTATGCCATTGCCGCAATCGAGGCGGTTCTGGCGGATCCATCCCCGGTGTTGAGGGCGGTCTCGGTGAAGGTCGGGCTTTTCGCCTGCTTTCATGAGGTCTGGCAAAAAGCCGATTCCCCGGTAACTGCCGCCGAAGATCGTCTGGCGGTTGCGGCGCAGCAGCATATGGCGCGGCTGACCCCGAATTCGCGCGAGGCGCTGTTGCTGCAAACCATCGAGGGCTTCAGCCCGGCCGAGGTCGCGGCGATCCTTGGCGTTGACACTGCCAGTGCCACGGCGCTGGTTGAACGCGCCTTTGCCGAAATGGCCAGTTCGATCCTCGGCAAGGTCATGGTGATCGAGGATGAAGCGATCATCGCGATGGATATCACCGCCATTGTCGAGGCGATGGGCCATGCGGTAACCGGCGTTGCGAGGACCCGCAGCGAGGCGGTGGCGCTTGCTGCCCAAAAGGTGCCGGATCTGATCCTGGCCGATATTCAGCTTGCGGATAATTCCTCCGGCGTTGATGCGGTCAATGATATCCTGGCCGATCTTGGGTCGATCCCGGTGATCTTCATCACCGCCTTCCCCGAACGCCTGCTGACGGGGGAACGACCCGAGCCGACCTTCCTGATCAACAAACCCTATACCGAGGAGCAGGTGCGCTCGGCGGTGAGCCAGGCAATGTTCTTTTCCTCGACCGAGACCCTGAACAGCTGAGCCGGTCAACGGATCAAGGGTTGAAAAGGCGCGGGATTGCTCCCGCGCCTTTTTGCTTTACTTGAGGTTTGTCACCACCTGGGCGGCAAATGTGTCAAGCATCGCGGCATAGACGGCGGCGGTATCGACTTCGGGCGAGGTGATATCGAACCCGGCGCCAAGCGCAGGCAGTGTCGAATTCATGTCAACCGTCAGCGTATAGGAATCGCCGCGCCCCGGCTGGGTCGGGTCAGACACTTTCACGAGGCCCGAAAGCTTCGAATCTGCCAGGCCAATCGATTCTGCGAAGCCGCTGGCCAGCGAAACCTCGTCAATATCGACGGTGATCGCGGCGCCTTCATCGCCCATCCGGTCGGTCACTTTGGTCAGGATCGCGGTTTCGAGATCCTTGTCGAGCGTGGCCCAATATGCGGCTGCGGCGGTATTCTGAACCGACCCCATATCTGCGGTCACCTCGATGCTTTTCACAGCATCTGCGCGATCAACGGCAAAGGCCGGCAGCGCCAGCGTGGCCATTGTCATGGCGGCTGCCATTGTTCCGGCGATGGTGGTTTTCATCCGGGTCACAGTAAACGTCATGCGAAATACTCCTGTTCTGCGGCCGCGTCCGGGAATGTCCGGTGTCTTACGCGGCACGGTTCCAGATGCAGGGAAAACACCCTGTACCGCATCCCGGTTCCCGTGCCGCTGGGGCAGATCAGGACGGGGAACCGGATGCCTGTTTTTCTATATATCTGATTTCAAAGGAGTTTCGACGGAGTTCGGCGGGGAAGGGCCGCCGGTCAGGGGCGATATCGGAAAAGGAATGCGCGAAATCATGCTGGTTTGGGCGCCGGCCATACGCCGAAACCAGCCTGGTCGCAGCTCAGCGCAGCCGTCTCAGCGCAGCCAGAGCCCTTCGCGTCTGAGCGTATTGCGGATCACCTTCTCGCGGCGCGGCAGATCCCTCTGGTCAAACAGCGCCCGCGCCTTGCGGCCCCGGTTCTGATAAACCATCTGTTTGGCCTGTTCCCAGTCGCGCAGCAGGCGGCGGTTCTCTTTCTCTTTCGCAACGGTCTCCAGCACGTGCACCGCCAGGTCCGATCCGGTGGCGTATAACAGCGGCAGCGTGCGGTAATGCAGCGTCAGATCACTATCGAGCCCGGCCAGATCGGTTCCTGGCCTGCCGCCGCCGAAAGAAGCGATCACCAGCGGCAGCGCGATCTGATCCAGCCAGGGCCAGAGCTCCTGACAGACCAGCGCCGCCGGGCGGTCTTTGTGGATCGTCTCCGCGTAATCCAGAAACCGGCGGCCAAAGTCCTGCGGGCTGTCATGCAGGAACCAGCCCGCGTTGAAATACATGTAGCGCTGCCAGTGTTCATCGGGCCAGGACAGATCCAGCGAACCCGCGAAATCCAGCCCGAACCGGTCATAAAGCGCGGCCCAGGTCTCGGCATAGCCAGGGCCATAAAGCTCAATCACCGGCCAGGTGTCCTCGCGTTTCATCGACGCCGAGGGCCGCGAGAAATCCGGCGCCAGCGTCGAGAGCGGCCCCGTCACCAGCGTATCGGTGTCGAGAAAGAGGAAAGGCTCATGGGGAAGGGCGGCCAGCATCTCGATCTTGTTGCCGATCGCATAGGCGGCGCCAAAGACCTTGCTGTCAAAGGGCACGAATTCGGCGCCCAGCTCTTCCAGCCGGTCGCGAAGCGCGCCTTTTGGCAGGCGCGGATCTTCGGGCCAGAGAGGACCCGGTTGCGGCTCGGCCAGCAAAAGGCGCCCTTGAAAGCCGGGATCCGCCGCGCGCAGTGACGCCGCGAGCAAGAGCGCCTCATGCCCAAGGCGGCCGCGTTGCACCACGGCTGCGATGTTGAACGGGCGGGCAGGGGGCACCGGCGCCACCCTGTTCAGCGCGGCGTGAAACGCAATGACAGGCAGGACATGCCGCCATCGATTTTCTGGCATTCCGAATTGCCAATCTCGACCACTTCGTAGCCCGCCGCCACCAGCCGGTCGCGGGTCTTCGGGAAACCGGCGGGGAAGAGCACGATCCCGTTGAAGCGGATCGCATTGGCCGAGGCCTCTTCCCCTTCGGCGACCGCGATCACCTTATAGCCGGTGAAACAGCCCGATGCCGCCAGCCGGTCGGTCGCGAGCACGGTTTCCGCATCCATCAGCGAGCAGTCGGTCTTGAAATGCAGCACGCCCGGCGGGGTATGGACCTCGCGCACCACCTGGCCCCAATCGGCGACCAGACGCGCAAGCTCCGCGATCCCGGCCTCATTGGTCCGGGCCGAGCGGCCGACAAGGATCTCGGTTTCGCCCATCAGGACATCGCCGCCTTCGATGAAACTGTCTTCGCCCTCAATGCGGCGGATCTCGCTGTAAAGCGCGCGCAGATGCGGCTCCATCTCGGCCGCCTCACCGAGGCGCGAGGGCGCGCCGGGCCGCATGATCACTGCGCCTTCAGGCAGGCAGAGCGCGGTGTCTTCGACAAAAACGCTGTCCGGATAGGCGTCGAGCGCCTCCAGTACCGTGACCTCGGCCCCGGTCGAGCGCAAGGCTGCGATATAGGCGCTGTGATGTTCCTCCATCAGGGCAAGGTCCGGGTTGCCGGTATCCACGGCGCGCAGCCCCCGGATGATCGACTGCGCCGGTTTGCGGCTGATTGCGTGGGTGAAAGAATAGGAGCGCGGCATCGGATTTCCCCGGGAAAATTGTTCCGACCATGGCTAGCCTGATTTGGCGGGCACGAAAAGGCCCCGCTCTCAGCGCAGAGGTCTCAGCCTCCGGGGGCGGGCAGACGCACGATGGTCACGGTGCAGGGCGCTTCGGCCACCACCTGGGCCGAGACCGAACCAAGATAGCGCCGGAGTGCCGAACTTGCCCGCGCGCCCATCACGATATGACCGGCAAGGATACGGGTCGCGTGTTCGGTCAGCGCATTGCCGGGGTCGGGGGCTTCAAGCACGGTATAGGTTACGCGTCCTTCGGGCAGGCCAAGCGCCTCGCCCCAGGCTTTCAGTGCGACAAGGCGGGCGACATGCAGATTGTTGCCCGCTTCATCGGTGCCCTGATCCAGCTGGATCCGCGTGCTGCGCAGCACATTGACACAGGCAAGCCGCGCCTCGGGGCGGAAATGCAGGATCTCGCGTGTGGCACGGAGGATCTCCTGCGACAAGGCCTCCATCTCGGGCGAGAGGTCGACGGCGGCCATCACCACCTGGGCGCGGGAGGCGTCTTCGGGGGATGGTGCGGGCAGGTAGCCCCGGATCCGCCTTGCGCGCCAGCGCCGCCGCAAGACCGGCCAGACCCCGTCCTGCTCGAGCTTTGTGGCGCGCGCGGTAAGCTGCACCTGATCGGGATGGCCAAGGTCAAAAGCCATCTGCGCCGCCGACTGAAAGCGCTCTTCCGGCTCGACCTCCAGCGCACGCAGGATGATCTCCTGCAACCAGGGCGGCAGATCGGGGTTCAGCGCGCGCGGCGGCAGCGGATCGCGCCAGAGGCGGCGGCGCACGGCGCGCAGCGTGGTGGTCCGGCCGAAGGGCAGCCTTCCGGTCGCAAGCTCGTAAAGCAAGGCGCCGAAGGCGAAAATATCCGAACGCGGATCATCGCGGTGATGCAGATACTGCTCGGGCGCGATATAGGGGAAAGTGCCCATCGGAATGGCAAATTCCTCGCCCAGCAGATCCGGCAGATCAAGATGGCGCGCGAGGCCATAATCGATCAGCACCAGCCGCCCGGCCTCATCGCGCATCAGATTGCCGGGCTTGAGGTCCAGATGGATCACCCGCTGGCGATGCACCTCATGCAGCGCCGTCGCGATTTCGATGGCCAGCGCGACCAGCTGATCGGGCGGCAGCGGCGCGCGGTCAAACAGCTCCTGGAACGAGGCGCCTGGCAGTTTTGCCGTCACCAGATAGGGCATGACCGCGAAATCGCCCGCCGCGATCAGCTGTGGCACATGCGGGCCCGAAAGGCGCGGCAGGATCATCTGTTCAATCTCGAACCCCACAATCGTCGGCCCGTCATCGCCGTCGAGAATGGTCGGCACCTTCATCACCATCGGGCCGGGATGATCGGGATGGGTGACCTCCCAGATCGTGGCAAAGCCGCCGCGATGCAAAAGCGGGCCAAGGGTGAAACCGTCGATCTGAAGCCCCTCGGCCGGGCGTTTCTGGCTGCGGCTCATTCTCCGCTCCTCAGGCGCAGGGCAAGCTCTTCGGGCAGGCCGGCAGCCAGGATCTTTCCGGCGGTGATGGCGGTATCATAGGGCGTGCGGCGAAAGCTGAGCTCGCGGGTCGCGGTTTCAAAGATGGCCCAGCCGGCCTGGGGGCTGCCATCGCGGGGCTGCCCGACCGAGCCTGCCACCACCAGCCAGCGCCGCGACGACAAAAGCGGCACCGGGATCCGGGGCCTCTCTGCATGGGCCTGGATCCGGTCATGGATGTCACTGCTGTAGAGCGCCGGCACATGGACGTGACCGCAAAAGATCACACCGGCGTCAGAGCTGCGAAAGCTAGCCATCGCATCGCGGTCCGAGGTGACATAGATCCAGTCGCCCGGGCTATGGGCCGAGGCATGGGTGTAAAGCCGGTCCTCCTCGCGGATCGTCAGTGGCAGCGCGGCAAGCCAGCCGGTCTGAGCGGCGGAAAGCCGTGGCCGCGTCCAGTCGATGGAGGCCCGCGCCGTGGCGTTCATGTCGCGCGCAGATCCTGCGATGGCGGCATCATGATTGCCCCGGAGCACCAGAGCGCCGGCGGCCTCCATCTCCTGGATCCGCTGCACGCACCAGGCCGGATCGGGGCCATATCCGACGATATCGCCAAGGATCACACAGCGCCCGATATCCCGCGCCGCCGCATCGGCAAGCACTGCCTCCAGCGCTTCGCGATTGCCATGAATATCGCTGAGAAGGGCGATCCGCATGCGGTTCTCCGGTTGCTTTGCCCATCCTGGCAGAGCGGGCGCCCGGGCAAAACGCATATTTTCCGCGCAGCTTTTCACAAGGCAGGCAATGTGGCCAGGGCGGCGGGGCTTGCTGCTCCCTCCGATGTGTTGCACCATACATATGGCGCGGCCATAGGGCCGCCATCAGGGGAGAGACCGAGATGCGACTGAGCGCCCGAAATGTCCTGCCGGGAACGGTGATCGAGATTGTCACCGGCGCGGTGACGAGCCATGTCCGCCTTGATCTTGGCGGCTCGATTGTCACGGCGGCAATCACCAAAGAGGCGGTGAAAGAGCTGGGTCTGACCGTGGGCGCAAAGGCCTCGGCGGTGATCAAGGCCTCGGATGTGATGATCGGCACCGATGACTGATCACGTGACCGACCTGCGCCCGCATGAGGTGGCGGTGCCGCTGCCCGGGGCATTCGACGCCTCGATCTGGTTCATCGGCCGGCTGCGCACCCCCTGGACGGATCGCAGCCAATGCCCGCGCCGGGGCGATCCCGAGACCGGCCCCGATTGCCGGGTCGAACTTGACCCGCGCTGGATCGAGGGGCTGGCGGGGGTCGAGGGGCGCGAGCGGATCCAGCTGTTATACTGGATGCATCTCTCGCGCCGCGACCTGATGCGGCAGAACCCGAATTTCGGCGATGCCTCGGTGGGGACATTCTCGCTGCGCTCGCCGGTCCGGCCCAATCCGATAGCGGCGACGGTGGTGCGGCTGTTGCGCGTTGAAGGCGCGGTTCTGCATGTGCGCGGCCTGGACTGTGTCAATGGCACGCCGCTTGTTGATATCAAAGGCGAATTCGGAGCGATTCCATGAGCTTCCCAACCCGCCGCGCCGTGCTGGCCGCGGTTTTTGCCGCCCTGGCCGCGCCGGTTCTGGCATTTGACGGACAAAGCGTCACCGATGCCACCGGCCGCGAGGTGCTGGTGCCTCTGAACCCGGAAAAGGTCTTTGCCGCCGGGCCGCCCGCCTCGGTGCTGCTTTATGCGCTGAAGCCCGAAGCGATGGTCGGCTGGGTGATGGCGCCAAAACCCGACGATCTGCCTTATCTTTTGCCCGAGACGCGCGGCTTGCCGGCGCTGGGGCGGCTGACCGGCAAGGGCGATACGCTGAACCTTGAGGTGCTTTTGACCACCGGGGCCGAGCTGATCGTCGATTTCGGCACCGTGAATGCCACTTACCGCGACCTGGCGACGCGGGTGCAGGATCAGGCGGGGCTGCCCTATGTGCTGATCGATGGCAGCTTTGCCGCGACGCCACAGGCGATCCGTGAGATGGCGGCGATCCTTGGGGTCGATGCCCGGGGCGAGCAGCTCGCAACTTACGCCGAGGCCGCCTATGCGGAGGCGGACGCTTTGCTTGCGCAGGTGCCCGATGCAGAGCGCCCCCGCGTCTACCTGGCCCGTGGTCCGGAGGGGCTGGAAAGCCCGGCGCGCGGCTCGATCAATGCCGAGATCATTGAACGGATGGGCGGCATCAATGTGGTCGAGGCCGAGACGCGTGGGCTGGTCACGGTCTCGCCCGAACAGATCCAGGCCTGGGCGCCGGATATCATTCTGACGGTGGACCGCGATTTCGCGGCCAATGTGCGCAAGATGCCGGAATGGCAGGGGATCCCGGCGGTCGATCAGGGACGCATCTATCTTGCACCCGGTGAGCCCTTTGGCTTTATCGACGCGCCGCCTTCGGTCAACCGCTTGATCGGCCTGAAATATCTGGCACATGTCTTCTACCCGGACCTGGCCGGAGGAGATCTGGAACAGGCTGATCTGCGCCAGGAGATCGCTGAGTTCTACACGCTCTTCTACCAGGTGACGCCGGATGCGGCAGCGCTGGACGCGTTGCTGGGCGAATAGGATCGGGACCAGAAGAATGCGGCTTTCCCTGCTGGCGCTGGCGCTGGTCTTCGCGCTGATCCTCGGGATCGGCCTCGGGCCATACCCGCTGAGCCCCGGCCAGATTTTTAATGCTCTGACGGGCGGGCTGACCGGGGGCCTGACGGGGGGCCTGACGGGGGCGGGGGATGATCGCCAGGCGCAGGTGGTGCTGTGGAACATCCGCGGCCCAAGGGTGATCTCTGCGGCGCTGATCGGGGCGGGGCTGGCGGCGGCGGGGGCGGCCTATCAGGTGGTGTTCCGCAACCCGCTGGTCTCGCCCGATATCCTTGGCGTCTCGGCCGGGGCGGGGTTTGGCGCGGTGCTCGGGATCTTGCTGGGCCTGCCGGTGATGGCGATCCAGCTGATGGGCTTTGGCTTTGGCCTTGCGACGGTGGCGCTGGTGATCGGGCTGACACTGGCGCTCAGGGGCGGCGCACAGCTTCTGGTCATGGTCCTGTGCGGGATCGTCATTGGCGCGCTGGCGGGGGCGGGGATCTCGCTGGTGAAGCTGCTTGCAGATCCGGATGAACAGCTTCCCGCGATCACCTTCTGGCTGATGGGCAGCCTTGCCGGCGTCAAGCGGGTCGATCTGCTGGCGGCGGCGCCGGCGGTGATCCTGGGCCTCGTGCCGCTGATCGCGCTGCGCTGGCGGATCGGGCTTCTGGCGATGGGCGATGACGAGGCCCGCGCGATGGGGATCGAGGCCGGGCGTCTGCGGTTTGTGGTGATCGCGGCGGCGACGCTGATCACGGCGGCGGCGGTGGCGCTGGCGGGGGTGATCGGCTGGATCGGGCTGATGGTGCCGCATATGGCGCGACTGGTGGCGGGGCCGCGCTTTGACCGGATGCTGCCGGCGGCGCTGCTGGCGGGGGCATCGTTCATGGTGCTGGTCGATACCGCCGCACGGATGATCGCGCCGATGGAAGTGCCGCTGGGCATCCTGACTGCCGTGCTTGGCGCGCCGGTTTTCGTGATCCTGCTGGCCAGGGGGGCGCGGGCATGGAACGGCTGACAGTGAATGAGGCGCCGCTGCTGTCGGCGCGTGATCTGGCGGTCGGCCATGGCGCCCGGCCGTTGATCCGGGGCATCGGGTTCGACCTTCATGCGGGGCGGGTTCTGTGCCTCCTCGGGCCGAACGGGGCGGGGAAGACCACGTTGTTTCGCACCCTTCTGGGGCTGATCCCGCCGGTTGCGGGCAAGGTTCTGCTGGGCGGCGCCGATCTGGACGGCCTGAGCCGCAGTCAGATTGCCGCCCGGCTGGCGCATGTGCCCCAGGCGCTGGCCTCGCCTTTTGCCTATACTGCGCGGGATATTGTGCTGATGGGGGCTTCGGTGGGCCTCGGTGCTTTTGCCCGGCCCGGGCGCGCCGAAGAGGCCCGCGCTCTGACCGCGCTCGACCGGCTCGGCATTGCGGATCTGGCGGATGAGGATGTCACGCGGCTTTCGGGTGGCCAGCGTCAGATGGTGCTGATCGCCCGCGCCCTTGCGCAGGAGGCGCAGGTTCTGGTGATGGACGAGCCGACCGCCAGCCTCGATTTCGCCAATGTCAAAGCGGTGGAGGCCGCGATCCTTGGTCTGGCGGCAGCGGGCCAGGCGGTGGTGGTCTCGACCCATGATCCGGGCCAGGCGGCAATGCTGGGCGATGAGGCCCTGCTGGTCAGCCGCGCCGGTGTGATCGCCTCGGGGCCGGTCTCGGATGTCATGCAGGAAGCCGCCCTGAGCCGGCTTTACGGCATTGCGGTGCGCCGGATCGAGGGGCCTGACGGCAGGCCGCATTTCTACTGACAGTGATCGGATTGCTACGCCCGGGAAAAAGAGCCCGGAACCTGCGCCCGGGCTTCTTGCCAATTTCGTGACGATATATTTCATCATACATAACGATTCGCGAAAATCCGCCGAAAGCCCGGTGGTCGCGGATGAAAAGCCATGCCACTGGAAGGATTCCTGATGTCTTTATTGCAGCGATTGGTGATTGCAGGTCTGTTATTCCCCGGGCTGTCTGCCCCCGTTTTCGCTCAGTCCTCCGAGGAGACCGCCTTCGCGCTCGGCACGATCTGGCTTGGCGTCGATGATGAAGGTCAGGGGGGACCACCGCGAAAGTGACCGGCGAAGAGGCCGCGAAACAGAACCGCGCCACGCTTGATGACACACTCAGCGTTCTGCCCGGCGTTTCTTCCACCCCCTCGGGTGGTGGATCCAGAAACGAGCGCGAGGTTTTCGTGCGCGGCTTTGACCGCTGGCATGTGCCGCTGTCGATTGACGGCATCCGCATCTTTCTGCCTGCCGACAACCGGCTGGATCATGGCCGTTTCCTGACCCCGGACCTCGCCGAGGTCCAGGTGCAGAAAAGCTATGTCTCGGTGATCAACGGCCCGGGCGGCATGGGCGGCGCGATCAACCTCGTGACCCGCAAACCGACACAGCCCTTCGAAGGCGAGGCGCGGCTGGGCATCGACGCCGGCAATCGCGGCGATGTGACGGGGCGTACGGGCTATCTCTCGCTCGGCACAAAACAGGAATTCTGGTACGGCCAGGTTTCTTACATGCGGCGCAATGTCGACGGCTTCTACCTGTCGCGCGATTATGTTCCCGATCCGCGCTACCCCTATCAGGGCGAAGGTCTGCGCAAAGACAGCGCCACCGATGACAGCCGTCTGAACCTTAAAGTTGGCTATACGCCCAATGCGACCGACGAATATGTCCTGAGCTATACCCGCCAGGAAGGCTCGAAATCGGCGCCTTACAGCACCCTGCTGCCGGTCATGGGCTATCCGGGCACCGGTCCGGGGTCGAACCAGCGGGACTGGACCTGGCCGCAATGGGATATCAGCAGCATCGCCTTCTATTCGACGACCGAAGTCGGATCCGGTACGCTGAAGACCAAGCTTTTCTACAACACGTTCGAGAATACGCTCTCGGCCTGGGACAATGCGAACCATTCCCTCCAGTCCCTTCCGCGGGCCTTCAACAGCATCTATGATGACTATTCGGTCGGCGGCAGCGTCGAATACGGGCTGAGCTTTGGCGATCACGATCTGCGGATCGCGTCCTTCTTCCGCCGCGATGTCCACCGCTCCACCAATTACGCGCGTCCGGACCATCCGACGCTGGCACGGATCGACCCGACCGAGCACAGCAAGGAACAGACCCTCTCGCTGGCGATCGAGGACACCTGGCGCGTCAATGACGAGCTGCGCATTGTTGCGGGCCTGTCCTATGACAAGGCGAAAGTGCTTGAGGCCGACCGCACTGCTGCCAGTCCGGGCAAGCCGACGGTCTCCGTCGATGCGGTGAACTGGCAGCTGGCTGCGATCTGGACCCCGGGTGCAGGCGGCGAATATCATGCGAGCCTCTCGTCCAGGACCAGCTTCCCGACGCTCTTCCACCGCTATTCGACCGGTTTCGGCTCGATGGTGCCGAACCCGGATCTGGATGCAGAGCGCGCGCTGAATTTCGAACTGGGCTATAAGGGCGATCTTGGCCCGGTGCAGCTGGAAGGCGCGGTGTTCTACAGCCGCATCACCGATCTGATCCAGTCGATTGATCTGGGGACGATCGACCCGATTTCCGGTCTTCCGCAATCGCAGCGCCAGAACCTCGCGAAAGGCACCTATAAGGGCTTTGAGATCGCGGCGAACTGGGCGGTGAATGACACTGTCGCGCTGACGGCGAATTACACCTACCTGCATACCAGCGTCAAAGATCCGGTTGTCACCACCGCGAAAGTGACCGATCTGCCCGATCACAAAGCCTATCTGCGGCTGGACTGGCAGGCGCTGGACCGGCTGACCATCTCGCCCTCGGTCGAGGTCTATGGCGGCCGCTGGTCGGATCCGGCCATTGGCTCGGGGAACCGCAACGCGCCGATCTATACGAAAATGGGCGGCTTCGCGCTGGCCAATTTCGATATGGCCTGGCAGGTGAGCGATCAGGCGAATGTGGGCTTTGGCATCCGCAACCTCTTTGACCGCAACGTCTCGGTTGTCGAGGGCTATCCCGAGGCCGGGCGTACCTTCTACCTGACCTCGCAGATCAGGTTCTGATCCATCCCACAGACGGGCTGGCCGGGCTTCACGTTTCTCACAGGGGTCAGTCTTCTGAACGCCGCTCCCATCTGATGGGAGCGGCGTTTTTCATGGGGTCTGAGGCAGAGATCAGGGGGAGATCAGGGCGCGATCAGGGGGAGGGGATTGCCACAGGCAGGCCCGCAACGCTGCCGGTGGTGACAGCAAGGCCGAAGGTTTCGCTCAGGATCGGCGCGCGGAACACGTCGGCGACCGCTCCGGCGCCGGTCACCCGCCCGCCCTTCAGCGCTACCAGATCATCGCAGAACCGCGCCGCGAGGTTCATGTCATGCAGCGCGATCACCACACCCCGCCCGGCCTCGCGCGCAAGGCCCCGTAGAGCGGATAAAAGATCAAAAGACCAGGCCAGGTCGAGCGAGGCCGAGGGCTCATCCAGCAACAGCCAGTCAGCACCCTGAGCCAGCATCATCGCAAGCCGGGCGCGTTGCGCCTCACCGCCCGAGAGGCTGTCGAGGGGGCGCGTGGCAAGCCCCTCCAGCCCGCATAGCGCGATGGCTTCGGCAATGGCCCGCTGGTCTTCCGGGCCCGCACGGCCAAAGGCGCCATGCCAGGGATATCGGCCAAGCGCCACCAGATCCTGAAGCACCATGACCCCGGTGGCTGGCGCGCTTTGCGGCATCAGCGCGACGCGGCGGGCGAAATCGCGCGACTTCCAGGCGTCAAGCGGTTTGCCGTCAAGGCGGCATGTTCCGGCATCGGCCGGGGATAGCCGGGCGAGCACCCGCAACAGGCTCGACTTTCCCGAGCCGTTGCGCCCGATCACACCACAGACCCTTCCGGGGGCCAGGCGCAGGCTGATCTCTCGCAGAACCGGCTGAGCGTTCAGCGTAAGGCCCAGATTTTCCAGATGAAATCCAACGGGGTCGCCAATGGTCATGCGGGTCACGCCGGTCTCCTTGCGAGAAAGATCATGAGGAAAACCCCGCCGCAAAGCAGCGCCATCATCCCCGCAGGGATCTGCCATGGGAAGGCCAGATTGCGGCCAAGCCAGTCGGCCAGAACCATCAGCGCAGCCCCGCATATCGTGGCAAGCGGCAGCTGTGCGCTGGCGCGGGGCGGGCCGCAAAACCGCGCGATGGCGGGGGCGATCAGCCCGATGAAGCCCGGCGGGCCGGTCAGGATCGTGCCCACAGCCGTGGCCAGCGCCGCGAGCACCACCACGCTTGCGCGGGCCCGTGTCAGCGGCAGCCCCAGCAGGCGGGCGGCGTCTGGCCCGAGAGGCAACAGGTCGAGCCAGCGGCGGAGCAGCAGCGCGAGGCCGAGAAGCGCCGCCGTCACGCTTAACGCGATGACGGCATCTGACAGGGCGATCCGGTAGGTGGAGCCGGAGAGCCAGGTCATCAGCTGCCCCGCGAGCGGATGGCCCGAGGCCAGCAGCATCGCCAGCACCGCCGACAGGAGCATCGAGACCGCCAGCCCGGCAAGCAGCAGCCCTTCGGATGAAAACCGCAGCCGCGCTCCTGCGGCAAGGATCAGGACCAGGCCTGCGAGGGCGCCAAGACTGGTGGCACCGTAAAGCAGCCCGCGTCCACCGCCACCCGTCATCACGACGCCCAGCACGAGGCCAAGTGCCGCCGCGCCGCTGATGCCGAGAAGCTCGGGGCTGGCCAGCGGATTGCCGGTCAGGCGCTGGATCAGGCAGCCCGCAAGACCGAAGGCCGCCCCGGCTGCCGCAGCACCGGCCACGCGCGGCACCCGCCAGTCGAACATGGCGAGGGGCGAGATATCCCAGCCCTCCGGACCGCGCCCGATGGCAAGGGCGGCGGCAAACAGCGCCAGAAGCCCCAGCAGGAGGAGGGGCAGCCGGGGCACAGGCCGCGTGCGGCGCGGCAAGGCGGGCAAGAGATGCTCAGGTGCGGGCTGGCTGCTTTTGCGCAACAGCGCGATCATCAGCACCGCCCCGATCAGGGCCAGAAGCGTGCCGGTCTGCACCGGGATCCAGGGGCGCAGCAGCTGGACCAGCTGATCCGCCAGCATCAGGATCCCGGCGCCCGTCACAGCAATCGCCCCAGTTCCCGGCGCGCGGCCGGTCAGCGCCCGTGCCACCAGGGGCGCGATGATGCCGAGAAAGGCGAAAACCCCGGTCAGCGCGGTCACCAGCGCGGCAAGGCTCACCGCCGCCGTCGCCAGCATGACCCGCCAGCCGCCCGGCGCCAGCCCCAGCACCCGCGCGCCCTGATCGCCAAGCGCCAGCACCTCGAGCGGCCTGCGCGCGAAAGGCGCGAGCACCAGCGCCAGCGCCAGCGCCGGGGCAAGCCGTGCGGCACTGGTCCAGCCCTCCTGCTCCAGCGAGCCTGCCTGCCAGAGGAACAGGCTTTGCAGCACCTCATGGTGAAACAGCGTCAGCACGGCATTCAGCCCGCCAAGGCTCGTGGTCACCACCAGCCCCGACAGGATCAGCGTGAGCGACGAGACCCCCTGAAGCGCGGCCAGAGCCAGCACCAGCGCCAGTGCCGCAAGCGCGCCTGCAAAAGCCGGCAGCGGCAGCCAGGCCGGCGCAAGGCCTGGCGCGTTCAGGAGTGTCAGCGTCAGCGCACATTGCGCCCCGGCGGTGATCCCCAGCGTCGCGGGCTCGGCAATCGGGTTGCGGAAAACGCGCTGCAGCAAAGCACCGGCCAGCGCGAGCGCGGCCCCCGCGAGGGCGGCGGTGACGAGGCGCGGCGCGGCGCTCAGATGCAGGATAAGCGCCGGGATATCACCCGGATCGGCCCAAAGGATCGCGGCAGGCCAGCGGCCCGGCAGCGCAGTCCCGGCATTCAGCGCGAAGAGCACCAGGGCGGCCAGGCCGGGCAAAAGGATCAGCAGGGCGCGCATCAGATCAGACCGATCCCGGTGGTGAGGGCATCGGCGAGCCGGGTGGCCGAGGCGAGACCGCCTGCGGGGAAGACCGGCGGCAAGGGAATGGCGCGCAGGGCGCCGCTTTCGATCACACGGGTGAAGAGCGCGCCCTGCGGCAGCGGCCCGGTGGCGAGGATCGGGGCGCCGGTGGCGAGGATCTCGCTGAGGCCAAGGGGCAAAGCGCCCGGCGGGCCGCTGGCGGGAAGCGCATTGCGCCCGCCGGCCCCGGCCAGCAGATCCCCGGGCAGCGAGCCTTCGGTGAAAACCAGCGCGTGTCGGCCATCTTCCAGAAAGCGGGCCAGCAGAACGGGGGCGGATTGCGGCTGGCGATGGCCCGGGTCAGGCGGTCCCGCGCATGGTCAAATCCGGTGACAAGGTCATCCGCACTGATCTGCCCCGCATCGGCGATCTCTCGGGCCAGATCGGTCGCGATCTCAAGACCGGGGCGGGAAAAGGGCATTGTCTCCAGCCAGAGGACCGGCGCGATCCGTTCCAGCCCTGCCTGCGGCCCGCGCTGCCAGTCGGCGGCAATGATCAGATCGGGGCGAGGTGAAACAGCAGCTCCATATTCGGCTCATTGAGCGGGCCGAGGTCATGCAGGCCATCGGGCAATGCCGGAACGCCGACGAGGCGGCGATAGAGCGGCAGATTGCCGGCGGCGAGCGGGTGAGCCCAAGCGCCAGCGCGGTTTCGGTCAGGATCAGTTCGGTCGTGACAAAACGGGGCGCGTGCGCATCCTGTGCACGGGCCCCGCGCGGCGCAAGGGCCGGAAGGAGCGCAGAAACCCGAGCGCCAGTGCCCCGCGCCGCGTCAGAGGGGGGAAGGGGGTCATGTCTGGCTCCGGACCGCAGCCAGAAGCGGGCGGTCATAGCGCGAGAGCCAGGCTTCGGCGGGGCTGCGCCGGTCTCGGCGAGCCATTGGCGCAGGGTGACGCGGATGACGGCCTGGGCGTGGCGGTCGGGCTTCTGCCCGGGCGCATCGGTTGCCTCGGGCGGCAGGCCGCTTTGCAGCCGCGCGCGGGTTGCGGCTTTCAGCGTCGTCAGGTCGGGGCGGCCATGGCGCGCGAGGATAGACTGGAATGCGGCATGGAGATCGGGATCGAACGGGCGGCGCTGCCCCGGGCGCACCCGCGCCGGATGCGGCGGGAAGATATGGGCAAAGGGCAGCCAGCCCTCTGGTACCGGCGTGGTCGCGGCATGGGTCAGGCCCCGGATCCCGGCGGAAGGGATCGCATGGATCGGGCAGGCGCCATCCGCCACCCGCTCGGCGCGCAGAAAAGGCGTCTCGGCAATCCAGTCACCCGGAAGCGCGGCCAGCGCCTCGCGGCAATCGTTCCAGTGCTGGCCGGCCAGCAGCAGAGCCTGGGCGCGGGCCGTCGCTGCAGGTCGAAAGAAACAGCGAAGCCCGGCATGGCCCAGCCCCAGATCAAGCGCCGGTGCGCCTTGGTCTGCGGCGACCAGGGCCGCGTCATCCGCGACCACGGTAAGGTGGCGGTCGCGGGGGCGGGGAGGCAGCCCACCTGCCTCGCAGAGCGCGATCCCGTGGTTCCAGCCCCTCGGCTCGCTGCTGAGGGTCTCGAATGCGAGAAGCTTTGCGCCGGGGGTGAGACGGGCGCGCCCGGTCTCACCTTCCAGCACCAGTGCCCCGCCGATCATTTGCGGGATACCGGTCAGGTCAAACCCCATGAACCCTGCAAGGGTGCCGATGCTCCACAAATGCCCTTCGGCCCCGAAAAGCCGGGCAAGCAACGCGAAGGTCTCGTCTTGTGAGGCATCGGTCATGGGCGCACTTTCAGAACTTCGAAGTCAGCTGCAACTCGAACCGGCGCGGCGCACCGAGAACCACCTGACCCTTTTCGGGGTAGAGATATGCCGCATAGCTCTTGTCGAAGAGGTTCGTCACGCGCAATGACAGGGTCGAGGTCTCGCCCGCCTGCCAGTCAAGCCCGGCATTGATCAGCGAGAAACTGCCGCGTTTCTCGGTATTGGCGTAATCATACCAGGCCTTGCCGACGAATTGCACACCCAGATGCGCGGTCCAGGCATCGGCGAAATCCCAGGATGCCCAGAGATTGGCCGAGGTTTCCGGCACGAGGATCGGCACATTCCCCGAATAATCCACCCAGGAAAAGGTGTTGAAATCGAAGAAGGTGAAATCGTCAAACCGCGCTTTGGTGCGGGCGATATTGCCGCTGAGCCGCAGGGTGTCGGTCACCGTGGCGCTGGCTGCCAGCTCGATCCCGCGTGAGGATTGCTGCCCGGCCTGTTGCAGCGTGAAAGACCCCGGCGCCAGCACCGGCACATTGCGCTTCACGATATCATAGGCGGTAAGCGACCATTCGGCGCGGCCATCGGCAAAGCTCTGGCGCAGCCCGATCTCGAATTGTCGCCCCGTGGTCAGGTCGAAATCGCGGAAATTCGCGGCGTAATCCATCAGCGGCACGTTCACCGGGTCGGTGGACCAGGCCAGCTGGCCGTAAACCACCGTGGTCTCAGTCGCCGCCCAGCTGAGCGCGACCCGCGCTGATGGAGAGTTGTAGCTGGCGTCAAAGCTCGTGGCGGGGTTTGCGACACCCTGGCGGCTCAGATCGAACCAGTCCTGGCGCAGGCCAAGGCTGAGCGCCAGCCCCTTGCCAAGCTCGGTGCGGTTTTCCAGAAAGATCGCGCGCTGGTCTAGGGTCGAGCGGTATTGCGCCACCGGGGTCAGGCCGGTGGGGAAACGACCGGGGCGCGGGTTGAACGGATCGACCGTGACCGAGCCGAAGCTGAAGGCACTGGCATAGCTGGATTTCGAGCGGTTCAGGTCAAAGCCGATCACCGTATGGCTGTCATAGCCCGCGATCCCATGGCGCAAGCCTGCATCCAGCCGGAAGCCGGTCTGATCCTGATCCTGGTCGATGGCGACGAATTCGCCGACCGATACCGTATCGGTCACCGGATCCCATTCATAGGTTTCAGCATTGCGGAAGCTGCGGTCAGAGCCGATGCGGTAAAGCACTGCCGACACGCGGACCGCGTCCGACGGCGCCCATTCGGTTTTCAGCTGCAGCCAGTGATCGGTGAAGTCGGTCTTCGCGTCTTCAACATTGTAGTTCAGCGCCTCGGTCCCCGCGACGAGGATCCCGTTGCGCAAAGGCGTGCCATAATAGGCCATCGGCTCGCGCTTTGCGTAATCGGCGGACAGGGTGAAGGTCAGATCAGGCGTCGCCTTCCAGCTCAGCGCGGCGGTCACGGCGCCGAGACTGTCATCCGCACCGTCGATCCAGCCGTCAGATCCATCCGCGATCACCGCGACGCGGTAGGAAAGCGTGTCCGAGAGCGAGCCGCCACTGTCGGCGCCAAAGCGCAGCCTGCCATCTGACCCCGCAAGCGCGGTCAGCAAATGGCGCGGCGCACCGTCAAACGGGCGTTTGGGCATCGCATTGACGAAACCGCCAATCGCGCCATGGCCATGGATCACCGAGCCGCCGCCTTTCAGGACCTCGAATTCCTCGATCAGCCAGCTGTCGACCGGGAAAGAGATATTGCCGCGCCCGGGAAACTGCCTGGTGCCGTCAAACAGCATCATCACCGAGCTCGTGCCCTGAAAGCCGCGCGCGGCGAAGGCATTGTCATAACCCGGTGCAGCGATCGAGGTGACCCCGGTTGCGGTCTGCGATACGGCGGAGGCGATCGAATGAAGACCGCGTTCGGCCATGGTTTCGGTGCCGATCACCTCGACGGCAGCAGGGATGTCGCGGATTTTTTCGCCCAGCCGGCTGGCGGTGGGCGCGGTGGCGTCAAGCCCCTGGCCTGCGTCGTCATCGACCGGCAGCCAGATGGTGCCAAGGCCGATGGTGGTCTCTTCTGCCAGCGCCGGCGCAGCGGCGATGGGGGTGAGAGCGGTAAGTGTCAGCAAAAGCCGCACAGATGTGCGGCGGGAAATGGACGGCATGAATTTTACCCCGAAAGGCGTTTTGCACGTCACTGCAGACTGCAAGGAACCGACGGGCAATCACCCGCATGTCATCCTTGCCATCAGGAACCCCCGCCCGATGCGCCTGCCCGTGAATATGGCCGACGGCAGGTCTCCTGGCTCGCGGGTCAGTGGGTTTCGCGCCTTCCCAGGGTCCATGAACCCCAGTGGCATATCGCGAAACCCTCGCCGCTCACAGTTGCGGGGGCAGCCGCAGATCGGGCGGATGCCCTGCTGCGTTCCCTCTTTCCTCCCTCGCGGGAACCGTCGCCTCTGCGCTACCCGCCGGGGTGGTGGTCTGTCAACGCCCGTTATCACGGGCGCGTTATAAGGGGGCATCCGGGACCCCTTGTGAGGAGCCTGTCCTGAGGGGCGGGGCGGGCGGTTGCCGTTCGGCCCCCGTCTTCATTTCTTTGCAGAAATTTCCCCAAAGCCCCGTGGTTTACCCCATGGTCTTTTGCGCGCGGGCGGATGTAACCTCTGCCCGCGCGCGCCGGGCCATGACCGGGATCCTGCGCAGGAAGGACATAGCCATGCAGACCCCGCCTTTCGTCATTTCGATCCAGAGCCAGGTCGTGTTCGGCCATGTCGGCAATTCGGCGGCGCTGTTTCCGCTTTGCGCGGCCGGGCTGGAGGTGGCGGCGATCCCGACGGTGGTGTTCTCGAATACCCCCGATTACCCGAGCCTGCGCGGTCGCGCGCTGCCCGAGGATTTTTTCGCCGATCTGCTTCTGGGCGCGATGGAGCGTGGGTTGCCCGAACGGGCCGATTACATCGTGACGGGCTATATCGGTTCGGCCGCGATCGCGCATCTGGCGGCGGAATTCATCGCAAAAGCGCGCGAGATCAACCCGCGACTGGTCTATCTCTGCGACCCTGTGATCGGCGATGCCGGCCCGGGGCGCTATGTGCCCGAAGCGGTGGTGGCGGTGATCCGCGACGAATTGCTGCCGCTGGCCGATCTGACCACGCCGAACCCGTTTGAGCTGTCGCTGTTGTCGGGGCAGAAGATTACGCGGCCTGAAGATCTGGCGCTGGCGCGGGCGGGGCTGAACCTGAGGCCTGGTGCGCGGGTAATTGCGACCGGATGCGTGCTGGAAGACAGCCCCGAGGGCTGTCTTGAAAGCGTTGTGATCACGCCGGACGGCGTGAGCCGTCACCCCGCGCCGCATTTGCCGCTGGCGCTGTCGGGGACCGGGGATCTGTTCGCGGCGCTGATCATTGCCGGGCTGGGGCGCGGTCGTTCCCTGGCCGATGCCGTTGTTTTTGCGCAAAAGCTCACCGGGATTGCGATGGGGGAGGCGGCGGCGCTCGGACGGCAGGAGGTCATGCTGAGCAGCGCGGAATTTCTGGCGGGCCTGGCAGAGCTGGCGGCGATCCGCCGCTGACCTCGGGTACCGGGCCCGTCCGCGCTGTTCTGCCTGTGGGGATGTGGCATCGGTTTCCGCCAGCTGTCTTCCTGACCAGGGCGCAGGGGCCGCCAGCAGGTCTCCTGCACAGACAGGTGCGGCGCTGCCTGGTCTGAGGATGCGAGGGCGAGGTCTGGTGCCCGGTTTTGGCAAGGCGCTGGACGCGGGCTCTTCCGTCCGCGCCATATCACCGGGGCGCCGCAGGATGGCGGCAAGAGGTGGCGTCACACAGAGGAATGGCTGAGCGTTACGACATTGCGGCCCAGGGTTTTCGACCGCAAAAGCGCGCCATCGGCCGCATCCACCATGGCAGTGATATCCTCGGAAGGCGCCATCGGGCCGCCGCCGGTTTTCACGCCGATGGAAACCGTCACGCTGAGCGTGACCCCATTGCCGCCATCGACCGGCGTGGCGCCGACCACGCAGCGCAGCCGTTCGGCAATGCGCTGCGCCTCGGCGGCGGTGGTTTCGGGCAGGGCGATCAGAAACTCCTCACCCCCGATCCGCGCCAGCATATCATCGATCCGCAGATTGTCGCGCAGGCGGCGGACCACTTCGACCAGGACAGTGTCGCCGGTGGTGTGGCCATAACAATCATTGACGGATTTGAACCGGTCGAGGTCGATTACCAGCACCGCGAATTCGCTGCCCTCGACCGCCGCCTGTTCGGCGATGCCTGCCAGGCGCGGGAAAGCATAGCGGCGGTTATAGGCACCGGTCAGCGGGTCGATGATCGCAAGCCGCAGCCCGGCCTCGATCGAGCTCCGCTCGGCATCGGCCTGTTGCTTGCGCCGCAAAAGCAGGCGGATGCGCAGATCCAGCTCTTCGGCGCTGACAGAAGGGTCGATCACGTCATGGGCGCCCATATCGAAGGCGAGCGCGGCGGTGTCACTGGTTTCCGGCGCCAGGATGCAGAACATGCTGTGGCGGAAATGCGAAATGCCGGAAAGCTGGGTCATCAGCCGCAGACCGCCGCCATGGGTGCCGGTATCGGCCTCGATCAGGAAGACATGGGTATGGGCCGCCTGTTCGCCATAGCTCGCCACTTCCGCAGGGGCATGTACGCGCGCATGGTCACGCAGCCTCGGGTCCAGCTGTTGTTTCCAGGCCTGCGCGGTCTCGGGCCGGGCGGCGATCAGGCCGACGGGGCCGACCGGCAGAAAGCTGCCCTTGCGGTCTGCGAGGCCCAGCATCTCGGGGATCTCGCACCCCCAGGCGCGTGACATCATCTGGCTTTCCTCGCGCTGGCGCAGCAGATTGCGGATCCGCGCCAGCAGGACCGACATATCGGGCGGCTTGACCATCACGTCATCTGCGCCCGCCCGCAGCGCGGCCAGCCGGCGCTCTGGCGTGTCTGGCGCGATGAGGGCAATCACCGGCAGGTTGCGGGTGCGCGGATCGCTGCGCAGCGCGGTGATCACCTGCGGGCCGGGCATATCGGGCAGGTCACAATCGATTACGATCAGATCGGGACGTTCGCGCCGTGCTGCGCGCAGACAGGAAGTGGCATCCGCCGTCAGCAGGGGCCGGAAAAAGCCATCGCTCAGCCGGACCTGGAAGATGACCCGGTTTGCCGGGATAGAGTCCGCGATCAGGATACGGCGTGGCATATCAGGCTTCCCTGCTGGAAGGTCGGTCGGAACGGGGCGCGGCGGACAATTACGGGGATTATCGGCCGATTGGGGGGGGCGGGACGGAAAGTCAGATTGCAGGATCTTCGGTTGGTCGCATGCAGGAAAGACAGCGCGGTTTTATCTGTCAGGATTTTGTTATGCAGATGGTTAACAAATCCTTTCAAATCGCTTCGATCCCGCTCACCTTTTGGCGATAAATCCTGGAATCTGTGGGTAAAGCTCTGGATAACAGCAAGGGCCAGGTCCGAGGTCGGGTTCACGATTAGAAAAATCTTCTCCCGGAGGGGGCTCGGTCGGCACTTTCCCCCAAGATCGCGCGTGGCTTCCCTGCCTTTTTTCGCGACCCACCCCGGCTCAGCCGGGACATGCGGCATTGCCGGCCGCCGATGGCTGTGGGATGGATGAAGCCTCGGACGTGCGCGATGACAGCAGGAGAACCCCCCGATGACGCAGCAGGAAAACGCGCAGATCCTGGCCCTTCAGGCCCTGGCCTGGCTTGCGGCGGATGAGGACCGGATTGGCCCGTTCCTGGCGCAAAGCGGCATCGGGATCCTGGAATTGCAGGCGCGGGCCGGCGAGACTGAGGTCCTGGCGGCGGTGATGGATTTCCTGCTGGGCGATGATGCACGGGTCGTAGAATTCGCGGCCGGGGCGGGGCGTGCGCCCGCAGAGGTGGCGGCGGCGCGGGCGGCTTTGCCCGGGGCGAGGTGCCCGACTGGACCTGAGAGCCGCCCCGATCCGGCCGCACACGCGTTTCTGGCGGCGGCTGCAGTCTGCGAGACGATCCTGTTACCCCCCGGTCCTAAGTGCAAAGGGCCGCAGCCAGAGGAACCCGCCTGATGATCGACGCCCTGCTTTTCGACAAGGATGGCACGCTTTTCGACTTTCGCAAAAGCTGGGGCGCCTGGGCGCAAAGCTTTCTGACCCAGATCGCGAGCGATGCGGATCATGCCAGCCGGCTGGCGGCGGCTGTCGGCTATCTGCCTGATACCAATGATTTTCACCCCGACAGCCCGGTCATAGCGTCGACAGCGGCGGATATAGCCGCAACGCTGCAACCGCATCTGCCGGGGGTCGGGCTGGCCGAACTGACCGGGCGGATCGACCAGGCGGCGGCCCAGGCGCGGATGGTCGAGGCGGTGCCGCTGGTGCCGCTTTTCACCGCTCTGCGGGGGCGCGGGCTGAAACTTGGCATCGTCACCAATGATTCCGAGCGCCCGGCGAAGGCGCATATGGCGGCACATGGGTTGACCGGGCTGGTCGATTACATTGCCGGCTATGACAGCGGCCATGGGGCGAAACCGGGGCCGGGGATGCTGAACGCCTTTCTGCGCGAACAGGGCCTCAGGCCCGGGCGGGTGGCGATGATCGGCGACTCGCGCCATGATATGGAGGCGGGGCACGCGGCGGGCATGACGCGGATCGCGGTGCTGACCGGGATCGCCACAGAGGCAGATCTGGCGCCGCATGCCGATCTGGTCTTGCGTGATATCGGTGCGCTGCCGGCCTGGCTGGATCAGCTGTCGGACTGATTATCTGCAGGCGCGCGCCAAAAACGACACCGGCATGTCGCCGGTTTGTTGCGCCTCTGCGCGCAGGCTCAGTCATCGTGATTCCTGACCGGGCCGTGCGCCCGGAGCTTCAGGGAGGGCCGCAGATGACCGGGGATTCAGGGATCCAGGCAGGTGACCACGCTTCTGACAGCGGGGCTGACACGGGCCGGCGCAAGCGCAGCGGCGGGCGCGCCGGGATGAAATCTCGCGGCGCTTTGGCCATTGAACAGATGCCCTGGCGAATCCCGCTGAACCCCGACCGCCCGACCGAGCCACAGGATGCCGACGGCGTCCAGCGTATCCACCGGGGTGCGATGACGATCCTCTCGGAGATCGGCATTGAGTTCCTGAACCCCGAGGCGCTGGAGATCATGCGTAAGGCGGGCTGCATCATCAACGGCACCAATGTGCGGATGGATGAGGCTTTCGTGATGGAGATGCTGGGCCATGCTCCCAGCCAGTTCACCATCACGCCGCGTAACCCCGGGCGTGAGATCGTGATCGGCGGCAAACACATGGTGTTTGTAAATGTGTCGTCACCGCCGAACTCCTGGGATCTGGAACGCGGCAAACGCTCGGGCGATTTCGCGAGCTTCCAGGAATTCATCAAACTGACGCAGTATTTCAACTGTATCCATGTTGCGGGCGGCTATCCGGTCGAACCGATTGATATTCACGCAAGCGTCCGGCACCTCGACTGCCTGCAGGAAAAGCTGGTGGTGACCGATAAGGTGGTTCACGCCTATTCGCTGGGTGCCGAACGGGTTGAGGACGTGATGGAGATGGTCCGCATCGCGGGCGGGCTTTCGCATTCCGAATTTGACGCAAAGCCGCGTATGTACACGAATATCAACTCGGTCTCGCCCCTGAAACACGACTATCCGATGCTCGACGGCGCGATGCGGCTTGCGCGGCGCGGCCAGCCGGTGGTGATCACACCCTTCACGCTGGCGGGGGCTATGGCGCCGGTGACCATGGCGGGGGCGGTGGCCTTGTCGCTGGCCGAGGCTTTGGCGGCGGTGGCGCTTTTGCAATATATCAACCCCGGTTGTCCGGTGGCGATCGGCACCTTCACCTCGAATGTCGATATGAAATCGGGCGCGCCCGCGTTCGGGACCCCGGAATATATGCGCGCGACGCAGATGACCGGGCAGCTGGTGCGGTATTACGGGTTGCCGCTGCGGTCTTCCGGCGTTTGCGCGGCCAATGTGCCCGATGGCCAGGCGATGTGGGAGACCTCGAACTCGCTCTGGGCCGCCGTGCAGTCGGGGACCAATATGGTCTATCACGCGGCGGGCTGGCTGGAGGGTGGGCTGATCGCGAGCCCTGAGAAATTCGTGATGGATTGCGAAGTGTTGCAAATGATCCAGCGCTATTTCGAGGAGGCGACTTTTGCTTCCGGCGAGGACGACATCGCGCTGGAGGCGATCCGCGAGGTCGGGCCGGGAGGGCATTTCTTTGGCTGCGCCCATACCCAGGCGCGCTATCAGTCCGCGTTCTATCAGCCCTTTGCCAGCGACTGGCGCAATTATGAGGCCTGGGCGCTGGATGGGGCGACCTGGACCGCCGAGCGGGCGCATCGGATCTATAAGCAGATCCTTGCGGAATTCGAGCCTCCGGCCATGGATCATACGGCGCAGGAGGAGCTCGCGCGCTTTGTGGCGCGGCGCAAGCAGGAAGGCGGCGCGCCGACCGATTTCTGAGCCGGAGGGCGCGCGGGGGCCACAAGCACGCCGCGGCCTTTCAGGCAGGGGCCGGGGCGTTCCACACGGGCGCCTTGTTTCTTTGTGGCGCGCCGAGGGTCAGAATCTCCACTGGCTGAGGGTATCGGTGCCGATGCGGCGTTGCGCGATCAGATCCAGGCGGGGCGCGTCTTGCAGGGCGCTGAGCCCCAGCGGGCCGAGGGCGGCGCGCCCGTCTTCTCCGATCAGCGCGCCGGCGGTGAAGCTGACCAGTTCATCGACGAGGTCCGCGCGGATCAGCGCTGCGGCGAGGCTGCCGCCGCCTTCGCAGAAGATGCGGGTCAGGCCCTCGGCGGCGAGCACTTGCAGCGCCGCCGTCAGGTCGAGATGGGGGCCGGTTCTGGGGCAGGGGAGCAGCTTCGCGCCCGTTGCGGCCCAGGCAGTCTGTGCGGCGGCGGGCGCATCGGGCCCATGCATCAGCCAGACCGGCACCTCGCGCGCGGTGCGGCCGAGGCGGCTGTCGGGGCGGTGGCTCAGCTGGCTGTCGATCACGATACGGATGGGCTGGCGGGTCGCGCCGATGCCGCGCACCGTCAGATCCGGGTCATCGGCACGGGCGGTGCCGGAGCCGATCATCACTGCATCATGCGCCATCCGCATTGCATGGACGGCGCGGCGCGACTCCGGCCCGGTGATCCAGCGGCTTTCGCCGGTGCCCGTCGCGATGCGGCCATCGAGCGTGGTTGCAAGTTTCAGCGTCACGAAGGGGAGGCCGCGGGTGACCCGTTTGAGAAAGCCTGCCGTGACCTCGGTGGCTTCGGCGGCGAGGATGCCCTCGGTCACCTCGATGCCGGCCGCGCGCAGGATCGCGTGGCCGCGTCCTGCGACGCGGGCGTCGGGATCGGTGATCGCGGTGACGACCCGCGCGACGCCGGCTGCGACCAGCGCCTCGGCGCAAGGGCTGGTTTTGCCGTGATGGGCGCAGGGCTCCAGCGTCACATAGGCGGTGGCGCCGCGCGCGGCCGCGCCAGACTGGGCCAGCGCCACGCGTTCGGCATGGGGGCGCCCGCCGGGCTGTGTGGTGCCGCGCCCGACGACCCGCCCGTCTTTCACCAGCACGCATCCCACCGAAGGGTTGGGCCAGCATGTGCCATTGCCCCGCGCCGCGAGACGCAGGGCATGGGTCATATGGGTCTCATCGATCTGACGGGTCATGGTCACTCCGGGGCCTTTTTCGGGCCCCGGGGGATTACTCCTCGGCCTTGTCGGTGGCGGGCCGCAGCTCGCTGACAAAGCGGTCGAAATCACCCGCAGCCTGGAAGTTCTTGTAAACGCTGGCAAAGCGAACATAGGCAACCGTGTCGATCCTGGCGAGGGATTCCATCACGATTTCCCCGATGGTCCGCGACGGCACATCGGTTTCGCCCATGCTTTCTAGCCGCCGCACGATGCCGGAAATCATCTGGTCGATGCGCTCGGGGTCTATGGGGCGCTTCTGCATCGCGATCCGGATCGAACGCTCCAGCTTGTCGCGGTCGAAATCCTCGCGTTTGCCATTGGATTTGACCACCACCAGATCGCGCAGCTGCACGCGCTCATAGGTGGTGAAACGCCCGCCACAGGCGGGGCAGAAACGGCGACGACGGATCGAGACGTGATCTTCGGCGGGACGCGAGTCCTTCACCTGGGTGTCGATATTACCGCAGAACGGGCAGCGCATCGCGCCCTCCTTGCTTGTTGTTATTGGCCTGCCTCAAGACCGGGTGTTCCCCCGGTTCATTGCTCTGACTATAGGCACCACCACCGGATGAGGAGAAAGGGAAAAAGTTAACCACCGGATATTGTGTGGGCCAGGTGTGGCCGGGAGGACTCAAACGCTGCCCGCCGGAGGGGCGTGTTTTTGCATGGCATTTGTCATTTCTATGTTACGATTTCATGCATGACGCAGCGCCTCGCCCTTTTATCCGCCGCCTGTCTCGCCGTGTTTCCGGGCGGTGCCCCTGGGTTATCGGCGCAGGAGGCCCTGAAAGGCCCGGGAGAGACAGGCCGGGTGCAAAAGGGGCCTGGCGGCGAGACGATCTGCGCCCGAGGGCCCGGCTGCTGGCGCGTCTGGAACATGGGCGGGACTTTGCCACCCAGGGCCAGGGGTTGCGCGATTCCGAGGCGATGATCGAGATCCGTGCCGATGCGGATGGAAACTGGCTTTTGCTGCAAAATTATGCGGATGGGCTGAGCTGCCTTCTCGCGATGGGCGAGGCCTGGGACGGCGCGCGCCCGACCGCTCCGCGCGCGGGTATGGGTGAAGGCGCGCTTTCCCCTGACGCCGTTCCGCCGGCGGAGAAAACCGATCCTGCATGAAGGGCAGCAGAAGATCGGTCCGCCCGGGGCGGACGGCATGGGCTATCAAAAGGGGATTTGGCCTAGTTGCAGGGCGCGGTGGTCCAGCGGTGGTTCTCAAAGCTCCAGCATTGGCCGATGCTCTCTTTCGCGCCGTAAAGCAGATCGAGCCCGCTTAGAACGGAGCCTTTGGTGCAGTCGAGCGCGGCGATCAGCTTCTCGCCTTTGAGCACATTCACCCCGCCTTCGGGCTTTGCATCCGGGTCCTGGCGGTCAAAGCTGGACCAGACCTCATAGCTGGTGCCGTCATTGTGGAATGTGACGGCCTCCCAGATCGCGCGGCCGACGCCAGGCCAGGGCTGATACTGCAGTTCGCTCAGCGCCGTGGCGATCTCGAGCTCGGGCTTGCCTGCGGGGCCGAAGCGATAGCTTACCGCGCTGCCGGTACGGCAGACTTCCAGCGCTTTCTTGCCGATGCTGCATTCAAAGAGACCCTCGCCCTGGCAGGCGGCAAAGGCGGGGGCGGCGGTGAGCAGGCCGGCGACCAGAGGGACAAGGGCAGCAAGAGCGAACGGGCGCATCGGACATCCTGAAATCGGGTTTCACGCGAGTCTGGACGGACATGCATGGCGGCACAAGGGAAGGTTTTCCGTGTGTTTTCATCCGGGCGCTTTCACTGGGGCGCGTGCCGTCCTGTGGGGATGGCGCATGCTTCGGGCGCTTGCCAGTGGCGCCTCGCTCGCATAGTCGCCTTAAAAACTGGAGGTTCTGAGCATGGAAATCTGGATCCCGATCACCCTTGCCGGTGCCTTTTTGCAAAACCTGCGCTCGGCGGCGCAAAAGCATCTGAAAGGCGCGATGGGCACGACCGGCGCGACCTTCGTGCGCTTTGGCTTTGGTTTGCCGGTGGCGCTTTTGATGCTGGCGGGGGTGCTGGCCTCGGGGCGCGGGCCACTGCCGGTGCCGCAGATTGACTTCGCGCTCTGGGTTCTGCTTGGAGCGCTGTCGCAGATCGCGGGGACATTCCTGCTGATCCACCTGTTTTCCTTTCGGAATTTTGCGGTCGGGACAGCTTATTCGCGGACCGAGCCCGCACAAGCCGCGCTGTTCGGACTGATCTTTCTGGGCGAGCGGGTGACGCCGGGCGCGCTGGCTGCGATCGCGATCAGCGTGGCGGGTGTGATGCTGATATCTGTCGCGCATGTCCAGGGGGGGTGGCGGAGCCTCCTGACCTCGGTCTTCTCGCGCAATGCGCTGATCGGGCTGGGGTCCGGGGCGATGTTCGGGGGTCGGCGGTGTCTTACCGGGCGGCGTCGCTTTCGCTTGGCGGGCCGGATTTCCTGACCCAGGCGACCCTGACGCTGGTGGCGACCCTGGTCGTGCAGGTGGTGGTGATGGGGGGCTGGATGCTCTGGCGCGAGCGGGAGGAATTCTCCCGCATCGCAAAGGCATGGAAAGTATCGTTTTTTGCGGGTGTCTGCGGGGCAGGGGCCTCGCTGTGCTGGTTTTCGGCGATGACCTTGCAAAACGCGGCAGTGGTGAAGGCGCTTGGTCAGATTGAGCTTTTATTTACCTTTGCGGCGACGGTCTTCTTTTTTCGCGAAAAGATCGCGCCGCGCGAAGTGACCGGCTGCCTGTTGATCACGGGCGGGATCCTTGTTCTTTTGGTCTTTGGCTGACCTCAGGGAGATGCGGTTGCGGCAAAGGCGCAACCGGGGAGGGGCAGGGGAGGGGTTCCCCTCCCCTGCCCCCTCCCCGCCGCCCGCCGTGAGGCGGGCGGCCACCGCCTCTGGTTAATCGCACGACCAGGTTACAGAGGTTTCAGCCTGGCCTCGATCTGCTCGCGCTTTGCTTCGAGGAAGGGCGGCAGCGACAGGCGTTCACCAAGGCTTTCCAGGGGCTCATCCACGGTGAAACCAGGTGTGTCCGAGGCGATTTCGAACAGATTGCCACCGGGCTCGCGGAAATAGAGGCTGCGGAAATAATAGCGTTCCACCTCGCCGGAAGAGGGAATGCGGAACTCCCTGAGCCGTGCGGCCCAGTCCTGGATGCCTTGCGTATCCGGGGTGCGGAAGGCGACATGATGCACCGCACCTGCGCCCTGACGGGCCACCGGCAATCCGGGCTGCACCGCGACATGCAGCTCCGCCGCCGGACCGCCCTGGCCCATCGAGAAGACATGCACCACCCCTTCGCCATCCGGGCTCGCATATTCTCCGGTCGCGCGCATGTTCATCACCCGCTCCAGCACTGCCTTTGTCGGCGCCAGGTCGGCGACCGAGAGGGTGATCGGACCAAGGCCCGGATCTGATGCGCCGCCTCGACCGGGCTCCGGTCCCAGGGGTTCGCCACACCCGGTTCATCGGCGGTCAGCCGGAAACGCTGGCCTTCGGGGTCTTCGAAATCGAGGCTCACCCGCCCGTCAACCGTGCTGACAGCCCCGCTGACCAGCCCATGATCGTGGACCCGCCCTGCCCAGAAATCAAAGCTGTCAGGCGCAATCCGAAGGCCGGTCCGGCTGATCGAATGCACCCCGCGCCGCTCGCGCCCCACCGGCCAGTCAAAGAAGGTCAGATCGGTGCCCGGGCTTGCCAGCCCGTCGGCATAGAAGAGGTGATAGGCCGAAGTATCATCCTGGTTCACGGTCTTTTTCACCAGCCTCAGGCCCAGCGTCTCGGTATAGAAACGTTTGTTTTCGGGGGCATTGGCGGTGATCGCTGTCAGATGGTGGATGCCGCCGAGTGTAAGGTCAGAAGAGTTTGCCATGATCGGCCTCCTTTCGTTGTCCTGAATATGCGTGCAGCGGCCGTTTCCTTCCAGCGAGGCATTGCCTGATCCGGTGTTCGCGCTTTACGAACGGCCCTGTCCAGGCGACAGTCGGTCATGCGCTACACTCTTGATGAAATCGACACTTTCCTGACTGTGATGGAGCTTGGCACCGTCACCGCTGCTGCCGCGCGGCTGAACCTGTCGAAATCGGTGGTCTCAAAACGGCTGGGTGATCTGGAAACCGGGCTTGGCGTGGCGCTGTTTCGCCGCAATGCCGGCCGCATCACCGCGACCGAGGCCGCGCACCGGCTGGCCAACCGCTTTCGCCCGGCGCTGACCGATCTGCGCGCTGCGGCGGAATCCGCCGCCTGGGGAGGGACAGGCGATGGCGAGGGATTGCGCGGCACGCTCTCACTTGCCGCGCCGATGACCTTTGGCACCCTGCATCTGACCGGGATCATTGCGGATTTCGCGCGGCTTCACCCGGGGCTGGAGATCCGGGTCGATTATGACGACCGCGCCCGCGACCTTGCGCGCGAAGGGTTCGACCTCGCGATCCGGGTTGGCCAGTCACCGGGCGGCGCGCTGATGTCGCGAAAGCTTTGCGAGGATCGCTCGCTGGTCTGTGCCAGCCCCGATTTCCTCGCCCGCCACGGCAGTCCCGCAGGTTTGCAGGACCTGACCGGCCAGCCGGTGATCGGCTACAGCCATATCTCCAACGCGGATCTCTGGCAGTTAAGCGAGGGCGGCCGCATGGTCTCGCCCGCCGTAACCGAGCGGATCAGCGTCAATAATGGCGAGGCGATGCGCGATATGGCGGTGGCTGGCCTTGGCTTTGCGATGCTGCCCGGCTTTATCGCGGCACCTGCACTTCAATCGGGGCGCTGGTGGCGGTCTTGGGCCAATGCGGCACGCGCAGCCTGCCGGTGACGGCGCTCTGGCCGCCGGTGCAGCCGATGCCGCTGAAACTCAGGCGCTTCATCGACCATCTGCTGGGGCATTTCAACGGCGAAGCCCCCTGGCTCAAGATGATCCAGGGGGCGACACAGGGTTAGGTGCGGGCCCGGAGCCAGGCCCGGGCATGGGTCAGGTCGTCAGCGGCCAGCTCATGTCCGGCGGAAAGCGTCTCGGCGGTCAGATCTGCACCGCCCTGGCGCAGAGCGCTTTCCAGCGCCGGGGCCATTCGGGCGAAGGGATCGCGGGCGCCGTTCAGCATCAGGACCTCTGGTGCACCCAGCTTACCACCAGGCGGCACCTCCAGCGCCTGCACCGCGCGCAGGAGCAGCGCGCGATTCACCACGCCCTGATGCAGTTGCAGGATCGCGCCGAGCAGGTTCGCGCCATTGGAATAGCCGAGGAAAGAAAGCTTGCCCTCGTCAAGCCCATAGCCCCTTATCGCGCCAGCGGTGAAATCCGCAAAAGCCTCCGCCTCGGCACGGATATCCTCCTGGTCATAGGTCACCGCGTCAAACCGGCGGAACCAGCGGTTGATGCCTTCCTCGGTCGAGCGGCCCCTCACACCCAGCAATGTGGCGCGCGGATGGATCTTATGCGCCAGCGGCATCAGATCGGTTTCGTTTCCGCCGGTGCCATGCAGCAGCACGATGGTCGAGCCATCGGGGTCTTCAGGCTGGTGAAAACGGTGGATGAAGGCAAGATCGCGCATCGGAAACCTCTCCTCGCCCGGTCGGGCGAATTGCGGCAGCATGACCCGAAGATCATCTGCCCGCGCAGCATCGGAGGGCGGCACCATCAGGCGCTTGCCCAGCTGATCCGGCGCCTCATCAACGCTCATCCCCGGCCCGTCGGTGGCATATTCGATCAGCGTGCCAGCCGGTTCGCGGACATAGAGCGACAGGAAATATTTGCGGTCATGGACATGGGTGGGCCCGTAATCCTTAAGCGAGACCCGCATCGCCTGGACCGCTGCCACATCCGGGGCGCGGAAGGCGACGTGATCGGCGACGCCCGCGCCCTGGATCGAGGGCACGAATCCGGAAACCTCACGAATATCAACCACATCCGTGTCAGAGCTGAGCCGGCGGCTGGCGCCGTCGCGGGCGGTCTCACCATAGCCGAAGCGGGTGATGAAACCGGCGGTCTCATCGCCCTTATCGGTCAGGATTGTGACGCCCCGGACCCGCATCGCAGCCATGCTATCGGTGCCGGTCAGCTTCACGACCATCCCGTCCGGGTCTTTCAGCCGCAAGACCGGCTCGCCGAATTCCCGGCCCGGGCCTTCGACCTGGATCCGCTCTGAGAGCGCCCTGGTCAGCCAGTCGCCGATCGTCTCTGACGGCACCGCCAGGGCAATTTCCGAAACCTGGCCGAGACCCGTGCGACCCCGGCCCGCCGCCTCCCAGACCAGGAAGGTCAAAAGCGAGCCAGGGCTGCCGGTTTCGTCGCCATAGATCAGGTGGAGCTGTTCGGCATCCTCAAATCCGCCGGTCTGTTTGACCAGGTGCAGGCCCAGAAAGCCCATATAGAAATCGACATTGGCCTGAACACTGGCCGTGATTCCGGTGACGTGATGGATGCCCGTTGTCATTTCAGCTCTCCTTTCGCGGGGTTATTTCCCCGCTTCACGCGCGAGGATTTTCTGCACCTGTTCGTCAGCCGCCAGCCGGTCATGCAGCGCTTGGATATAGGGGTAGTCCTTCAGCCCGCCCGGAATTTTCGCACGGCCCCAGCGGATCATCGGGAAAGCATAGGCATCGATCACCGAGCGCCCGCCGTCGAGGAACCAGTCGCGCCCCGCGAGATGGTCGTTCAGCACCGCGAACTTCTTCTTCACCTGCTCGATCCCGGCGGCGGTGACGGCGGTTTTCGCCGCATCTGAGCCATCGGTCGTATAACGGTCGGGCATGAAGACCGGCCAGAAGGCGGCATGGACATCCGAGGTCAGGAAGGCCGACCATTTATGCGCCTCGGCTTTGGCGCGCAGGCTGTCGCCGCCGGAAAGCCCGGCCCCGGGGTGCTTATGCGCCAGATAGTCAAGGATCGCACCGGCCTGGGTCAAAAGCCAGCCATCGTCTTCGCGCAAGACCGGTACCGCGCCGGTCGGATTGACCGCGAGGATCTCGGGCGAGCCGGCGGTGACCCGCACGGCCTCATAAGGCGCGCCGATCCATTCGAGCACGATATGCGGCGCCAGCGAACATGCGCCCTGTTTGTAGAAAAGAGTGGTCATTCCTGCCTCCTGTCGAAACTGTCCTCCCCCATATGCCATTTCATGGCCGGAAGAGGCAGTCCCCGGAGGCGGAAAGCCGGGTTCGTGATTATCGAACGAGAGGTGGCGAGGCGTCAGTCCCGAGGGAGCCAGGTACGGGCAACCTTTTTCGCGAAACTCTTCAGCCCCTGGCCGGGGCCGGCGAGGAACGCTTCGGTGCGCGCTGCATCATGTTTCGAAAAATCGCGGATCCACCAGCCGACCGCCTTTTGCATGAACCAGTCACTTTCCGTAACATAGCGCCCGGCCCAGCCCAGCACCCGTTCGCGGATCTCAAGGTCTGCGGCTTTCGGGTTGCTCATCCTTGCCCAGGGCAGGGTGAAGACCAGCGCCGCGCGCCGCGACCACATATGCGGCGAGGTGGTCCAGGTCTCGACCTCGTCAAGACGCGACGGATCGGCGATCAGCCGGCGCCCGCCGGCATCGGCCACATGATCGGCTATCGCCCACCCATCAAACTGCGGCACCCAGGAGGCGATCAGCGCCCAGACGCCGTCATCCGGGCGGATCCGGGCCTGGACCATCAGCTTGGCCGCCGCGATCCGCGCCTCATGGATATTGCTGTCCCAAAGCCCGGAGGCCAGCGCGACCCTCTGGTCAATATCGATCCCCTGGCGCCAGGCCGTTGCCATTTCCGTCAGCACCGGCACCGGGATGCCAAGATAGTCACGGGCGGTCTTGTGATAGCTGGCGGCCTCGGCGGCACGGGCCGGGTCGGCGGCGGCACGAAGCCCGGCAATCGCGGTCTCGACGGTGATCTGGTCTGTCATTTTCGGCTCCGGCCCCGGGGCTGTCTGCCGGGTAGCTTCTGCTATAACCGCCCATCCGCACGGGGACCAGATCGCGAGAGGCCCTGTCATCAGGATTGGATGCCCTGCCGGAAAGGGCGCGCGTGGTCGGGGTGATACGGCTTGCTGCGTCTGATAGCGGCACCAGATCTGACACCCCCGTGACAGTTCTGCGGCGGCGGGCTGTATGGTGGGGCAGGCCGATCTCGCGGGGCGCCTCCTGCCCGGGGGATGCCCTTGCCCGGGAGCGCAGATGGGGCTTCCCGGCGAAAGCGGGCGTCAGGGCGCGCGAGCAAGCCCGCAATTCCGTGGCTCAGGCAGAATGCAGGGCGACAAGCGCGCGGATCCAGTCCAGGTGGAACGCATCCGCCCGCGCCGGGGGCTGCCGTTGCAAAAGTGTCGCGGCCAGCGGGTCGGGGGCGCTGATCTTGCTGCCTGAAAGCTCTTCAAGGACCGCATGGCCGCAAAACGGGACATGGACCTCGGAATAGCCGCCCTCATGGCTCAGGACGAGCCGGCCGCCGCACAGATCCCGCGCCGCCCCCATCACCATCCGCGTCATCTGCCGGAACGTCTCGGCCGTGGCCAGCATCCGGCCCAGCGGATCAACCCCCGAGGCATCAAAGCCGCAGGCCACCAGGATCACATCGGGGCGAAACCGGTACAGCGCCGGGATCACCACTTCTTCAAACACGGTCAGATAGGCGAGGTGACCGGCGCCGGGCGGCAATGGCAGATTGATGTTGGCGCCTAGCCCGGCACCTTCGCCGCGATCCGCCGCGTCGCCGGTATCGAGCGGGTAATTATGCTCCTGATGGATGGACATCGTCAGCACATCGGGATCGGCGTAATAAATCGCCTCGGTGCCATTGCCGTGATGCACATCCCAGTCCACCACTGCGAAACGGGTCGCACGGCCCTCGGCGCGGGCGGCCTCGATCGCCACCGCGATATTGTTGATCAGGCAAAACCCGTTGGGCCAGTCGGGCAGCGCATGATGCCCCGGCGGGCGCGAGAGGGCATAGGCGTTCTGCAGGTCACCTGCCAGCACAGACCGCAGCGCGGCGACGGTCAGCCCGGCAGAAAGCGCCGCGATCTCATACCCGCCGCGCCCGAACGGTGTGCGCAGACCGAGCTCGCCGCCGCCCGCATCCGAGGCCGCGCGGAAGGCATCAAGATAGGCCCGGGGATGCACCCGGGCGAGTTCCTGATCCGTGGCCGGATCGCTGCTGCGATGGTCGAGATCGCGGATCAGCCCGGTCACCTCGATCAGGTTCTTCAGCCGGCGCTTGGTTTCAGGGTTTTCGGGCAGCCCGCCCAAGGTTGGCTGTACAAGGCCCCCAACCGGCAGGGTCAGCGCATAATTGCCGCCGCCATGCCAGAAACACCGCTCATCCGAGAAAAAACCTGTGACCATCCGGGCCTCCTGTCTTGTGGCCAGAGTTGCGAAGCCGGATGCTGACCGCAAGGGGAAAGGACGCGAATATGACTTTGCCGGATCTGACCGGAATGGCGGTGAGCGGAGCGGAGATCGCGGTAAGGGTAACGCCCAATGCGCGGCGCGAACAGCTGGAGCCCGGCGTGCCGGTCAGGATCAGCGTGACGGTCGTGCCCGAAGATGGCCGCGCAACCCTTGCGGCGCGTGACCTGCTCGCGAAAGCGATGGGCGTGGCCAAATCGCGGCTCACCCTGGTCCGGGGTGCCAAATCACGCGACAAGCTCTTCCGCCTGGACTGAAGACTGACGCCCGTGGCCTCCATCAGAAGGGGACACATTGGCAAGGCCCCTGATCGGCGCGAGAGTGGTGCCCGGTCTCAGCGCTTGCGCGTGTCGATCCGGTAGCTGCCCTCGGGAAGGTCGAGCGCGGCGGCAAGGTCTGCGATCTGCGCCATGGAAAGCGTGATGCGCGAGGTTTCATCCGTTTCGGGATCGGTCTGTTCGACCGTCACGCATTCATCGAAAGCGGTGATGGTGACATCGCCGGTCAGCGGCATTCCATCGCCTCCCTCGTCGATCAGGGTGACAACCGTCGCGTCATATTCGTGCTCGATCGTGAACATGATGCCAGCATGGCCGCTTTGCACGCGAGGGGCAATGTATCAGACCGCGCTTCGGCAATTATTTCCCTTCGGAAGGGGAGCCTTTTGCGGGCCACCTGGTCTGGCGGTAAACTATTTGTGTGCAGGGGCGGCGCGCGATCCGCATTCGGCCGGGGTGGCAATGTGCCCTTTCCGCCAGGGGAGAGATGCTGCTAAGGCTGAGCTGTCTTTTCCAGATTGTCCGGCGCCATGGTTCTCGATTCCCCGTCCAAAACTACCCCTCTGGCCCTGATGCCCGGTCTCATGTGCAGTCTCATGTGCGGTCTGATGGCCGCCCTGCGCCGTCTGGGCCGGATGCCGGTTCTCGCCGCAGGCCTCACAGCTGCCATGGTGCTGTCGGGCTGTGTGGTTCCGGCGGCCTATCCGGCAGGGGGTGGGCCAGGCGGGACCATACGCCAGGAAGTCCTGACCTCGAACGGCAAGCCGCTTGCCGCCAATGATCCGATCCTCGACGTCGCCGCGCGTATGACCCCGGTTGTTATTCGCTATTGCCGCGAGAAGCTGCGCAGGGGCAATTGTGCCTTCCAGATCGCGGTGGATGAAGACCGCGCGCAGCCGGCCAATGCCTTCCAGACGCTTGACGACAATGGCCGCCCCGTGATCGTTTTCACCCGCAGCCTGCTTAATCTGGCGAAGAACCCCGATGAGCTGGCCTTTGTGCTGGGCCATGAGGCGGCGCATCACATTGCCGGCCATATCCCGCGCCGTCAGGATCAGGCGATGACCGGCGCGATCCTTGTTGGAATCCTCGGCCAGTCCGCCGGGCTTACCGGCGAGGAGCTGAAACGTGTCCAGGAGATCGGTGCGGGGCTTGCCGCCCAGCATTATTCCAAGGAATTCGAGCTTGAGGCCGATGCGCTCGGGGCCGAGATCGCCTTGTCGGCGGGCTATGATCCGATCCGGGGCGCGAATTTCTTCACCCGTCTGCCCGATCCCGGCGACCGTTTCATGGGCTCGCATCCCGCGAATTCCGAACGGCTCGCGGTGGTTCGCGCGACGGTGAAGCGGATCGCGGGCGGCTGAGCGGATGGCGGATCTGCCGGATGGGGGCTTCACGCTTGCCGATGTGATCCGTGACCGTGGCTCGCGCTATGCGGTGTCGGGCGGGCCGGTGGCGGGCAAGGCGGGTGCGCTGGCCTTTCTGACCGCTTTGAAACGCGACAGGAAATTCGCCAAAGCCACCCATAATTCCTGGGCCGCCAATACACTGGCAGACGGCCCTTTGCGCAATGATGACGGTGAAAGCGGTGCGGCGGCGATCATCCTCAGGATGCTTGAGCGCGAGGGGTTGCAGGACCATATCATCGTCGTCACCCGCTGGTATGGCGGGGTGCATCTGGGCGGCGACCGGTTTTCGCATGTCACCGCCTGCGTCAGGGCCTGGTTTGAGGCGCGGCGCGAAGAGACCGGGCGCTGACGCGCGCCCGGACCTGCAACTGCACGGCTTTACTCATAGCCGCTGTTGCCGAAATCCGGCAGCGGCAGTTTCAGCTCTCTGAGCGGGCGCGTCAGGGTGCCCTCCGCTTCGCAGGCGCCCCGGCGGGCGGCGCGGTCGAGGTAATCGACGCGATAGGCCTGGTCATGTTCGATCTCGCAGGCGGCGGTTTTGGTGCCGGTCTCTTTGCACAATCCGCGATGCAGGCGGATCGCATGGACGACGGGGCATGCGATGGCGGTGTCAAACGCCTCTTTCGCGAAAGCGGGCGCGCCGGTCGTGTCGATCGCATCGACATTGATCCGGTCCATATCGTTCCAGATCCCCTGGGCAAAGCGCTCATAGCGGCTGGCGACATCCAGCGCATTTCCTGAAAGCGCCAGCGCGGTGCGGAAGGCCGCCATCATCCCGGCCCCGGCCTCGACGGTCAGCCGCTCTGGCGGGGTGCTGTCGCGCAATTCCATGGCGAGATACTCCCACATATAGGGTTCGTAAGGGGCGAGGGTGACCAGCCGTTCCAGCCGTGCCACCTCGGCCGCTTTGTCGCGCGGCAGGTCGATAAAGCGGCTGTAGCCAAGCCCCTCATTGCAGTCGAAGACCTTGCGCCAGTTGCCCGGGTCCTCGTCGGCGGCGCGGCAGATCGCCGCCAGATCACGGCGCAGAACCGTGTCGAGCACCGGCCCCGGCCCGTCGCTGAGCGGGCTGCGGCCGTTCATTTGTTCCAGCTGGATCGCCTGGCGGAAGGTCAGCTGCGATTTTTTGCCCTCGCGGGTCAGCCAGTCCTTCGCCCAGGCGCGATCCGTGTCGCTGCCAGCGCGGCCATGGGTTGCGTCATGGCTGCGCCAGGCATCAAGAAAGGGGCTGTCATCTTTTCGCAGATCTGCGCGCGCCCAGGCCTGGATCGCGGCTTCATCTGTGGCGAAATAGCTTGCCTCAATGGCGCAGGCCGCAGCGTCATAACCTTCGGGTGCCGGGATCTTTTCGGCCCAGAGCGCACAGGCCTCGCGCCCCCAGCCGCTTTTTCCGCCCCATTGCGGCGCCATGCCGACCGAGGCCCAGAGAAGTGTCTGACGGTTCGGCACAAGTTCCATCATGCGGGTGAATTCGACGGGAATAACAGAGGCATGACCGGTGGTATGCGCGACGCTCAGCTTCAGATCCGAGGCCGGAAGCGAGGCCGGATCAGCCGCAACTGCCGCCAGGGCGAGATCCCAGGCTTCGGCATGCAGGCTGCGAAACCGTGCGAGGGCTGCGGGCTGCACATCGTCGATATAGCCGTCACCGCGCAGCGCAAAGCCACGGCTGCGCAAGGTCCAGCCGCGCGCGGTCATGGCGTTTGGATTTGCGGGATCGGCGGCAAGCCAGGCCTTTGTTGCCCGGTCAATTGCCGGGTCGGTGCTGTTGAAAAGGGCGAAAATCGCCCGCGCCTGATCGCCGTTGCCGCCGTCACTGTCCCCTTCTCTGGCCGCCTGGATCGCGGTCTCAAGCAAAGCGAAATCTCCGGCCAGAGCAGCGCTGCGCAGGGTGCCGAGGGCGCTGACAGGGGCGGTATCCGGCACCGGGATACTGTCCTGGGCCTGCAGCGCGCCAGCGGTCAAGGACAGCGCGCCCGCGATCAGCAGCGCGGTAGACAGGCGCCTGCCATGGGTAAAGGAATGATTTAAAAACATAAGAGATCCTCCGTAATCGGGGCTCTCTTTGGCAAAAGAAGATGGCGCGAAAACGGCGTAGCGGTGCCGAAACCGGTCTCGCCGCGACGCCGTCTCAGAGCGGGCGGCTCAGAGGAGGGGGCGGTTCAGACCAGCCGGCCCCAGAGGTCATATTCCCCGGCTTCGTCCACCTCGACCGTGACGATATCGCCGGGCGTAAGCCCCTCGAACTCCTCGTCGATAAAGAGATTGCCGTCGATCTCGGGCGCATCTGCTCTGGTGCGGCAGGTGGCGCCATCGGCGTCCACCTCGTCGACGATCACCTCGATCCGGCTGCCAATTTTCGCTGCCAGCTTCGCCTCGGAAATCGCCTGGGCTTTTTCCATAAAGCGGGCGAACCGCTCTTCCTTCACCTCTTCCGGCACATGATCGGGCAGGCTGTTTGATCGCGCACCGCTCACATTCTCGTATTTAAACGCGCCGACCCGGTCGAGCTGCGCCTCATCCAGCCAGTCGAGCAGCGTCTGGAACTCTGCTTCGGTCTCGCCGGGATAGCCGACGATAAAGGTCGAGCGCAGCACGATATCGGGGCAGGCGGCGCGCCAGGCGGCAATCTCGTCGAGCGTCCGCGAGGCCGCCGCGGGCCGCGCCATGCGCTTCAGGACCTCGGGATGCGCGTGCTGGAAGGGGATGTCGAGATAGGGCAGGATCAGCCCTTCTGCCATGGCAGGGATCAGCTCGCGTACATGCGGATAGGGATAGACGTAATGCATCCGGACCCAGGCGCCGAGCGCGCCGAGATCGCGCGCAAGGCTCAGGATCGGGAATTTCTCGTCGCGGCCTTTCCAGTCGGTGCCATAGGCCGAGGTGTCCTGGCTGATGACCAGAAGCTCTTTCACGCCCGCCTCGACCAGCTTTTCCGCCTCGCGCAAGACCGCCTTTGCCGGGCGTGACTGCAGCTTCCCGCGCATATCGGGGATGATGCAGAACTTGCACTTATGGTCGCAACCCTCTGAAATCTTGAGATAAGAGAAGTGCCGCGGCGTGAGGCGGATGCCTGAGGCCGGCAAAAGATCAATAAAGGGATCGGGCGAGGGCGGCACCACACCATGCACCGCATCCAGCACCTGTTCATATTGATGCGGGCCGGTCACCGCCATCACCTTCGGATGCGCGCCGGTGATATATTCGGGCTCGGCCCCCAGACAGCCGGTGACGATCACCCGGCCATTCTCGCGCAGGGCTTCGCCAATCGCATCCAGGCTTTCGGCCTTCGCGGAATCCAGAAACCCGCAGGTGTTCACGATCACCGCATCGGCGCCTTTATAGTCAGGCGAGATCGCATAGCCCTCGGCCCGGAGCCGCGTCAGGATCCGCTCGCTGTCGACCAGCGCTTTGGGACATCCGAGCGAGACCATGCCAATTGTCGGCTGCCCCTCACGGCGCGCCATTTCGGGGACGGTTGCACGGGCAAGGTCAGGGCGGAGGAGCGGAGGATTTTGCGACATGCGCGCGCCTATAGGCCATTCCCGCCCCCCTGGATAGGGGGCATGAACGCCTCACGCCTGGGGGTATGCCCAATTCCTCTTGAAAAAATACTCCCGCCGGAGGTTCCTGCGCCCCGGTCAGGGCCGCAACACAGCCCGCGCTCCCGGCAATTTGATGCCAGAGCCGTGCTGCATCATGCAGCGCTCCTTGCCCGGGGAACCGCTCCGCTCCTAAACTCGTTACCAGAGCATAATAAAAGACTGGAGACGGCGATGCGGTGGGTTTGGCGGGCGCTTGCGGGTCTGGCGGTCCTCGTGCTGATCCTGGTGGTCGGGGTCATGATGATCCCGGCGGATCGGATCGCCCGGCTGGCGGCGGATCAGTTCGAAAAGGCCACCGGCCGCGCCCTGCAGATCGAGGGCGAGGTCTCGCCCCGGTTCTGGCCGGTTCTGGGCATCAAAACCGGCCCGGTCACCATCGCCAATGCCGCCTGGTCCGACAGCACAGTGCCGCTCTTTGCGGCGGACAGTGTGACGATCGAACTCAGTGCCTCGGCGCTCCTCGGGGGCGATGTGAAAATCCTCGGGATCGCATGGCAACGTCCGCGACTGCAACTTGAGCGCAGCAAAAGCGGCGAGGCCAACTGGGAATTTCAGCCCGAGCCAGTCGCCATAACAGACGGGGCCGGGGATACCGCACCCGCCATTACGGCGCCCGCTGGCCCGACCGCCTTCACGCTGGAACGCGGCCTCATCTCCGGTGCGACGCTGCGTTACATCGACCATGGCACGGGCCAGGATCTGGTGCTGGACGGGGTTGATGCCGAGTTTTCCATCCCTGACTTCACCGGGCCCTTCACCCTGACCGCGCGCGCGGTCGCCTCTGGTCAGCCCCTGTCGATCAGCGCCGAAGGCGGGGTGTTTTCCGCCTTTGCCGATGGGCGGGTGGTGCCGCTGACGCTTGATCTGACCATCGGTCAGAACCGGATCGGCTTTGTCGGGCGCGGCGGCTGGGCGCCCCGGGCGGCCGAGGGCGCGCTGACTGCCAGTCTTTCCGATATCCCCGCCCTCGGGGCGGCGTTCGGAACGGCGGTCTCGGCCCCTCCTGCGGGCTTTGGCGCCGACAGGCTTTCCGTGACCGGCCAGGTGGTGCTGGATGAAAAAGGCGCGCTCTATCTTGATCGCCGGGCGATCCTCGCCGCGATCTTGATCTGAGCCAGGGCGAGGCGCGTCCGAAAATTTCGGGCAATCTGCGCGCAGATGCGCTTGAGTTCGCTGGCCTCTCGGGCGGCGGTGACAGAACCGCACCCGGCGGCGGCGCAGCCGGGGGCATGAAGGCGCCGGGCTGGCCCAGGGATCATATCGACGTCTCGGCGCTTGGTCTCGTCGACGCCAATATCAGCCTTGCCGCCAATTCGGTTGATCTGGGCGTGGTGAAATTCGGCGAAACCAGGTTTATGCTGACCATTGACCGCGCGCGCGCGGTGTTCGATCTGCGCCAGCTTGCCGCCTATGGCGGCGCCGTCAGCGGGGAATTCGTCGTCAACGGGCGGGGCGGTCTGTCGGTCGGGGCAATCTTTCGCTTGTAGGTCTCGATGTAGCGCCTTTGATGCAGGACCTTGCCGGCTGGGACCGGATGATTACCAAGGCGAGCCTCAATCTGAAATTCCTCGGCGTCGGCAATTCCATCGACGAGATCATGCGCAGCCTGAAAGGTGATGGCAGCCTGACACTGGGCAAGGGGGAAGTTCGGGGTCTCGACATCGCGGGTATGCTGCGCCGTCTCGACACCTCTTATGTTGGCGAGGGGCAGAAGACGATTTTCGACGGGATCGCCGGCACATTCACCATTCTGGACGGCAACCTCACCACCAGCGACCTGAGCCTCGTCGCCCCCTACCTGACCGCAAGCGGCGCGGGCGCATCGGGCTGGGGGACCGCGATCTCGACATGCGGCTGCGCCCGACCGCCTTCCCGGGAGACGGTGAGGGCACCGGCGGCGTAATGGTGCCCTTGCGGATCACCGGTTCCTGGGCCGATCCCACTTACCGCCTGGATCTCGAGGCCATCGCCCGTGAAAAGATGGAGGCCGAGGCAAAGGCCGCCGAGGAACGGCTGAAGGCCGAGGCGAAAGAGGCAGAAGCGCGGGCGAAAGCCGAGCTGGAGGCAAAGCTGAAATCCGAGCTTGGGATCGAGGCCGCCGCAGAGGAAAGCCTGCAGGAGGCCGCCAAACGTCGCGCCCGCGAGGCGGTGTCACAGGAGGCGGGGCGGCTTCTGGAAGGGATCCTTGGTGGCAACTGATCTGCTCGCCGAGCTGACGACAGCGGCCGAGACAGGGGTCTGGCAGGCGCTGGTCACGGGAGATGTCACAGCAGATGGGGCGGCGCGTGATGCGCCTGGGCCGTATCGGTCTGCATGACCTGAACCCGCGTGACTCGGATGCGTCTGGCAAGGTGCCTCCCGGCACCGTTGCACCGGGACTGGAAGAAGCTACGCCGCTCGCGCTCCTGGCCTGTCGCGCCGATTTTCGCCGCACGGGCGCAACGCGCGATGAGGCTTACTATGTCAGTTCGCTCTGGCGCCGGCAGTACGGGGGCTGGGTCAGTCTCTTCAGCCAGAACACGCCGGTCGCAAACATCCCGGGCTGATCCGGCAGATAGCAGAGCGGGAAAAACCTTCAGGACACCCGAAAAAAAAGGGCCGGGTAATCCCGGCCCTTCTGCATTCTTTCCGCCGGCTCAGTTGGTCGGGCGGATATAGATTTCGACGCGGCGGTTCTTTGCACGACCATCGGCGGTCTGGTTCGAGGCCACCGGCACATCTTCGCCCCGGCCAATTGCCGAGATCCGGCCCGCCGGCACGCCATTGTTGCGCAGAACGGTCGCAACCGAGTTGGCGCGGCGCTGCGACAGGTCGAGGTTATAGGCTGCAGCCCCGGTCGAATCGGTATGGCCGATGATCTGGACCTGGCTGTTCGGATAGCGCGTCAGGCTTTGCGCGACGGCGCGCAGATCGCCTTGCAGCGAGCCCGAAAGCGTGGCGCTGTCGGTTGCGAACAGCAGATCCTGCGGCATGTTCACCAGCAGGTAATCGCCATGATTGGTGACATTGACGCCCGGCGACATCTGCGAGCGCAGCTCGGCCGCCTGCTGATCCAGCGTCGCCCCGATGGCGCCGCCCGCGATTGCGCCGATCACGCCGCCCACGGCCGCCTTGCCAAGGCTGCCCTTGCCGCCCGAGCTGGCGCCCGCAGCCGCGCCGACCAGACCGCCCATGATCGCGCCCTGTTGCGAGCGGGCATTGGGATTGTCCGGATAGGCATTCGGATCAACGCAGCCCGACAGGCCGATGGCGCAAACCGATGCAAGAAGAATAGAAATCCTGGTCATAGTGCTGCTCTTGTCTGACAGAGGTGTGGCCCGCAAAAGGCCGGGCTTGCCTTATCCTATATCACCTTGACGGGATAGGTGACAGTGGGGTGACGCTGACCTGTCCCATGCGCGGCTCTGTGCCGATCGGTCCATGTGCTGTGGCTTTCTGAACAGCAGTCGTGATCGATTGTTTCCCCTGATCAAGGCGCCCTCGCCGGAGGCATCCGTCATTGGCCAGAGGCTATTCCCGCTGCAAACGGCGCAAAACGCTTGTTTCCCGCCCTCCCGCCATGGCAAAGCCCTGCCATGATACGCCAGCTCGATTATAATGCGATGCACGCCGTCTTCACCCGCTTTCGGGAAACCGAAGCCGAGCCGAAGGGCGAGCTTGATCACACCAACGCCTTCACGCTGCTGGTGGCGGTGGCGTTGTCTGCCCAGGCCACCGACAAGGGCGTGAATCGCGCGACGCGCGAGCTGTTCCAGATCGCCGATACGCCGGAAAAGATGCTCGCGCTTGGCGAAGAGCGCCTGATCGACCATATCAGGACCATTGGCCTTTATCGCAACAAGGCGAAAAACGTCATCAAACTCAGCCAGCGCCTGATCGATGAATATGGCGGCGAAGTGCCGTCCTCGCGCGCGGCGCTGGTGACGTTGCCCGGGGTCGGCCGGAAGACCGCCAATGTCGTGCTGAATATGTGGTTCCGCATTCCGGCCCAGGCCGTCGACACCCATATTTTCCGCATCGGCAACCGCAGCGGCATCTGTCCGGGCCGCGACGAGACCGCCGTCGAGCGCGCCATCGAAGACAATGTCCCCGCCGAATTCCAGCAACACGCGCATCACTGGCTGATCCTGCACGGGCGGTATATCTGCGTCGCGCGAAACCCCAAATGCGGCATCTGCCCCATCAGAGACTGGTGCCTTTTCGAGGAGAAGACATGAAGAAATACCAGGTCGTAGGCATCGGAAATGCCATCGTGGATGTACTCTCCACCGCAGATGACAGCTTTCTGACGCGCACCGGCATCGAAAAGGGCATCATGCAGCTGGTCGAGCGCGAGCGGGGCGAGTTTCTCTATGATGCGATGGACAACCGTCGCGAGGCGCCGGGCGGCTCGGTCGCGAATACCATCGCGGGTCTCGGCAGCCTTGGCCTTTCGACGGGCTTTATCGGGCGGGTCAGCGATGATGGCCTTGGTCGCTTCTACGCGCAAAGCATGGCGGATGAGGGTACCGATTTCGTGAACCCGCCGGTGCCGGGCGCAGAGCTTCCGACCTCGCGTTCGATGATCTTCGTCTCGCCCGATGGCGAGCGTTCGATGAACACCTATCTCGGGGTCTCGTCCGAACTGGGGCCGGAAGATGTGTCGGATTCGGTCGCCGGTGGCGCCGGGATCCTGTTCCTCGAGGGCTATCTTTACGACAAAGACAAGGGCAAGGCGGCCTTTGAACGCGCCGCAAAGCTCACCCGTCAGGGCGGCGGCAAGGCGGGGATCGCGCTTTCGGACCCATTCTGCGTCGACCGTCATCGCGACAGTTTCCGCAAGCTTGTGAAAGACCTCGATTACGTCATCGGCAATGAACATGAATGGGCCTCGCTTTACGAGACCGATCTGTCATCGGCGCTGGAACAGGCGGCGCAGGATGCCGGGCTGGTGGTCTGCACGCGCTCTGGCTCCGAAGTGATCCTGATCCGGGGCGATGAGCAGGTGGTGGTGCCGGTCACCCGCGTGGTGCCGGTTGACGCGACCGGGGCAGGGGATCAGTTCGCGGCGGGCTTCCTTTATGGTCTCGCGACCGGAGCCTCGCTCGAAGTGTCAGGCCGGATGGGCTGCGTCGCCGCAGCCGAGGTGATCGGCCATTTCGGCGCACGCCCCGAGGCGGATGTGCTGGGGCTGTTCCGCGCCGCAGGTCTGGTGACCGGCTGATCACAGGAATACCGGGCGCATCCTTGCGCCCGGTTTGTTGCAGTGAGAGCGGGCCGCCGCCTATTGGAGCGGTCCGGTTCCGGCGGGTGACCGATGCGGTTGCTGCGTGGGTCATCCTGGTTGCGGCGCATCTTTCGTCGCGATCAGCTGATCTGTGATGCCGCCGTGGATGATCAGCCCGATACCCCGTTAAGCGCTCCTGTGCAGCCCCGGCCGCAATGTCGCTACGGGTCCGTCAGTGGGTAAGGCTGACATTGCGAAAGCTGCACCAGGGGGCAAGCGCCAGATTCAGAACCGCTGATCAGGGTTGCGCGACGGGGCCTGCCGACAGGCATTCGGCGAGTTGCCGGGCGGTCGATGTCAGCAGCAGCGTATAAAGGTCCGGCCCCGGGTCCATCGCGGTCCCCACGGGGTCAAGCGCGGCGCCGATCCGGACACCGGTGTTTTCAGCCACCCGTTCCGCCAGGACCGGGTCCTGTCCGGCCTCGGGGAAAAGGCAGACCACCGCTCCGGCGGCGACTTTCGCGCGCAGTTCGGTGAGATGTTTCGCGCCTGGCGTGCTGGCATCCCCCGGCGAAATTGCGCCGGCAGAGCTGAGCCCGTAATGCGCGGTGAAATAGCCCCAGGCGTCGTGAAAGCTTACGAAAGGCTGGTCTTTGACCGGGGCGAGCAGCGCCTGCGCCTCGGTATCGGCGGCAGTGATTTTCTCTGCGGCAGCGGCGGCATTGGCCTGATAGGCGACTGCGTTCTCCGGATCCAGCCGGCCCAGTTCTGCCGCGATCACCCCGAGCCAGAGCCGGCCATTTGCGGGATCGAGCCAGGCATGCGGGTCGGTTCCCTCATGGGAGTGATCATGGCCATGGTCGTGACCGTCGTCCGCGGCCTCGCCATGGTCATGTCCGTCTTCATGGCTGTGCTCATGATCGTGGCCGTGGTCGTGATCATGCCCCTCTGCATCGCCGTCTGTGCCATAGTCCTGCAGATGCGTGCCCTTTGCCGCGAGGAGGCCGAGCACCGCCGCGCCGGACGGCCGCAGCGCGAGCGGCTGTTCAATCCAGGGCGTCAGCTCCGGCCCGATCAGCACCACCAGATCCGCCGCCGAGAGCGCGCGCGCCTGGGAGGGGCGGAGCTGGAAATGATGTTCAGACGCGCCGGGTTCCAGCAGAAGATCGGGCTGGCCGAGATCCCCCATCACCGCTGCGACCAGCGCATGGACCGGCGGGATATCGGTCACCACTTTCGGCACTTCGGCAAAGGCGGCGGTGGCAAAGGCCGCAGGAAGGAGAGCGGCGCTGCCAAGCAGGATGGCGGCGCTGGAAAGGGTGTTCGATATGATATAACGCATGAGACAGGTCTTCCGCTTGAGAGGCGCATGATCTATGTATGTAATACCATAACACGTCAAGGGGCCAATATGGCGCATGATCACGCATCAGATTGTCCGGCCTGCCAGGAGCCGGCTGCGGCCTTTGCCCGCCATGATCATGCCCATTGCGCCCAGGATGTGCTGGAACGCGCCGATGGGCTGGTTGCCCTCAGTGGTGCGCGGCTGACGCCGGTGCGGCGGCGGGTTCTGGAGATCCTGCTTGAGGAACATCGCGCCATGGGGGCCTATGATGTGCTCAAGCGTCTCGCGGCCGAGGGCTATGGCAATCAGCCGCCGGTGGCGTACCGGGCGCTGGAATTCCTTGTTGAACAAGGGCTTGCTCATCGGGTGCGGCGTCTGAACGCATTTACCGCCTGTATGCATCCCGGGGAGGCCCATGCGCCCGCTTTCCTGATTTGCCGCCTCTGCAACACGGTGGCCGAGGCCCCGGCAGCGACGGTGCGCGAGGCGCTGGACTCTGCGGCCGGCCTTCTTGGCTTTCGCGTTGAACGCTCGACCGTCGAGGCGCTCGGCCTTTGCCCCAGCTGTCAGGAGCAGGCGGCGTGAGTGCGGGCAGTCTGCTCAGCGCGACCGGTATCTGCATCCGTTTTGGCGGCGATGAGGTGCTGCATGACATTTCGCTTGGCGTCGAGCCTGGCGAGATCGTCACCATTCTTGGCCCGAACGGTTCGGGGAAATCGACGCTCCTGCGCGCGCTTCTTGGCATTCTGCCGCTGAGCAAGGGCAGTATCACCCGCGCGCCTGGGCTCCGGATCGGCTATGTGCCGCAGCGGCTGGTGATCGAGCGGACGATGCCGCTGAGCCTGCGGCGCTTTCTGTCGCTGCCCGCGCGTGTGACCGATGCGCGCGCCGCAGCCGCGCTGGCCCAGGTCGGGCTGGACGGCAAGGGGGGCTTGCAGATGGCCGCGCTGTCGGGCGGGCAGATGCAGCGGGCACTGCTGGCGCGGGCGCTGCTGTCCAACCCGCAGCTCCTCATTCTCGATGAACCGACCCAGGGCCTTGACCAGCCGGGCGAGGCGGCTTTTTACCGGCTGATCGAGGAGGTGCGGGCCGGGACCGGTGCTGCCGTCCTGATGGTCAGCCATGATCTGCATGTTGTCATGGCGGCGAGCGACCGGGTGATCTGCCTCAACGGTCATATCTGTTGCCAGGGCACGCCGCAGGTGGTCTCGACCGCGCCGGAATATCGCGCGCTTTTCGGCATGGGCACCCATGGGGCACTGGCGCTCTATCGCCATGAACACGATCATGATCATAACGGGCCGCAGGATCATCACTGCGGCCATGATCACGACCATCCGCATGATCATCACCACCATCACGGAAACGCCCCGCATGTTTGACGATCTGGTAACCCGCGCGACGCTTGCGGGGGCAGGGCTTTCGCTTGCGACCGGCCCGCTTGGCTGTTTCGTCATCTGGCGGCGCATGGCCTATTTCGGCGATGCGACCGCACATGCCGCGATCCTTGGCGTGGCGCTGGCACTGGCGACAGATCTGCCGGTGAGCCTTGGCACCCTGGTCGTGGCGCTTGCCATGGCGGTGACGGTGGCGGCGCTGGCGGTCAGGGGCTGGGCGATGGATACGGTGCTGGGTGTGCTGTCGCATTCCGCGCTGGCCTTTGGCCTGGTGGCGGTCAGCTATTTCCCGACCGTGCGCAGCGATCTGTCCTCCTGGCTTTTCGGCGATATCCTCGTGGTTGGCTCTGGCGACCTGGCCTGGATATGGATCGGCGCGGGGCTTGTGGCGGCGCTGATCGCCTGGCGCTGGCAGGCGCTTCTGACCACGACGCTGAGCGAGGATCTCGCCCATGCTTCGGGCCTTAACCCCGCGCGGGAACGGCTGGTGCTGGTCGTGGCGCTGGCGGTGGTGGTTGCGGTGGCGCTGAAGCTGGTGGGCGCGCTTTTGATTGCGGCCATGCTGATCATCCCGGCGGCAAGCGCGCGCTGGCTGGCGCGCGGACCCGAGGCGATGGCGGTGCTGGCGGTTGGGTTCGGTATGGTCTCGGTCTTTCTGGGGCTGCAGCTCTCGCTCTGGCAGGACACGCCGGCGGGGCCTTCCGTCATCGTCGCGGCGGCGGGGCTCTTCGCGCTGGCGGGGATAGTCCCGGGACTTCTGGCCCGGATCAGGCCCGCATCCCGGCAGGGCTGAGACCGGCAGGCTTGCTGGAAAGCGCGGCATCTGGCTGAAAACTGCCGGGCCATTGCCCGAGACCTGTCCGATTTCTGAAGTCCCCCCTGGGCCGGACGGCATGGTGCCCGACGGTTCTGCAGGTGTGGAATGCGTTCAGGGAATTTACGGGTCGGCATCATGCTGCCGGCGGTGGCCCTGACCGCTTGGCTGTGGGTCAGCTTTCAGAAGACCAATCAGGCCAATCTGGAGGAGGGGCGTGATCAGGTCACCTTTGACCAATATGTCCTTACCTGGGCCGCGCACGCTGGCAGCGCCGTCATGTCGCATCTGCCCGGCAGGGGCGTGACCGCACTGGCCGATATGTTCCCCGAGGCACCGAAGGCCTGGACCCGCCGGAATGTATCAGGGTCGGATGGCAAGGCGCTTTCCGTCAATGGGCTGGACACGCGCCGCCAGGCCTTGATGAAAGATGCCGCGACACGGTCCGGCGGGGCGTCGGAGAGAATGATCCCTTCAGGGCCGGCGGATCAATCACCGACCGGGGGTGCCTATGTCATCGCGCCGCCTCCGGGCGCGCTCCACGGACACGCACGGCCTGCACCAGGCCCCCACAAGGGACGGCCCGCAGTCCCGCGAACTGCGCTGATGTCGCTTTTTGACGCTATGGGTCGTGCGGTGCAGCCCTGTCTTCTGCCGCTCTGGCAGTAATGATCCACGATATTCCGCCACGATCATCCCGCCGGAGAAGCCCAGATGAAAACCCATGTCAAAGCCCTCGTCGTTGGCGGCGGTGCCGTTGGCACTTCGATTGCCTATCACCTGCAAAAGGCGGGCTGGGAGACGATGCTGGTCGAACGTGACGAGCTGACCTCCGGCTCGACCTGGCACGCCGCCGGCCTGCTGCCTTTGTTCAACATGGGCTATGCCACCACCCATATCCATAAATATTCGGTCGATTTCTATAAGGGGCTCGAGGCTGAAACCGGCCTCAATGCCGGGTTCTCGATCTGTGGCAACCTGCGTATGGCGCAGACCGACGCCCGGATGGACGAATATATGCTCTATTCCTCGGTCGCTGAGACCGCGGGCGTTTATCACGAATTCCTGACGCCTTCGCAGATGAAAGAGCGCTGGCCGCTCCTGCGAACCGATGATCTGATCGGCGCGCTCTTCCACCCGCAGGACGGCTATATCAACCCCGCCGATGTGACCCAGGCCATGGCCAAGGGCGCGCGCCAGCTGGGCGTGACGATTGAGCGCAAGATCCAGGTCGACGGCTATCGCTGGACGGGTTCGGAATGGATCGTTTCGGTCACCCGTATGGCCGATGTCGGTGGCAACTTGGTGCCAACCGAAGAGAAGTTCGAGATCCATGCTGAACATGTCGTGACCGCGACCGGCAACCATTCGCAGCGCACCGCGAAACTGCTCGGCATCAAGATCCCCGCGATCCCGGTCGAACATCAGTTCATCGTGACCGAGCCCGACCCGGCGCTGGTCGCTTACCGCGCCGCCGGCAACCCCGAGCACCCGGTGCTGCGCGATGCCGATGCGAAATGGTATGTCCGCGAAGAACGCGGCGGCTGGATCCTTGGCCCCTATGAGCGCGGCGCACCCGCACGCTTCCCCTACGGCGTGCCGGACAGCTTCCGCGCCGACCTCTTCCCGCTCGATCTGGAGCGGATCGAGGAAGAATATATGTCGATGATCCACCGGTTGCCCTCGTCGGAAGTCGTTGGTCTGAAAGATGATTTCAACGGCCCGATCTGCTATACGCCCGATGGCAACCCGCTGGTCGGCCCGGCGCCGGGCCTGCGCAATATGTGGCTGGCGGAAGGGTTCAGCTTTGGCATCACCGCCGCTGGCGGCACCGGCTATTACCTCGCCCAGATGATGGTGCAGGGCGAGGCCGAGATCGACATGGCGTCGCTTGATCCCAAGCGCTACGGCTCCTGGATGACCACCGAATATGCGGTGAAGAAGAATGAGGAATGCTATGAGCATGTCTTCATCCTTCACCACCCGGATGAGGAGCGCGAAGCGGCGCGCCCGCTGCGCACCGCGCCGGCCTATGACCGCCAGCTCGCGCTTGGCGCGCAGATGGGTCAGGTCAATGGCTGGGAACGCCCGAACTATTATGGCCCGGTCGATGCACCCGCTGATTTCGATCACAATTCCCGCAGCTTCCGTCGCGGCGCCTGGTGGGAATTCGCTGAACGCGAAGCGAGATCCGTGCGCGAAACCTGCGGCATCATCGATGCCTCGGCCTTCACCAAGCATCTCGTGCGGGGCCCGGGCGCGACCGCCTTCCTCGACCATTTTACCTGCAACAAACTGCCGAAAGTTGGTCGCATCAATCTGACCTATGCGCTGACCGAGGCCGGCACCACCCGCACCGAATATACCATCGTGCGGCTGGCCGAGGATGAATATTATCTGATCTCGGCCGGGGCCTGGACCGCCTATGACGCTGATTTCCTGCATAAAGCAGCGGAAGACTTCATCGCAGGTGGTGGCGGCAATATCGACATCCATGACATCACCACGCAATGGGGTGTCTTCGCACTGGCTGGCCCGACGTCGCGCGCTATCCTTAATGAGATCGTCAAAGACGCAAACCCGGAAACTGTGCTTTCGAACAAGCGCTTCCCCTGGCTCTCCTGCCGCGATATCGAGCTCGGCATGTGCCCGGTCCGCGCGATCCGGGTCGCCTATACCGGCGAGCTGGGCTGGGAACTGCATTACCCGATCGAATTCGGCCGCTATCTCTGGGATTTGCTGCTTGAGGCAGGCAAAAAACACGGCCTGACCCCGGTCGGCGCCCGCGCGCAAAACTGGCTGCGCCAGGAAAAGAGCTACCGCGCTTTCGGGACCGAGCTTGGCCGCGACGCCACGCCGCTCGAGGCGGATCTGCCGCGCTTTGTCGATCTGTCGAAAGAGTTCCGCGGCAAACAGGCGATGCTCGAGACAGGCATCCGTGCGAAATGCGTGACCGTACTGATCGACGGGCCGGCGGACACTGATCCATGGGGCAAGGAGGCGCTGCTTCTGAATGGCGAGAAAATCGGGCGCCTGACCTCGGGCGGCTGGTCGGTGGTCTTCGGCAAGCAGATCGGCATGGGTTATGTCCGCCCGGATCTGGCCGAGGTCGGCACGAAGCTGAAGGTGAAAATGCTGTTGAAAGAATGGGATGCGGTTGTGGTTGAAGACAGCCCGCATGACCCGGCCAATCTCCGCATCCGCGTCGACGGCTGAGCATTTGGACTGGTGTCCGGGGCTCTGCCCCGGGCCCCGGGATATTTTCAGACAGATGAAAACAAAAGCGCCGCCCTCTTTGCAAAGGGCGGCCTTTTCATCTGTCCTCAAATATCCGGGGGTGCGGGGGCTGGCCCCCGCCTTGCCCCACGTTACGGCGCGCGCGCGGCCAGCCAGGCGTTCCACTGCGAGGCATTGCCCTCATAGACATTGATGTCGACCTCACCCTTGATACCGGGGATCAATCCTGTCGAGGTATATTGCCAGAACAGCCAGTGATGTCCGGCATACAGGTCCTGCGGGTGTTTCGCGACCGCACGCAGCCAGAAATCGGCCCCGGTCACCTTCCACATCTGATTGTCTTCGAAAAAGTCGATCGAGGTATAGAGGATCGGTTTCTGCCCGTAATGCCGGGTCAGGATATCGATGAAGATGCGGGCATCCTCGCGGATCACCGAAGGATCGCGGCGGATGGTGCAGGTCGGCGAGAAGGGGGTCCATTCCATATCGAGGACCGGGGGCAAACCGCCTGCCACTTTCGGCACATGGCGGATGAACCAGCGGGCCTGCTCCTCTGCCGAACGGCAGTGGTAGAAGAAGTGATAGGCGCCACGCCGCACACCGGCGCGACCGGCACCGCGCCAGTGCTCTTCGAACATCGGATCGACCCGGTCGCCGCCTTCGGTTGCCTTGATGAAGGCGAAATTGACGCCATTGGCGCGGGCGGTCGCCCAGTCGACCTCAGTCTGGTAGCGCGCGACGTCTATCCCATGCACGGCATAGCCCTGAGGGGGCTTGCCGCCCCAGCCGGTGACCGGCTTTGCATCACCGAAATTCGGCGCGGTCACGACGTTTGACGCGATTGGGGCGGAGGGCCGCGCGGCGGGTCGGTCTTTCGACCCGGTGCCACCACAGGCGGCGAGGGTCAGGCTCAGGGCGAGTGCGATCAGGATACGGGTCATGGCGCGGATCGTCGCCGATCCGGGCCGGGCTGTCACGGGGTCATTTTACCGTTGGGCGGGCCTTTCTTACGCAAAGCGTGCGGGGGCGAGCGCGGCGACCAGGTCGGGCGCAAGATCCGGTCTTTGCCCAAGGATCAGCGCGGCCGCGAGCTGGCTCGCCGCCGGGCAGGTCTGGAAACCATAGCCGCCCTGGCCCGCCAGCCAGAAGAACCCCGCCTGCTTTGGGGCAAAGCCGATCACGGGCTGACGGTCGGGCGAAAAGGTCCGCAGCCCCGCCCAGCTTGCGAGGAGCCGCGTCACCGGTTCGGTCACGCAATCCTCGTAGCGCGCAAGGCCCTCGGCCAGCACCATATCATCGGCCCAGGCGTCATGCGGCGCATCAACCGGGTCTTCTTCGGCCGGCGAGACGATCAGTGCGCCGGCATCGGGCTTCATGTACCAGATCTCTTCCGGGCCGAAGACCATCGGCCAGCGGGTCACATCCACCCCCAGAGGCGCCGGGATCCGCGCCATGGAACGGCGCAGCGGCCTGAACCCAAGCGGCGCGATTCCCGCCAGGGCCGCGACCTCATCGACCCAGGCACCGGCGGCATTGATCAGCACCTGTGCCCGCGCCTCGCCGCCCTGCCAAGTGACATGCCAGCCGCTGCCCTCGCGCCGGATCCCGGTCACCCGCGCTTTGACCCGGATCTGAGCCCCCGCCGCCCTGGCCTCACGGGCGAAATTCTGCAAGAGCAGGTCGGTGTCGATATCCTCTGCGGAGTTGGAATGCGCCGCAAGCGTGATGCGGTCTGGCCTCAGGATCGGCACCATCGCTCTCGCCTCATCCGGCGTGACCTGCGTCATCTCCATATCATGCGCTTCGGCTTTGAACGCATCTTCCTCGCCGGCGCCTGCGACCATCAGAAGACCGCGCGGGGTTAAAATATCCGCCGTTGCGCGGAAATGCGGCTCCGAGGCTTTCGACAGCGCCACCACGGCTGGCGGGCCGTAATTCGGCTCATAAAGCGCGGCCGAGCGGCCCGAGGCGTGATGCGCCAGTTGATCCTCGGCCTCAAGAAGCAGCACCCGCCCGGCCGGGGCCAGCCTGGCAGCCAGCGAGATCCCCGCGATCCCGCCGCCGATGATGATGAAATCCTGGTCCATGCGCTTCCTCCTCGTCCTGACCGGATAAGCCATTGTTTCACGAGCCTCGCAAGTGGTCAGGAGTAGCGCGGGCTGTGGCGCAGGACGGGTGGCAATTAACCAGGTCTGCAAAGAGGAGTCACTGTTTTCAGCGGGGTGGGTTAATCTTTTGTTAATCTTTTGCGATTCGCAGAAGATCTGTGTTTTGAAGACCTGAATTGCCGGCAAGGGCGGTTGTTTCCCGCCAGTGTCGGTCCTGTCTGCCTTTTTTTGTCTTTTGTGCCCCCTATAACCAGTTCCGCTCCAGTTGTGAGTATCGTGCCAGTTCCGTCTGTCCTTCCCGCGCAATCTTCGCTGATTGATCATCTTGGCCCGCATAAGACCGGATCCACGGCGATCCAGAATATGCTGTGGCAGAATACCGCGCTTTTGCTGTCAGCCGGGGTCTCGACCCTTGCCGGGCCGCTGCCATCGCAGGCCGGTAAGGCACTGGCCGCCAAAGATTTCGATGCGGCCAAGGGGCTTCTGACCCGGCTTAACCATGAGACCGGCAAAAGCCAAAGCCCGGTCACCATCCTTTCGCAAGAGGATTTCGCCGGCGATCTGTTCGGCCGCACCAATACCACGCAGGTCTATCCGACACTGGTGAAAAACATCCGCATCATGTCGCGGATTTTTGCGCGCCACCGGCCGGTTTTCGTCTTTTTTTGCCGCGACGAAACGGAATGGCTGCGCAGCTGCTATGCTCAGCATCTGCGCTATCAGGCCAAATTCTCGCGCTTTGAGGATTTCTCGGCAGCGGTCAGGGATTTCCGCTGGGAAGATCTGACGGCAAAACTGGAAGAGACCTTTCCCGGGACAGTGTTCATTGAAGAGTATCGCCGCGCGCCGGACCATGGGGTGACACGGCTTTTATCCTATGCCGGGTTCCAGGCGCTGCCACAGGGGTTTGACTGTTCGGCGATGGTGCAAAACCTGTCACTGCCCGCCGCAACGCTGGCGCGGCTGGAACGGCTCAACCGTTTTGCCGACAATTCCAAACTCCTGCCGGTTTATAAAGAGCGGCTGCTTGCGGCGGATCGCGCCGGGGCGCCCGGGGGAGGGGATCCTGTCTGGCCGCCCGCGCCGCCGCCGGATGTGCCAGGGCTTTCCGCCCTTGCCCGCCGGGCGGCGGAGCGGGTGGGTGCCCCGGAGCAGGTCGCTGATATTCTGCCGGGCCCCGAGACTGACCTTGCCGCACTTGGCGCAGTAGAGATGCCCGCTGACGCCGAAATGCCCCAGGTCGGCCGCAGCGATATACGCGACCAGGCCGATATTCTGCGTTATCACTTTCGTGGTCGCAGCGAACTGGCCTGGACGCTGGGACTGACGATCTCGTACCTGCGCCGCGACACCCAGCTGACCGACAAGGCCCGTGATCTCTTCCACCGCATCTGGCGTGAGGAGGGGAAGAACCTCGCGGCGGAACTCAGTACGCGCTGGCTGATCTCGAGCCTGCAGACCTTCCTCGATCATGGCCGGAACGAGGCGCAGCGCCTGATCGGCGGCATCGGCTATTTCTACGCCAATATGATGAAGATCTATGAGGGCGAGCGCGCTATTGAGGGGCTTGAGACCAATGCGGTCTATCCCGGCTCCGAGGCGCAAACAAAGAATGGCTTTCGCGGAATGGATCGCTACAGCCTTGGCGGTACGGACCTTTTGCTCAACACTAATGCTCTGGCGCTGAGCTATGCGGCGGCCGATCCGGTGGCGGGGCTGATCCTCGAGGAGCTGCTTTTGCGGGTGAAGCACAGCCATTCGGTCTTTTCACGCAATGACCTGAGCCGGGCAGAGCTGGGCATCTCGCAGCCTGGTTTCGCCAATACCTGGACCTTTTTTGACGAGGTGGCGCCGCGCGCATGTCAGAGCGCGCGCGTGGGGTGACGGAGCTGGTGATGGACCTGTCCCTGGTCGGGGCCTGGCAGGCTGTGCGCCGGGACGACAGGCAAGGTGATCGCCCGGTGCCATAATCTCCTCTGACATTCAGGGATCATTGCCGGATGCAATGGTGCTTATCGGCGAAACCGCTGCGCCTGATCAGCCTCTGGCCTTATATCGCCCTGGTTCTTGCAGGGGCGGCTGACGGGCCCGGCGGAGAGCCTGCTTGCTGCGAGGCGGGCCGATTGCTAACAACGACCCGATCCTGAACGGAAAGCGAGCCCCTAAGTGTTGTCTCTGCCCCTGTCCGCGCCGGTTTTAATCCTTGCAGCGTGTCGTTGCGCCGCGCGGGGCTGAGCGATGTTTCCCGCAGCCCTTGTCGCCGCGCTGATCGGCTTTGGATCCAGCATCGCAATCGTGCTTTCGGCTGCGGCTGCGGTGGGGGCGAGCCCTGCCCAGACCACCAGCTGGATCCTGGCGCTTTGTCTTGCAAAGGCGGCGGGTTCGGCCTTTCTGTCCTGGCGCTACCGGGTGCCGGCGGTGCTGGCCTGGTCGACGCCCGGGGCGGCGCTGATCGCGGCCAGTGCCGGCGTGACTATGGCCGAGGCGGCAGGGGCTTTTATCGTCTCTGGCCTGCTGGTGGCGCTGACCGGGGTGATCGGGCCGCTGGGGCGGTTGATCCGGGCGATCCCGGACGGAATTGCGGGGGCGATGCTGGCCGGCGTTCTGCTGCCATTTTCCATGGCAGGGGCAAGGGTTGCGGGCGAGAGCCCGGGTCTTGTGCTGCCGATGGTCGCGGTCTTTGCGCTGGTGCGGCTTTTCAATGCGCCGATGGCGGTGCTGGCGGCCTTGCTCGCGGGGCTCGGTGCGACAGTCATCACCGGCGCGGCGGCCTGGCCGGATCTGACCTTCCACCTGCCGGGCCTTGTTCTTGTCGCCCCGGAATTCTCGCCCGGGGTGCTGATCGGCCTCGCGGTGCCGCTCTATCTGGTGAATATGGCCTCACAGAACCTGCCTGGGTTTGCGACGATGCGGGCGTCCGGATACGAGCCGCCGGTCTCGCCCGCGCTTGGGGTGACAGGCGGGCTCTCGGCGCTTGCCGGGCTGTTCGGGGCCCATAGTGTGACGATGGCCGCAATCACGGCTGCGATCTGTATGGGGCCGGATGTGCATTCAGATCCGGCGCGGCGCTGGAAGGTGGGGATCGTCTATGCGGCGATCTGGATCTGCCTCGGTCTGTTCAGCCCGATGATCCTGATGCTGCTCACAGCGCTGCCGGCCGCGGTTATGGTGACGCTGGTGGCGCTGGCACTGCTCGGTCCTTTGACTGGTGCATTGGCAACCGCCTGCGCCGCCCCGGATCAGCGTTTCTCGGCTACGCTGACCCTTGCAGTAAGTGCATCTGGCATGACAGCTTTCGGGATCGGAGCGGCGTTCTGGGGGCTTATGGCCGGCATTGCCATTTTCGGCCTCGAAAGACTGCACGCCGCCCGCCAGAGATGAGCGCCGATTTCTTCAAAGAAATCGGGCCGGAATTTTGGAAAATTCCGGCTGCGCCAATGATGGGAAGCCTGATCAGAAGGGGACTTCATCATCCGCACTGGCGGCAGTCACGAAGCCGGCTTTCACATGTTTCACACCGGCTTTCTCGAATTCGACTTCAAATGTATCGGCTTCCATATCGAGAATTCTGCCATAGCCGAATTTCTGATTGAACACCCTGTCGCCCACTGAAAAACCGGCAAGAACCTCCAGATCAATCGTCACCTGGCGGCGCGGCGTGGCCGGGCGCGGGCCGGCATTACTTTGCAGCCGGCGCCAGCCCGGCGAGTTATAGACATCGGCTTTGGTCGCCCGGGCCTCGACATCCGAACCAAAGCCGCCGCCCCCAAAACCGCCACCCGCCGCCGCGCCATAGCCGCCGCCCATCAGTCCGGGCGGCGTCAGCACATCCACATCCGCGACCGGCAGTTCATCGACAAAGCGCGAGGCCAACTGGCTTTGCCATTGCCCGTAGACCCGGCGGTTCGAGGCGAAAGAGATATAGCACAGCTCTTCGGCCCGAGTGATGCCGACATAGGCGAGGCGGCGTTCTTCCTCGATGCCTTTTTGACCGGATTCGTCCATGCTGCGCTGGCTGGGGAACAGCCCTTCCTCCCATCCGGGCAGGAAGACCGCCGGGAATTCCAGCCCCTTGGCCCCGTGCAGCGTCATGATCGAGACCTTCTCGGCGGCCTCTTCGCTGTCATTCTCCATCACCAGCGCGACATGTTCCAAAAAGCCCTGAAGGCTGTCGAACTGTTCCAGCGCCTTTACCAGTTCCTTGAGGTTTTCCAGCCGCCCCTCGGCATCCGGGTTCTTATCTTTCTCAGCATTCTGCCACATCGAGATATAACCGGATTCCTCCAGAATGATCTCAGCCAGCCGCACATGGCCCGAAGTGCTTTCGGGCGGTGTGTCCGGCAGGAGTGGCTCGATCACCTGATCAGCGGTATCGGGCCGCGTGGTCAGGACCGCCTCATGCCAGCGGTCGATGCCTTCAATGAATTGCCGCAGCTGCCCCGCACCTTTGCCGCCGATGCCCCCCGCCTGGATCAGCGAGCGCGCGCCCTCCTGCTGGCTCATGCCGATCCGCCGCGCCTCGGCCCGGATGGATGCTGTCGCCTTATCGCCAAGCCCGCGTTTGGGCAGGTTCACCACGCGTTCAAAGGCGAGATCATCCTCGGGCGAGACTGCGAGGCGGAAATAGGCCATCGCGTCGCGGATCTCCTGGCGCTCGTAAAAGCGCGGGCCGCCAATCACGCGGTAGGGCAGGCCGATGGTCAGGAAGCGGTCCTCGAAGGCGCGCATCTGATGCGAGGCCCGCACCAGGATCGCCTGGGAATTCAGCCCGACCGGGAGATGTCCGCGTGTTCCCCGGCCAATGCCTCGATCTCTTCGCCGATCGCACGCGCCTCTTCCTCGCCATCCCAATAGCCGGTGAGGCGGACCTTCTCGCCTTCTTCGGCTTCGGTCCAGAGCGTCTTGCCAAGCCGGTTGGCATTGCCCCGGATCACCGCCGAGGCCGCCGCCAGGATATGCGGGGTGGAGCGGTAATTCTGCTCCAGCCGGATCACCTTGGCGCCGGGGAAATCCTTTTCGAATTTCAGGATATTGCCGACCTCGGCCCCGCGCCAGCCATAGATCGACTGATCGTCATCGCCGACACAGCAGATATTCTGATGGCCCTGGGCCAGGAGGCGCAGCCAGAGATACTGGCAGACATTGGTATCCTGATATTCATCGACGAGGATATATTTAAACCAGCGCTGATACTGCGCCAGAACATCGGGATGCGCGCGGAAGATCGTCACGCAATGCAAGAGCAGATCGCCGAAATCGCAGGCGTTCAGGGTGCGCAGCCGGTCCTGATACTGGGCGTATAGTTCGGTGCCTTTATTGTCATAGGCGCCGGCTTCCGAGGAGGGCACTTTGTCCGGGGTCCAGGCGCGGTTCTTCCAGGTGTCGATCAGACCGGCCAGCATCCGGGGCGGCCAGCGCTTGTCATCCATATTCGCGGCCTGGATCAGCTGTTTCAGCAGGCGCAGCTGATCATCGGTGTCGAGAATGGTGAAACTCGGCTTCAGCCCCGCGAGTTCCGCATGGCGGCGCAGGATCTTGACGCTGAGCGAGTGGAAGGTGCCCATCCAGGGCATGCCGCTTTCGGATTGGTTCATCACCTCGACGCGGGATTTCATCTCGCGCGCGGCTTTGTTGGTGAATGTCACCGCAAGGATCTCATTGCTGCGCGCACGCCCCTCGCGCATGAGATGCACGATTCGCGCCGTCAGCGCCCTGGTCTTGCCGGTGCCGGCCCCCGCTAGCATCAGGACCGGCCCGTCCAGCGTCAGCACAGCCTCTAGCTGCGCCGGGTTCAGCCCGTCGAGATAAGGTTTCGGACGTGCCGCGAGTGCCCGCTGCGAAAGCGGGACAGGGGCTGCTGCTGCCTCGAAGGCTTCGTGATCATCCCAGTGGTCCATAAGGTCAAATTTAGCCTGCGTGTTTCGGATGTTCAAGGAATGTTCCGGAGGTCCCCGCAAATCAACGCTTTTTGCGCAAGCAATTGCGAGGCAGGGGCCAGTTGCCTGCATCATGCCACAAATCCGCCGCCCGGACCCGCAAGCCTGTCCGGATCGGATGCGGGGAAATGTCAGGGACTATGTCAGCATTGATCATTCGCCAGATTGTGATCGCCGCCATCTTCGGAATGATGTTTCTGATCTGGAAAATCTGGCGCGACCGCAGCCGTGCAAAGCGGCTTGCCGATGGCAGCATGCAACTGCGGTTTCTCAGCGGCTTTTCGCTGCTCTTCTCGCTGCTTTCGCTGCTGATCGGGCTGACGAGCCTGGGTCTGACGCCCCGGTGTGATTGCGTCCCGGCGGGCCGGTCGCGCTGCATCAGGTGAAAAAGCTGCAATTTCAGCTGGTCGCGCAGGCTGGCCGAAAGATCCTTCTTTTCTCCTGTCATCTGGGCAAGCGCGATTTCCTTGAAGTGCTGCGCGCAAAGCGCCCGGATCTGGCGGGGTATATTCACGAACGATTCTGACAGTCCGCGCATTTCCGCCGCGGGGCGCGCAGCCGGGCCACCGACGTCCGTATGGTAACAGATTTGCAACTGCAAACTGTGCCTGCATATTTCGCAAAATTTGCAGGTTTTCTGCGCTGCGGCCTTGCGCCGCAGTGCAGCGCCCATAGAGTGCGCCCCAAAGAAACAGTCCCGGGGGAGGTCTGCCATGCCCGAATTTCGCAAAATCCTTATCGCCAATCGCGGTGAAATCGCGATCCGTGCGATGCGTGCTGCCAATGAAATGGGGAAGAAGACGGTCGCCGTCTATGCAGAAGAGGACAAGCTCTCGCTGCACCGGTTCAAGGCAGATGAGGCCTATCTGATTGGCAAGGGTATGAGCCCGGTCGGCGCCTATCTCTCGATCCCGGAAATCATCCGGGTCGCACGGCTCTCGGGTGCGGATGCGATCCATCCGGGCTATGGGCTTTTGTCGGAAAACCCCGATTTCGTCGAGGCTTGCGATGCTGCTGGCATCACCTTTATCGGGCCGCGCGCGGAAACCATGCGCGCGCTTGGCGACAAGGCCTCGGCCCGCAAGGTCGCGGTTGAGGCGGGCGTGCCCGTTATCCCGGCGACCGAGGTGCTGGGCGACGACATGGCGCTCATTCGCAAACAGGCGGGTGAGGTCGGCTATCCTTTGATGCTGAAAGCCTCCTGGGGCGGCGGCGGTCGCGGCATGCGGCCGATCAATTCGGAAGACGAACTTGAGGCCAAAGTGCTGGAAGGCCGGCGTGAGGCCGAGGCCGCTTTCGGCAATGGCGAAGGCTATCTGGAGAAAATGATTCTCCGCGCCCGCCATGTCGAGGTACAGATCCTTGGCGATAAGCAAGGCAATGTCTGGCACCTGTGGGAGCGTGACTGCACCGTGCAGCGCCGCAACCAGAAGGTGGTCGAACGCGCCCCGGCACCCTATCTGAGCCAGGAACAGCGCGAAGCGGTCTGCGAAATGGCGCGCCGCATCTGCAAACATGTCAATTACGAATGCGCCGGCACGGTCGAATTCCTGATGGATATGGACAGCCAGGAATTCTACTTCATCGAAGTGAACCCGCGCGTCCAGGTTGAACATACCGTCACCGAGGAAGTCACCGGTATCGACATCGTTCAGGCCCAGATCCTCATCGAAGAAGGCAAATCGCTTCCCGAAGCGACCGGGGTGGCCAGCCAGGCCGAGGTGAAGCTGAACGGCCACGCGCTGCAATGCCGGGTGACGACCGAAGATCCGCTGAACAATTTCATCCCGGATTATGGCCGCCTGACGGCCTATCGCTCGGCCACCGGCAACGGCATCCGGCTTGATGGCGGCACTGCTTATGCCGGCGGCGTGATCACGCGCTATTATGACAGTCTGCTGGTGAAGGTCACCGCCCATGCCCAGACGCCGGAAAAGGCGCTGTCACGGATGGACCGGGCGCTGCGCGAATTCCGCATCCGCGGTCTGGCGACCAATATCGAATTCGTCATCAATCTGCTCAAGCACCCGACCTTCCTCGACAGTTCCTATACGACGAAGTTCATCGACACGACGCCGGACCTTTTCAGCTTCAAGATGCGTCAGGACCGGGCAACCAAGATCCTGACCTATCTCGCCGATATCTCGGTCAATGGTCACCCCGAGACCAATGGTCGCGCCAAACCGGCAGAGGCGAAGGCGCCGAAAGCGCCGGTCGTCCGTGATGTTCAGGCAAGCTACGGCACCCGCAACCTTCTGGAACAAAAGGGCCCGCAGGCCGTCGCCGACTGGATGAAGGCGCAGACCCAGGTGCTGCTGACCGACACCACGATGCGCGATGGACATCAGTCGCTCCTGGCGACGCGGATGCGCTCGATCGACATGATCAAGGCGGCCCCGGCCTATGCGGCCAATCTGCCGCAGCTCTTCTCGGTTGAATGCTGGGGGGGGGCGACCTTTGATGTGGCTTACCGCTTCCTGCAGGAATGCCCCTGGCAGCGGCTGCGCGACCTGCGGGCCGCGATGCCGAACCTGATGACGCAGATGCTGCTGCGCGCCTCGAACGGGGTCGGTTACACGAATTATCCGGATAATGTCGTCCAGTCCTTCGTGAAACAGGCCGCCGAGACCGGCGTCGATGTGTTCCGCGTGTTCGACAGCCTGAACTGGGTCGAAAACATGCGCGTCGCGATGGATGCGGTGCTGGAGGCGAACAAGCTCTGCGAGGGCACGATCTGCTATACCGGCGATATGCTTGACCCGGACCGGTCGAAATATGATCTGAAATACTATGTCGGGCGCGCGAATGAGTTGAAAGCCGCCGGCGCCCATGTGCTGGGGCTGAAGGATATGGCGGGGCTGCTGAAGCCTGCGGCCGCCAGGGTGCTGATCAAGACGCTCAAGCAGGAGATCGGCCTGCCGGTGCATTTCCACACCCATGACACCTCCGGCGCATCGGCGGCGACGGTGCTCGCGGCCTGTGATGCGGGCGTCGATGCGATTGACGCGGCGATGGATGCGTTTTCGGGTGGCACCTCGCAGCCCTGCCTTGGGTCTATCGTCGAGGCCCTGCGCCACACCGAGCGCGACACCGGTCTTGATATCGGGGCCGTGCGCGAGATGTCGAATTACTGGGAACATGTCCGGGCGCAATATGCCGCGTTTGAATCGGGCACGGCGGCGCCGGCCTCGGAGGTCTGGCTGCATGAGATGCCCGGGGGCCAGTTCACCAATCTCAAGGCCCAGGCGCGTTCGCTTGGTCTGGAAGACCGCTGGCCCGAGGTTGCGCAATCCTATGCCGATGCGAACCAGATGTTCGGCGATATCGTCAAGGTGACGCCCTCGTCCAAGGTGGTCGGGGACATGGCGCTGATGATGGTGGCCCAGGGTCTGACCCGCACCCAGGTCGAGGATCCGGGCACCGATGTGGCCTTCCCCGATTCGGTTGTCGATATGCTCAGGGGCAATCTGGGGCAGCCCTATCAGGGCTGGCCGCAGGGCATCCTGAAAAAGGTGCTGAAAGGCGAGAAACCTTTGACCGAACGCCCCGGCGCGCTCCTGCCGCCCGTGGATCTGGAAGAGACCCGCGCGAAGGTCTCGGCCGAGCTTGGTGGCATGAAGATCGATGACGAGGATCTGAACGGCTATCTGATGTATCCGAAGGTTTTCCTCGACTACATGAACCGCCACCGGGTTTACGGCCCCGTGCGCACCCTGCCGACGCGGGCTTTTTTCTACGGGATGGAGCCTGGCGAAGAAATCGCGGTCGAGATCGACCCGGGCAAGACGCTGGAGATCCGCTTCCTGACGCTGGGCGAGGTGGATGACGCGGGCGAGGTGAAGGTCTTTTTCGAACTGAACGGCCAGCCCCGTACGATCCGGGTGCCGAACCGCGCGGTGAAGGCGAAGACAGCGGCGCGCCCCAAGGCAGTCGATGGCAACCCCGCCCATATCGGTGCACCGATGCCGGGCTCGGTCGCGAGCGTTGCGGTGAGTCTGGGGCAAAAGGTCAGGGCAGGGGATCTCCTGCTGACGATTGAGGCGATGAAGATGGAAACCGGGCTTCATGCCGACCGCGAGGCCACGGTGAAGGCGATCCATGTCAGCCCCGGTGTGCAGATCGAAGCGAAGGACCTGCTGATCGAGCTGGAGTGAACCTGGTCATCTGGCGGGGGGGCGCCGGCCCCCCGATGCGTTTTCTCAGACGGAAGACCGGGGGTGTTTTCCTCATGCGGAAGAAAAGCATCGCCGAAGCCGCAAGACGGAATTTTTCTCTTGCGGTGGCCGGGCGCTTCGCCTAAATCCCCGTTCACCGAAACGGTGCGGGCGTAGCTCAGGGGTAGAGCATAACCTTGCCAAGGTTAGGGTCGGGCGTTCGAATCGCCTCGCCCGCTCCAGTTCGGAAAGCAAAGGGCGCCTCAGGGCGCCCTTTTGCATTTCACACCCTTGCCGCGCGGGTGAGGGGCGACTATTCCCTGCCGCAAAGACCGCGGGAGGCAGATGAGATGCGCAAGGCCACGATAAGCCGCAAAACGGCGGAAACCGGGATCGAGGTCGAGATTAATCTCGACGGTACCGGTCGCTATGACTGCCGGACCGGTGTCGGGTTCTTTGACCATATGCTCGACCAGCTGGCGCGCCATTCGCTGATCGATATCACGGTGCGGGCAGAGGGTGATCTGCATGTCGATGACCATCATACGGTCGAAGATACCGGCATCGCGCTCGGCCAGGCTCTGGTAAAGGCGCTTGGCGACAAAAAAGGGATCCGGCGCTACGGCCATTTCGGGCTTGCAATGGATGACACACAGGTGGCGGCGGCGCTGGATCTGTCGGCGCGGCCATACCTTGTGTGGAATGTCGATTTCCCCAGCCAGAAGATCGGCACCTTCGATACGGAACTCGTGCGCGAGTTCTTCCAGGCGCTCTCGACCCATGGCGGCATCACGCTGCATGTCGACCGCCTTCACGGGATCAACAGCCATCACATCGCCGAAGCCAGTTTCAAGGCGGTCGCGCGTGCGCTGCGCGAGGCGGTGGAACCGGATCCGCGCATGGCGGGGGTCCTGCCTTCGACCAAGGGTGCGCTGTGACACGGGTGCCCTGTGCGCGCCGCAAATTTCTTGCAAGAAATTTGGCCGGAGTTTTGCAAAACTCCGGTTTGCGCCCTTTGACCGCGGGAGTGCTCCTATGACCCTGACCGTTCTGGTGGATTACGACAGCGGCAACCTCCATTCCGCCGCCAAGGCGTTTCAGCGTATGGCCGATGAGACCGGGGCCGGCGCGATCATCGTATCATCGCGGCCCGAGGATGTCCTGCGCGCGTCGCGTATCGTCTTGCCAGGCGACGGGGCTTTCCCGTCCTGCCGCAGGGCGCTCGCCGCAAAAGACGGGCTGTTTGAGGCAATTGAAGAGGCGGTGATCACCCGGGCGCGGCCGTTTTTTGGCATTTGCATCGGTATGCAGATGCTGGCCTCGCGCGGGTTTGAACATGGCGAAACCCCCGGATTTGACTGGATCCGGGGCGAGGTCGGGCGGATTTCGCCGGCTGATCCCGCGCTGAAAGTGCCGCATATGGGCTGGAACGATCTGCAGATCGACCGACCGCATCTGGTGCTGTCAGGTGTGAACAGCGGGGATCATGCCTATTTCGTTCATTCCTGGCAATTTCGCACGGCCTCGGCGGAAAACCGCATCGCCTGGGTGGATTACGCGGGCGATGTGACCGCGATTGTCGGGCGCGACAATATTTTCGGGACCCAGTTCCACCCCGAGAAAAGCGCCGCCACCGGCCTCAGGATCATCGCGAACTTCCTCGCCTGGAAACCCTGAGCTGCGGCCTTAAACTGTCGCGGGGTGTAACAGGCCCGCTTCTCGTACATCCAGGTGCCTTACACTCCGATCCGGTTCCCGACACCCGGGGGCATGTGCAACAATCACGGCAGATTTCCTGAACACGGCCCCTGATTGCGAGGCTTTTGCCGCGCAGCTGCATCCCGGAGTTACAGGTCGTTCCGCGATCAGGCGGCCACTGCCTGCTGGTATGATAAAGGCCGCGCGACAGGTCTCGTTGCAGTCTCCTCCTGCGCTGAAAACTCGCCCCCTGAATTCAGACAGACCTCCGGCGAAGCCCCGGGCATATCAAACCTGACGTGGCGGGAGGCCGGGGCAGGGCCGGTGATGGTCTCTGGTCGCGGGCCTGGGCCTTCCCTTCCGGCCCCGCCCGTGCCAAAGGACCGATGATGCCAGCATGACGGAGCCCGGGCCCATGATCCTCTATCCCGCCATCGACCTGAAGGACGGCCAATGTGTGCGCCTCCTGCGCGGAGAGATGTCCGCCGCCACCGTCTTCGGCGATGATCCCGCCGCCCAGGCTGCGAAATTCGAGACCGCCGGCTGTGAATGGGTGCATCTCGTCGATCTGAACGGCGCCTTCGCCGGACAGCCGGTCAATGCGGCAGCGGTCGAGGCAATCCTCGCCCGGATCAGGGTTCCCGCCCAGCTTGGCGGCGGTATCCGCGACATGGCGACCATCGCGATGTGGCTGGAAAAAGGTCTTTCGCGGGTGATCCTTGGCACCGTCGCGGTCGAAAATCCTGACCTCGTACGCGAGGCAGCCCGCGCCTTCCCGGGCCAGGTCGCGGTCGGCATCGACGCCCGTAAGGGGTTTGTCGCGACCAAGGGCTGGGCCGAAGAAACCACCGTCCAGGTCACCGATCTCGCGAAAAGCTTCGAGGATGCCGGGGTCGCCGCCATTATCTACACCGATATCGATCGCGACGGCGCGATGCAGGGCCCGAATATCACCGCGACCGAAGCGCTTGCCCGTGCCGTCTCGATCCCGGTGATCGCTTCGGGCGGTGTCAGCCGGATGGAAGATCTGATCCAGCTGCGCGATACCGGCGTGATCGCCGGTGCCATCTCGGGCCGTGCGCTCTATGATGGCGCCATCGACCTTGCCACCGCCCTCGCAACCCTGAAGGCCTGACCGGCTTTCATCTGTCGCTAAATATCCCGGGGGAGTCCCGCGCCAGCGGGACGGGGGCAGCGCCCCCTGCTTTTCCCCTGGCCCGGCCCTTCACAGGAGACCTGACCGGATGCTGAAGACCCGCCTGATCCCCTGCCTCGACGTTGCCGATGGCCGCGTGGTCAAGGGTGTGAATTTTGTCAATCTGGTCGATGCCGGTGACCCGGTCGCCGTGGCTGCCGCCTATGACCGCGCCGGCGCCGACGAGATCACCTTCCTCGACATTCACGCCACTCATGAAAACCGTGGCACGATGTTCGACCTTGTCACCCGCACCGCCGAACAGATCTATGTGCCGCTGACCGTGGGCGGCGGCGTGCGCAGCCATGAAGATGTCCGCGCGCTGCTGCTCGCCGGGGCCGATAAGGTCAGCTTCAACTCCGCCGCCGTGGCGAACCCCGATGTCGTCGCCGAAGCCGCCGACCGTTTCGGCAGCCAGTGCATCGTCGTGGCCATCGACGCGAAAACCGTCAGCCCCGGCAAATGGGAGATCTTCACCCATGGCGGCCGCAAACCGACCGGCATTGATGCGGTTGATTTTGCCCGGCTCGTCGAGGCCAAAGGCGCGGGCGAGATCCTCCTGACCTCGATGGACCGCGACGGCACCAAAGACGGCTATAACCTGCCCTTGACGCGCGCGATCTCAGACGCGGTGAAGATCCCGGTCATCGCCTCGGGGGCGCCGGCAACCTTGACCACCTTGTTGCGGGCATCCGCGAAGGCCGCGCCTCAGCCGTGCTCGCGGCCTCGATCTTCCATTTCGGCACCTATACCATCGCCGAAGCCAAGGCCCATATGGCGGCGGCGGGCATCCCGATGCGGCTGGAGTAAAGCCATGACCCAATCCGACACAGACAGCCTCGCCCGCCTCGCGACCACCATCGCTGCGCGCAAAAATGCCGATCCCGAAACCTCCTGGACCGCCAAGCTGCTGTCAAAGGGCCCTGAGAAATGCGCCGCGAAATTCGGCGAAGAGGCGGTCGAGGCGATCATCGAAGCCTCCAAAGGCGACCGCGAGCGCCTGATTTCCGAAGGCGCCGATGTGCTTTACCATTTCCTCGTCATGCTGACGTCGCGCGATGTCACGCTGACCGATGTGCTTGAGGAGCTCGCGCGTCGCGAGGGGCTCTCTGGTATCGCCGAGAAACAATCGCGCGGCTGACCCCTGGCCAGCACGCCCGCTGCCATGTGCCATGACCGGGACGGCACCCGGGAACAGCCTCCTGCTGCAGCGAGAACCGATCCCGGCGAGACCGGCGTGTGTCCTGGCATACGGGCGTCGTTCTGATCCGGCGCACCATGCGGCGCGGCCCTTGCATGTCTCGTATCGCGACGATCAGCGGCGCCTGTTCCGGTTGCCTGGTGCATCATTTGCCCCTGCGCGGGGCGCGCCGCATCCAGGGGCTACCTTCTGACCCTCGTCTTTGGTGACGTCAGTCGAAGAGGTCGATCCGGTGCGGATTGAGCCGTCTGAGATCGCCGCGCCGCAATGTCAGCCCGTTGCGGTCGAAGAAATCAAGGATTTCGATCGCGACCTTGCGCCCGTTCTGCACCTTGTCGCGAAAGGCGGGGGCGGTGAACCAGCCATCCGCGCTGGCAGCGGCGATATCGCGCAGGATCGCCACCATCTCGCGCACTACAACGCGGGCGAAGAAATGGTCAGTGGCGATCTGATCGGTAAGGCCGAGCCTCTGGCTGTGGCGCATCAGCCGGCGCAGCTCTTTCTCTTCGACGGCGAATTCGGTCGCGAAATCGCGCACCCGCGGCGGACGAAAGCGCTCTTCGCCCAGAAGCCGGGGGAAGATGCGGGCAAAAAGCGCCTCATCCTCGGGCGAGAGCCGCACCTGATGCCCGGGAAGCCGCAGGAATGCGCCATCCAGCACGAGGCGCCCGGCGCCGGCCTCTTCCTGAAGGAATACAAGGAAGACATCTTTCGGCAGGCGCGGGCTCAGCATCAGCCGCAACCGCTCGCGGCCAAGGCCGGCGAGGTCGGGATTGGCCGCGTGGAATTCCCCCAGATGGGTGGCGAGCCCCGCGCGCAGAGCCTCGATCTGAGCGGGCGAGAGGGCGAGGGGGCCAAGCAGCACCGCCCCGGCCCTGGCCGCGAGATCCGGGCCGGAAGCCGGATCAAGCCCGCGATCGCGCAGGAAGACCGGCATATCGACCGGCGCAACCTGCAAGAGCCGCATCAGCGCCGCCCCGGGAGAGGTTTCGCGCGCGGCCTCAAGCCAGGCCAGCCGCTCTGGCGTGCCACGTTTGCGCGCGGGCGCCCGCAGATCGATGAAGAAACCGCCGGCGAGCGAGCGGGTCGCAGAGGTGTCGCGCAGGATGAAACGGTCGCCCATGGTGGCAGCAATCGGGCGCTCCAGCACAAGCTGCGCGAAACCGGTCTCGCCCGGAGCGATATCGCCGCCAATCGGCACGACGCGGGCGGCGACCTCGCAGGCATGGGTATAAAGATGCACCGGCATCCAGGTTGTGACGGGCCTGCGGGCCGAGGCCAGCACTTCAAGCATGACGTCGATCCGCCCGGCGGGGGCATGCAGCCCGGGTGCAAGAATCATGTCGCCGCGCTGGATCGCGTCTTTCGTAACGCCATCGCCGGACAGGTTCAGCGCGCAGCGCTGCCCGGCAAGCCCCTGATCAGATTTGCGGTTCTGGGCATGGATGCCGCGCACCCGCGCCGGCAGGCCAAGGGGCGAGATCATCACCTGATCACCCAAAGCCACCCGGCCCGCGATCATCGTCCCCGTGACCACCGTGCCCGCGCCCGCAATGGTGAAACTGCGGTCAACCGAAAGCCGCATCGGCCCGGATGCCCCGCGCCCAGGCATTTCGGCCCCGGCTTCGGCAAGGATCCGGCGCAACTCTGCGATGCCTTCGCCGGTCTGGGCGGAAACCTCGACAACCGGCGCGGCGGCCAGGCCGGTTCCGGCCAGTGCGGCGCGGATTTCCGCCCGGACGGTTGCCCGCCGCGTCTCATCGGCGAGATCGGCTTTGGTCATCGCGACCACGCCACCGGGGAGGCCGAGAAGGTTCAGAATTTCAAGATGTTCGCGGGTTTGAGGCATCACGCCGTCATCGGCCGCCACCACCAGCAGGGCAAAGTCGATGCCGCCGGCACCGGCCAGCATGGTGCGGATCAGCCGCTCATGACCGGGCACATCGACAAAGCCGGTGATCCGCCCCGATGGGATCTCCGGTTCAGCCGGATCGCCGAGATCGGTATAGGCGAAGCCAAGTTCAATCGTGATGCCACGCGCCTTTTCTTCGGCCAGGCGGTCGGCATCCACCCCGGTCAGCGCCTGGACCAGCGCCGTCTTGCCGTGGTCGATATGGCCTGCAGTGCCGATGATCACAGCGCGGCCAGGGCGTCAGTCAGCATAGCGTCCTCTTCAAGACAGCGCAGATCAAGGATCAGCGCGCCACCCTGGATATGGCCGATCACCGGCATGGGAAGGGCGCGCAGCTGTGCTGCCAGCCGGTCGGGCGCGTCGCCGCCCTGACCGGTCAGCCGCAGCCCGGCCGAGGGGATCGTATCGACCGGCAGCGCGCCAGATCCGATCTGGCTGGCGCAGGGGCAGGGGGTGGCGTCAAAGCCAAAGGGCCGCAGCAGAGCATCAATACGGGGCGCCAGCCGCTGCGCCTGGGCGGCGATCTCTGTCATCGGGCGTGCGAGCATCCTCAATGTGGGCAACCGCTCCGCCAGCCGGTCCGGGTCGCGATACAGTTTCAGCGTTGCCTCAAGCGCGGCGATGCGGATCTTGTCGAGACGCAGCGCGCGTTTCAGCGGGTTGCGGTTGATCGCGGCGATCAGGTCCTTACGCCCGACGATGAATCCGGCCTGCGGCCCCCCGAGCAGCTTGTCGCCGGAAAAGGTCACCAGATCAGCGCCTTCCGCAACGGCCTCGGCCACCGTGGGCTCACGCCGGAGCCCGTAATGCGACAGATCAACCAGCGAGCCTGCGCCAAGATCGTTCATCATCGGCACCCGCGCCTCGCGCGCGATCAGCGCCAGGTCGGGGGCTGTGACCTCGGCGGTGAAGCCCTCGATCCGGTAATTCGAGGTATGGACCTTCAGGATCACGCCGGTCTCAGGGGTGATCGCGCCCTGGTAATCTTTGGGATGGGTGCGGTTGGTGGTGCCGATCTCGACCAGCTTCGCACCGGCCCGCGCCATAATATCGGGCATGCGGAAGGCGCCGCCGATCTCGATCAGCTCACCGCGCGAGACCACTGCCTCGCGGCCCTGGGCAAGGGTGTTCAGCGCGATCAGCACGGCGGCGGCGTTGTTATTGACGATGGTGGCATCTTCGGCGCCGGTAAGTTCCACCAGCAGGCCGCGCAGATGGTCGTCCCGCTGACCGCGCCCGCCGGTCTCCAGATCAAATTCCAGCGCCAGCGGGTTCGCCATCGCGGTCACCGCCGCGCGCACCGCCTCATCGGCAAGGATCGCGCGGCCGAGATTGGTGTGCAACACCGTGCCGGTGAGGTTCAGCATCGGCCTGAGCCGGGTGCGGTCACGCGCGGCCAGATCGGCTGCAACCAGATCCGGCAACCGCTGCGCCAGCACCGCACCATCCTCGCCGGCGCGGATTGCATCGCGCATCTCGTCAAGGCGCGCCCGCAGCGCCTCGCGCACGGCCTGGCGGCCATGGCGGGCGACAAGGCCCGCACCTTCGGCACTGTTCAGGGCCTGATCGACCGAGGGGAGGGCCCGAAACCCCTCCATCAGTAGCCCGTCAGAAAGGGGTTGAAGCCTGCGCGTTTCAGATCGGTTTCCTTCATCATCATATCAAGTCCGATACTGCCGACATCATCGGCCACCGCGTCAAGGCTCGGGTTCTTTTCCTGGTAGAAAATCTTGATCCAGGAGTGACATTCCCGGCAGCATTCGGCTTTTACCGTCGCCTCGGTGGTCTCGGCAGAGCGGTAGGTCAGCCCTTTATTGGTGCCGCAGGCGAGACAATGAATGCGAACCTCATTCCATTGCGTAGCGCAACCCGAACAGACCGCGTAGCGGATGCTCTCGATCCCCGGGGTCGAGGTGACCAGCGACGAGACCGGTCGCCCGCCGCATGCGGGGCAGATGCCGGTGCGGATCGGGCGCAGGTTTTCCACCGCCAGCCCGGCGGCGAGACGCGCAAGATAAACCTGCACGGCGGCCGAGGCGAAGAGATGCGGCGCGGCGCTGTCTTCGGGGATCTCGCCCGCCAGCGCATTGGTTAAGAGCCAGGTCCGATCCCCCTCATCCGCCGCCGTCACCGCCTCAAGTGCGGTGCGGGCGGGGTCTGGCATGGTGATGCGGGCGGCGGCCTCGCAAAGCCGCGCCAGCAGCTGGTGCAAGGCGGGATCAGCCGCCAGCGCGGCGCGGTCGATGGGCGGCATCTGTGCCGCCCTGGCCCGCGCCAGCTGGTCCGGCGCGATCACCGGCGCAGGGCCGGATTTCGCCAGCCGGGCCTGGATCTCTGTGAGCTCTGCGAGGAATGTCAGGTAGGGAGCAAGCCGGCTGGTCTGGGCCAGAAAGGCGAAGCGCCCGGCGCGGCGGGTAAAGACCGCGACCGGGTCGGGCAGGAATGCGAACGGCGCCTCGGGGACGCCGCCGATGACCGAAGGGTCGGGTTGGATGTCATTGGTCATGGGTCTCTCCGGCCGCATTTTATCCTCCCCGGACCGGGGACGGGCCGGGGAGAGGGCCGGCGGATCACTCCGCCGGGTGTTATGATTATCGGGGGCTTTGCGGTTCTTCGCCAGCTCCCGCAGCCATTTGCGGTGATGGCGGAAGGCCCAGCCGCCGGTCACGCTGCCCGTCGTCATCGCGCGCAGCGTGCCCCGGGTCCAGATCGCCGCATAGACATGCAGGATGAACACAAGGATGATCCCCACGGCAGAGAGCGCATGGACCAGAAGGGCGATGCGCCGCGCCGGGATCGTGGCCGCCCATGGGGCGTAGTCGCTCCACAGATGTACCTGTTTCTCCCAGATCATCAGCCCGGTGAGGATCAGCAGGAGGATCAGCCCGGTCATCGCCCAGAAGACGAATTTCTGCCCGGCATTGTATTTGCCAAGCTCGGGCAGCTTATCCTCATTGCCCTGGACCACATCACCGATATGCGCGACCCAGGTCGCGTCTTCGCGTCTCGGCAGGTTCAGCTTCCACATCTGCAAAAACAAGAGGAAGAAGCTGAGAAACAGCACGATCCCGATGGCCGGATGCAGCCAGCGCACCACCTGGCCACCGCCGAACAGGCCCGAGAGGAAGAACAAAGACGGGTGGAACAGTGCCAGCCCCGAGATCGCCAGCAGGATCAGCGACACGGCCGTGACCCAGTGGTTCAGCCGCGTGATGCCCCGGTAACGGCTGACCGTCACCGGTTTCGTGCTTTCGATATGGTCGCCGGGGGCGGAATACTGATGGGACATCACAGCTCCTCCCGGTTCTCGGGCTGAACCGCTGCGGTCTTCACCACCAGCTCTTCGGCCTCATGCTCTTCCTCGGCGGTAACGGTATTGCCCTTCGAGAAGAGCCCATGCAGCACCGCCCCTGCCGCAGCCAGACCGATAGCGGCAAGGCCGACGGTCTTGGTGGCACCTTTCCAGCTTTCCACCACCGGCGAGATGCGCGGATCATCCGGCAGCCCGGCGTAAAGCGGGCTTATCGGCATGATGGAGCACATACATCACATGCGTGCCGCCCACGCCTTGCGGATCGTAAAGCCCGGCATTGGCGTAACCGCGCGATTTCAGATCCTCGATCCGTTCATTGGCCAGCGCGATCTGGCTTTCCTTTGTGCCGAAGGTGATGGCCTGGGTCGGACAGGCTTTCGCACAGGCCGGCCCTTGCCCCACCGCAACCCGGTCGGAACAGAGCGTGCATTTTTTCGACACATGCGCGGTCTGATGGATCCGCGGCACGTCAAAGGGGCAGCCGGAAACGCAATAGCCGCAGCCGATGCAATTCGCGGACACGAAATCAACGATGCCGTTGGAATATTGCACGATGGCACCAGGCGCCGGGCAGGCTTTCAGACAGCCCGGATCCTCGCAATGCATGCAGCCATCCTTGCGGATCAGCCATTCCAGATCGCCTTGCGGGTTTTCATATTCGGAAAAGCGCATCAGCGTGAACATTTCCGGCGTCAGATCATGGGGGTTCTCATAGACCCCCACATTTTCTTCGATAGCCGGATGGGTGTCGTTCCACTCGATACAGGCCGACTGGCAGGCCTTGCAGCCGATGCATTTCGACACATCGATCAGCTTTGCCACCTTGTCGAGCTGCCGCTCGGGCGCGGGCACATTGGCGGTGGCCGAAATGCGCACGACATCCGAGGGAAGCAGGTTTGAGGCGAGCGGCTGAACCGGAGGGTTCGCCGCCGCCGTGGTGGGTTGAGGGGCGCGTTCGGTCATGCCAGGCCCTCCGATGCGGGTTCGATATTGACAAGGAACGCCTTGAATTCGGGCGTCTCGATATTGGCGTCGCCGACAAAGGGGCCAAGCGTATTGGGGCCAAAGCCCTTCCTCGCCGCACCTTTGAACCCCCAATGGATCGGGATGCCGACGACATGAACGGGTTTGCCGTCGCAGATCATCGGACGGATCCGTTTCGTCACCACCGCCTTCGCCCAGACCTGGCCGCGTTTTGACCAGACCCTGACCATGCCGCCCTTTTTGATCCCCTTTTCCGCCGCCAGTTCTTCGCTGATTTCCACGAAGAATTCAGGCTGATTCACCGCATTCACATAGTTGTGCTTGGTCCAGTAATGGAAATGCTCGGTGAGACGGTAAGAGGTGGCAACCAGCGGGAATTCGGCGCTGGTGGCCATATTCGCCATGTCATCCGGGAAGACGCGGGCCACGGGGTTGCCGCGCATTTCCGGGTTGAGCGGATTGGCGATCGGGCTTTCGAACGGCTCCATATGGGTCGGGAAGGGGCCGTCGCGCATCAGCTTGCGGCTGAAGAAACGGCTGGTGCCTTCCGGGTTCATGATGAAGGGCCCGACCTCGCGCGGTTTGGCGGTGACGGCGATATCCGGGATATCCGGGCCGACCCATTTCTCGCCATTCCACTCGATCAGCACGCGGGACGGATCCCAGGGCTTGCCGTCAAGGTCACAAGACGCGCGGTTGTAGAGCACGCGGCGATTGGCCGGCCAGGCGAAGGACCATTGCTGGAACACCCCCATGCCGGACGGGTCGCTGTTGTCGCGCCGCGCCATCATATTGCCGTCCTCGGTGAAGCAGCCGGCATAGATCCAGCAGGCGCCCATCGTGGAGCCGTCATCCCGGAGCTGCCCAAAGCCCGAGACCTGCTTCCCCGCCTCCAGCACGACTTTCGTCGGGTCGGTGGCGTCGTAAAGCGTGGTCAGCGCGCGGCCGTTAAGCTCCATCGCCAGTTCAGCTGCGGTGGGCTCTTCGGGATCCGCGTAATCCCAGGCGAGGTTCAGAACCGGTTCGGGCGATCTGCCGCCCTCTGCCTCATAGAGCGCTTTGATCCGCTGATAGATCTGCGTCATGATCCAGACATCGGTCCGCGCCTCACCGGGAGGGGTCGCCCCCGCCCAGTGCCATTGCAGCCAGCGCCCCGAATTCACCGTCGCGCCCTCGTCTTCGGCGAAACAGGTGGTCGGCAGTTCCAGCACCTCGGTCTGGATGCTGGCGCTATCCACATCGTTGTAAATGCCGTGATTTTCCCAGAAGGCGGCGGTTTCGGTCGCCAGCGGGTCCATCACCACGAGGAGTTTAAGTTTGGAAAACGCCTCGGTCATCTTGCCCCGGTTGGGGAAAGACAGGATCGGGTTGAAGCCCTGGCAGAAGTAGATATTCACCTCGCCATTCTTCATCATGTTGAACATTCGCATCGCGTCATATTGCGCGATGTCGAGCTTCGGCAGCCAGTCATAGCCCCAGCCGTTCTCAGCTGTCGCCTTGTCACCCCACAGCGCCTTCATGAAGGAAACCATGAACTTGCCGTAGTTCTGCCAGTAGCTCATCTGGTTCGGGCGCAGCGGCTTGTTGCCGCGTGTCGACATATAGGTCTGGAAATCGGGCTCTGTCTCCCGTGGCATCGCAAGATAGCCGGGGATCAGGTTCGACATCAGACCAACGTCAGTCAGACCCTGGATATTGGAATGCCCGCGCAAGGCGTTCATCCCGCCACCCGGCACCCCGATATTGCCCAGAAGCAGCTGCAACATCGCCATGCCACGGATGTTCTGCGAGCCTTTGGAATGCTGGGTCCAGCCAAGCGCATACATCGAGGTCATGGTCTTTGTCGGCGAAGAGGTCTCGCCGATCATCTCGCAGATCTTCAGGAAGCGATCCTTCGGCGTGCCGCAGACATTCTCTACAAATTCAGGCGTGTAGATCTCGACATGCTTCTTCATCAGCTGCCAGACAGAGCGCGGATGCGTCAGTGTCTCATCCGTGATGACATAGCCATCCTCGCCCAGCTCATATTCCCAGCTGGTCTGGTCGTAGCTGCGGGTCTCTTCATTATAGCCGGTGAACATGCCATCGGCCCAGCCGAAGTCTTCGCGCACCAGATATCCGACATTGGTGTAGTTGCGGACATAATCCCACTGCACCTTGTCATTCTCGATACACCAGCGGATCACCCCCATCAGGAAAGCGATGTCAGATCCGGGACGGATCGGTGCATAGTAATCCGAGACAGAGGCCGACCGGTTGAACCTCGGGTCCACCACGATCAGTTTCGCACCGCGATGGTGCTTGGCCTCGGTCACCCATTTGAAGCCACAGGGATGCGCTTCGGCGGCGTTGCCACCCATGATGACGACGAGGTCGGTATTCTTGATATCGGTCCAGGAGTTTGTCATCGCTCCACGGCCAAATGTCGGGCCCAAACTGGACACCGTGGGGCCGTGTCAGACGCGCGCCTGGTTGTCGAAACCTACAATGCCCAGCGAGCGGACCACTTTCCAGGTCGCCCAGGCCGTTTCATTGGTGGTGGCCGAGGCCGCCAGATAGCCGGTGGTGGTCAGACGGTTGACCTGGACGCCATCGGCATTCTTCTCGATCAGGTTCGCATCACGGTCGTCTTTGACGGCGCGGGCGATTTTGTCGAAGGCCTCATCCCAGGAGATTTCCTCGAATCTGTCCGAGCCGGGGCGGCGGAGGCGCGGATGGGTCAGGCGGGTCTCGGCCTTGACGTAATCCTTAAGCGCCGCACCTTTGGGCAGAGCGTGCCCTTGTTGGTCGGGTGGTCGGCATCGCCTTCGATATGGATCAGCTCGGCTTTTTCGCCGGCGGCCAGATCCCCTTTGGAATACATGATGACGCCGCAGGCGACCGAGCAATAGGTGCAGATATTGCGGGTTTCGGTCATGGTGGCCAGCTTGAAATCGCGCACATGCGCGGCCTCTGCTGCCTCGGCCTCATGGAAGCCCATGGCTGCCAGAGACGTTGCTGCCACCCCCGCCCCTGACAGCTTGATAAAGCTGCGGCGCGAAAGGTCGATATTCATGTGACCCCTCCTTTTACTACCTGTCTGCGCTTGTGCCTGGCGGGCAGGGTGCCGGCCGGATCCGCGCGCGATGGGTTGCTTCAATCACGTCATAGATAAGACAAATGGTCCGGTCTAAGATCAGGGAAGTCAAGGAAAACACGTTATTTCCTGGTGTACATAACGATTGGCGCGCCGGTCAGATGACCTGAAAAACCGGTTTCTGGCAGGTTTCGGGGCCAGTCTTTCAAGGTGAAATGGCAGGGCTGGCCGGCTTGTCCTTTCCGCATACTTGCCCCGGCGGAGCGGGACTGGCAAAGTCAGGATGCGGCTGGGATACGGGGGTGTTTTGCAGCCCCGGGACCGGCGATGGCGCGTATGCCGCGCCCATTGAGGGGCCTGTCCGGAGGTCCGCCCAGATTGAGAGGTGACAGCCATGACCCAGATGCAGACCCCGCAGCCCGAACCGCGCCTGACCTCACTGTCCCATGGCGGCGGGTGTGGCTGCAAGATCGCGCCCGGCGTGCTTTCGGGGATCCTGCGCGGCACCTCTGCACTGCCGGTGCCGGAGGCTTTGCTGGTGGGCATCGAGACCTCGGATGATGCGGCGGTCTATCAGCTGAACGAGCATCAGGCGATCGTCGCGACCACCGATTTCTTCATGCCGATCGTCGACGACCCGGTGGATTTCGGGCGGATCGCGGCGACGAATGCGATCTCGGATGTCTATGCGATGGGGGCGACGCCGATCTTCGCGCTGGCCCTGGTGGGGATGCCGATCAATGTGCTCTCGGTTGAGACCATCGGCCGGATCCTTGAAGGCGGATCACAGGCCTGCCGGGCGGCGGGGATCCCGATTGCCGGCGGCCATACGATTGACTCGGTCGAGGCGATTTACGGGCTGGTGGCTCTGGGCGTGGTCGATCCGGCGCATGTGAAGAAGAATGCGCTTGCGCAGGCCGGCGATGTGCTGGTTTTCGGCAAGCCGCTGGGCGTGGGCGTCTATTCGGCGGCGCTGAAGAAGGAAAAGCTGAGCGCTGCGGGCTATGCGCAGATGATCGCGACGACGACGAAGCTGAACACGCCGGGGCCGCGGCTCGCGCGGCTGGCGGGGGTTCATGCGATGACCGATGTGACCGGCTTCGGGCTTGGGGGCCATGGGCTTGAGATGTCGCGCGGCGCGGGGAAGGGGATCCGCATCGACTGGGCCTCGGTGCCGGTCCTGACGGATGCGGTGGCTTTGGCGGAAGCCGGGTTCATCACCGGTGCCTCAGGGCGGAACTGGGCGAGCTATGGCGCCGAGATCGCCTTCGCGCGGGAAATGTCGAAGGTGGATCAGGTGCTGCTGACCGATCCGCAGACTTCGGGCGGGTTGCTGGTTGCCTGCGCGCCGGAGGCGGTGGCCGAGGTGTTGCGGATCTTCCGGGAGGAGGGTTTCGAGGCGGCGGCAGTGATTGGCGAGGTTGGCGATGGCGCCCCCGGGCTGACCATCGCCTGACCATCGCCTGACTATCCTGCCAGATTGAAAGCCCCGCCATGGCGGGGCTTGAGCCTATTCTCTGATCGCTTTGGCTTCCGTTTCCAGCTGGATCAGCAGCGGCGTTTTTTCCCGCCAGGCCTCGTACCAGCCCGTCACCGCATCGCCGAAGATCTCTGGCCCGGGTTTTACGACATTGGCGCCGGCCTCAATGAGCTTCGCGCGGTAATCGGCGTCGATCTGCGGATAGACGGCGCGGATCTGTGCGGTCTCGGCGGCAACGAGCCGGGTGATCACGGCGCGGTCTTCTTCGCTGTAGCTTTTCCATTTCCGCGCCGAGGCGACAGCAACCATCGGGAAGATCATATGTTCGGTATCCAGCACCACGGCGGAATAGTCATGGAAGCGGTTGTTGAACGTGCCCTCGAAATCCAGCTGCATGCCGTCGATCTGGCCATTCGTATAGGCGTCGAACAGGTCCGGCAGCGGCAGGGGCGTGGGGGCGGCACCGGCACGGGTCCAGAAGTCGAGCTCCTGCGCCAGCGGCACGGTGCGGATCTTGCGGCCTGCGACCGTGCCGCCGTCTTCCAGCGGTCTGGCGAGCAGGACGATCCGCATTCCCGCCATGCCATAGCCCAGCCCGTGCAGACCGAGGGCTGCGAGATTGTCCTGCAGCCCGGTGGCGGTCGGGCCTTCGAGCAATGTCGCGGCCTGTGTGGCCGTGTCGACGAGGTAAGGCGCGGTCAGGATGCCGAAATTCCCGTCGCGATTGCTCAGCTCTCCGACCGTCAGGAAGGCAAGATCCAGCGCGCCCGATTGCAGCTGTTGCAGCATCTGCGCCTCATTGCCGAGCTGGCCCGAGGGGAAGATCGCGAGGTTCAGACGGCCATCGGTTGCGGTGTTAAGTTCCCCGGCGAGGTGATTGGCCGAGCGGGTCCATTGATGCGGCGGCGGCGTGATCAGGCCGATGCGCAGGTCTTCGGCCCCGGCGGGGCTTGCGAGGGCGAAAAGCGCGAGGGCGAGGGGTGTCGGGCGCAGGAATGCCATATCAGCCTCCGGTCATGGTGGATTGCAGCGCGGTGATCACGGTCAGCCCGGCGAGAACCGCAAGGGTCGCGATGAAGAAAGGGGTGAGAAGCCAGGAGAGGCGCGTGGAGGACACCCCGGTCATCAGGGACGCCGTGTAAAGCCCGGCGCCCACCGGCGGGGTCAGCAGGCCAAGCGCCATGTTGAGGCACAGGATCACACCGAATGCGGTGGGCGAGATGCCATAGACATCGGTTGCGACCGGCAGCAGCACCGGCGCGGTGAGGATGATGCCGGGGATCGGCTCCAGCACGGTGCCCAGCAAAAGCAGCAGGATATTCAGCAGGATCAGGAACATCAGCGGCGAATGGGCGAGGTCCTGGATCAGACGCGCGGCCTCGGCGGGCAGATTGCCATAGGTCAGCACCCAGCCGATGATCTGCGCGCCGGCCACCAGAAACAGCACCGCGCCCGAGGTGACGGCAGTGCGCACCAGCGCCGGGGCAAGGTCCGGGATCCGCATCTCGCGGTAAACAAGCAGCCCGATCAGCACCGTGGCCAGCGAGGCCAGTGCCGCCGATTGCGTCGGCGTGGCAAAGCCGCCGAGGATCGAGCCTACCACCACGCCGGGGATGATCAGCGCGGGCAGCGCGTCGCGCAGGGCGATGAGGCGGGCATTCAGCGCCATCCGGCCGGTTTTCGGCAGGTTGAACCGCCAGCCGAGCCAGGCGATCACGGCGGCGAAACTCGCGGCCAGCGCGAGGCCGGGCAAAAGGCTCGCGCGAAACAGCTGGTCGACCGGCAGCTGCGCCACGGCGGCAAAGACGATCAGGTTCATCGAAGGCGGCAGCACCGGCGCCAGCAGGCCTCCGGCGGCTGTGACAGAGGCTGATACATCTTTCGGATAGCCGCCGCGCTCCATCTCGGGGACGGCAAGGCGCGACATGATCGTGAGCTGCGCCACGGTCGATCCGAGCACCGAGGCCATCATCAGGTTCGCCAGCAGATTGATATAGGCGAGACCTGCGCGCAGCGGCCAGATCAGCGCAGCCGCCAGCGCGAAAAGACGGCGCCCGATGCCACCCGCGCCCATCAGCTCGCCCAGCAGGATGAAGAGCGGCAGCGTCAGCAGCGAATAGCTCTCGATCCCGGCGAAGAGCTGTTGCGGAAAGCCGGTCAGAAGAACCTCATTCCCGGAAGCCACAATCAGGATCAGCGTGGTCGCGACCAGCAGAAAGGCAATCGGCGCGCCCATCAGCAACAGGACGGTGAAAGACAGACCCGCGATCATGGCAGCTCTCTCAGCGTGGTCAGGTCAGCGGCAATCTGCGCCAGGACATGCAGGATCGAGGTCAGCGTGGTGACCGGCATCACCAGCCAGAACCAGATTTTCCGCACCCCAGCGTCTGGGTCGGGTCGGTATAGATGAAGCTGAAGGTCTCCTGCGCCAGCGCGGCGCCCGATCCGGCGCGGATCAGGCCCGGCAGATCCAGCCAGCGCCAGATGATCACCGCCATCACGATCAGAAAAACCAGCAGCGCCAGATCATTGACCAGCGCGAGACGGGCGCGGTTCTTCGGGCTCAGCGCCTCGGGCAAAAGCCCGACCGTCATATGCTGGCCTAGCGCAATCGCCATCGAGGCGCCGAGAAAGGCGAGGCAGACCATCAGATGCACGGCAAATTCATCGGTCCAGGCCAGCGGACGGCGCAGCCAGCCCGAGGCGGCGCCCGCGACCATCGCCAGAAAGATCAGTGCGACCAGCAGGGCGCCGATCCCCTTTTCCAGCCGCAGCACCATCCTGCTGAGACGTGCGAGACCACCCGTCCGGCGCGGGGGGAGGCTGAGGCAGATTTCGGTCATCTTCTGCGCGCATCCCCCGCAGTTTCACCGGGATTATTCGCCGGATCTCTCGCTGGCATCTCGCCGTCGATCTGCACCATCAGATGACCCTGGCTGCAGCGCTCGACCCTGGCTATGACGCCGTAAACCTCCGCCAGCATGGCGGGGGTCACGACTTCGGCGGGCGGGCCAAAGGCGTAAAGGCCGCCTTTGTGCAGGATCGCGATCCGGTCCGACCAGCGCGCCGCCAGCGCGAGATCGTGCAACACGGTCAGCACGATCCGGCCTTCGGCTGCGATGCGGCGCACCTCGGATAAAAGCCGTACCTGACGCGCGAGGTCCAAAGCCGAGGTCGGCTCGTCCAGCAGCAAAAGGCGCGGCGCGCGCACGATGGCTTGCGCAAGGCTCACCATCTGGCGCTGCCCGCCCGACAGCTGATCCAGCCCCGCCAGCGCGAGATGGTCGATCCCGAGGCGCAACAGCACCGCCATAGCGCGGGTCTCGGGCGGCTCGGTCACGGCGCGTTCGCCACTGGCGCGAAGCGCGGTGATCACGGTTTCCAGCACATTGAGCGAGGCGCCCGAGGGCAGGCTTTGCGGCATGAAGCCCACGATTTTTGCCCGGGCAGGGGCGCTCAGCTGCGCGAGGTCCTGACCGTCCAGCGCGATCTGGCCTGTGAAAGGTGCAAGGCCGGCAATCGCCTTCAGCAGCGTCGATTTTCCGGCAGCGTTCGGTCCGGCAAGGGTCGTGACCTCGCCCGACCGCAGATCAGGCAGGCTCAGCCCCGCAATCACACGGCGGCGGCCATAGCCCGTGGAAACATCGTGCAGCACCAGGCTCATCGCGCAGACCTCCCGCGCAGGATCAGCCAGAAGAAGACCGGCAGGCCGATCAGTGAGGTCACAAGCCCCACGGGCAGCAAAGTGCCGGTGATCAGCAGTTTCGAGAGCGTCGAGGCGGCGGACATCAGAAGTGCGCCGGTGAAAATGCTGGCGGGCAGCAGGAAACGGTGATCCTCGCCCACCAGCATCCGCGCGATATGCGGGCCGGCAAGGCCGATGAACCCGATCACGCCCACCATAGACACGGCGGTGGCGGCGAGCAGGCTGACGCGCAAAAGCGCCCAGCGGCGCAAAGCGGTGACATCGACGCCAAAGCCGCGCGCCTGTTCCTCGCCCAGTCGAAGCGCGGTCAGCTTCCAGGACGCCATCAGCGCGAAGGGCACAGTCACGGCGATGACCAGCGCAAGGATCGTGACCGAGCCCCAGTTGACGGCCTGGAGGCTGCCCATGGTCCAGATCACCAGTTGTTGCAGATCCTCAGCCGAGGCGACGAATTGCAACAGCGACAGAAAGGCGGCGGCGGTGAAGTTCAGCGCGATCCCGAACAGGATCAGCACTTCCGGCCCGCCACCCCGCAGCCGCCCCATCAGCTGCAAAAGCCCAAGCGCCCCCAGCGAGAACAGGAAGGCATTCGCGGTGATCCCCCAGGCGGGCGGCAGGAAAGGGATCGTCAGCCCCAGCACAATCGCCACCCCGGCGCCAAGCGCTGCGGCCGCGGAAACCCCCAGCGTGAAAGGCTCGGCCAACGGATTTTCCAGCACCGTCTGCATCTCTGCCCCCGCGAGCGCCAGGGCGGCTCCGACAAGCAGCGCCATGACGGCCACGGGCAGGCGCACCTGCCAGACAATCACCGAGGTGCCGCGCGGCACATCACCCCCGCTCAGCGCCCGGATCGTCTCGGACAAAGGCAGGCCCGAAGGGCCGGTGGTCAGATCGACCAGCACCGCGATCAGCGCGAACACCGCCATTGCCCCCACCAGGGCGGCACGGCGGCGGTTTTGCCGGTGATAGCGGTCAAGAAGTTCGGAGCCGGACATGCTGGATCAGGTCTCTTCCGAAATCCACCAGGTCCCGGGCACCTGAACCGGCGAGAAACGGGTCTCGATTTCGTTCAGCGTCGCTGCGGGGGCGACATCTTCGAAAAGGTCCGGGTGGAAGGCTTTTGCGAGATATTCGATCAGCGCGATATGGCTCGGCGTGTCGTTGAAGAGATGCCAGACCCCGTAAGCGCGGCCTTCGGCCACGGCGGTCAGCGCGTTGAACCCGGTGGCGCCAATCAGCGCGTCGAAACTTTCGCGCGCCTCTGGCGCGGTGATATCCGACCCCAGCACCAGGCCGCCGCGCGCCCGCATGTGATCGCCGCCGGTCGCGACATAAAACTCAGGATCGGCGCCGATCAGGAATTCGAGGCTGACATTCCCCAGCACCCCCTGCACCACGTCAGACCCGATATTCGCGCCACCCGCCGTCTCGATGAAATCGCGAAACACCCCTGATCCAACGGTCGAACAGCAATTCGTGGGCGCGGCATGGACATGGAAGAAGACGCGTGGCCGTCTGATCGCAGGATCCGCGAGCCGGTCGCGGATCCGCTTCAGCCGGGTCTCGTAGAATTCGGCGAACTCTTCCGCCCGGGCGGTGCCATCGGTCAGCTCGCCCAAAAGCCGCAGCGACGGGATCGAGTTTTCCTGCGGATGCGCGAAGAAATCGACATAGGCGACGGCGATACCGGCAGCCTCGATCTGGTCACGGGCGCGCTCCATCGCCGGATTGCCTTCGTCCATCAGCGAAAGCACCACCAGATCGGGATCAAGCGAGATGATCGTCTCGACCGAGATTTCGCGATTGCCGGTGCCGACCGGGCGGATCGCGTCAATCGCGGGGAATTTCGCACGATATGCGGCCAGTGTCGGCTCATCGAGCCCCTTATCGGTGCGCCAGCCGATCACTTTCGCCACCGGATCGTCATGGAGGAGGCCCAGCACCGCCAAATGCCGCCCTTCGCCCAATACGATCCGGGTCGCGGGGGCCTCAAGCACCACCTCGCGCCCGAGGATATCGGTGGCGCGGATCTCGGCCAGTGCTGGCTGTGCCAGCGCTGTCAGCAGCGCAGCGGTCAGGGAAAGCGGGCGGAAGCGGATCATCGGGTTACCTCTGGCACCGGACATCTCTGGCATCGGGGCGCGATGCCTGTGACGGGCGGCTTTCTTACGAGGACAGGGGCGGTGATCCGCCCCCGTCGCAGAGCGGTCGCGGCAGCGGACCGCTTAATCGGCTTTCGGTCTGATCCGCCAGATGCGGTCGCCGCTGTCATCATCTTCGCCGCGCGATTTGTTCACCGCCCAGACGGTGCCCTCGGCATCGGCGACCAGTTCATTGGGCAGGCTGCCGGCGTCGAAATTTGCCACGACCTGGCCTTCGGTATCGACCACGGTGATGGTGCCCGCGCCCCGGTTTCCGACGAAAGCCAGCTTCGATTTCGGCTCATAGGTCACGTAAAGCGCCCCGGCCCCGGTTTCGACATCATGCAGCACCGAGCCATCGGCGCCGTTCACGATCAGCAGGTTATCGGTTGTTTGCGAGGCCACGAACACCAGATCATCCGCCGCATCATAAGCCACCGAAGCCGCGCCGATCGAACCCGGCAGCGGCGTCACCCGGATCTCGCCGGTTCTGGTGTCGATCACCGCAAGCTCCGGCGTCGCGTTCGAGGCGGCGAACAGCTTGCCGGTCTCTGCGTCGAAATGGATGACCTGGGTGCCAAAGCTCTCGCCGCGAAGCTGCGAGGGAATCGTGTAAGGCGCGAGCTTTTCGAGCTTTTTCGAATCGATCACCTCGATCACCGGCGAGCGCGCCGAAGAGATATAGATACGGCCCGCCGCCTCATCGATCTGCACCGAGAACGGATGTGCGATGAAATCCGGCTCGAACTGTTTCACCAGCGAGAGGTCATCAGCGCTGTAGACGGCGATGGTGTTCTGCCGGGTATTGGTGGTCCAGAGCCGGCCCGCCGCTTCATCAAGGCCCAGACCGTAAACCGCGTAAAGCGCGGGGCGGCCATCCTCATCCACTGCCGGGGCCGCGCTGCCTTCTGGCGCAGGTTCTGCACCGGGCGTGATCTGTTCGATCACTTTCAGCGTGTCGGGATCGACTTTGGACAGTGCCGAGTCTTTCACCGGCGGACGGCCCACCGCCGAGGTGACATAGAACACATGCCGCGAGGGGCTGTAAGCCAGCTGATAAAGACCACGCGTCACCGGCGCGCTGGTGATGTCGAATTTATCCGCGCCTTCAGTCGCAAGGTCCGGCGAGATCTTCAGATCCACCACCGTCGCGGCTGATGGCTTCTCGGCAATCACCAGGATCGGTTGCAAGCCGGTCACGGCTTTGGCGTCCAGCTTGAGGTCAAAGCGGAATTTTCCGTCGTCGCCAACGCGGATCGGCCCGCCTTCATTCAGGACAGTATTGCCGCGCATCAGCGTGATTTCCTGACCCGGGATCATCCGCTCGCCGGTGATCGACACGGCCGATCCCGCAACCACGGCCGCGCCCTGATCCACCGCACCGGCACGCACCACGCCAGGGAAGCCGTCGGTTGTGGCCGAAAAGATGGTTTCGGCGCTCAGCGGGCCCGCCATCACGGCAAAGGCCAGGGCAGAGGCGCCAAGAATGCCGCGAAAGCGGTGCAGCGGGGGGAATGCCATATTGGTCTCCTCGATATCATGCTGGATCGGCTCAGAAATGGTCCCTGGCGGGTCTGGCGCGGGAAGGGGGCTGTGGGGCGGCGGCCACCGGGCCGGACGCAGGATCTGAAGCGGGTGGTGTTCCGGGTGTCGTCATCAGGGCTGCAATCGGTCAGGCAATAATCGGTCAGACAGGAGACAATCGGTCAGACAGGATACCGGGCCGCGAAATTGTTGCCGCGCCCCCATCCGGTCTGACGCCGGTCTTCCGGTGCAGCAGTATATTCTTGAGAGGGATTGTCAACTAATTCGCCCGGGGCTAACTGGCAGAGGAGGATGCGCCTGACTATGTGCCTGCCGCGGTTATCGGCGGCTGATGTGGCGCGATTGCTGTGTTTTCCCCTGCCAGAGGAAGAATACCATGTCTGTAAACGGCAAGACCGGCCCCGATCATGCCCGAAAACCGGCAGAGCTGAAGATCATGGACGCCGATCTTCCCAGCCACAGCCTGTCGCAAAAAACCGTGAAGACCGGGCCAGGCCACCGGCTTTATCTCGCGGTCCCGAAGGGCATGGCGCCGGCGGCGGGCTGGCCGGTGCTGTATATGCTCGACGGCAATGCGGCCTTTGATTTCCTGACGGAAGACCATCTGGCGCTGGTGCCCGGGCTGATGCTGGTGGGGGTGGGGTATGATACCGACCGCCAGTTCTCGCGCGAGCGCCGGACGCTGGATTTCACCGCGCCGGACTTTACGGCGACGGACGGGCCGGGGGACGGGATCCGGCCGGATCATGTCCATGAGGGGCGGATGGCAGGGGGCGCGGCGCAGTTTCTCGACCGGCTGACCGGCGATCTGCGTCTGGCGGCGGAAGATGGCCTGCCGGTCGACCCCGCGCGCCGCAGCCTCTGGGGCCATTCCTTCGGCGGGCTCTTCACGCTTTACGCGGCGCTGACGCGGCCTTCGGCTTTTGCACGCTATGCCGCGATCAGCCCGTCGATCTGGTGGGATGAGGATCTGATCCGCCGGGTTGCGGCGGGGGCAGCAAAGCTCGACACCCCTCCGGCGCTGATGATGGCACTGGGCGATAAGGAAAAGCGCAGCGGCGCCTCTGGCCCGCCGCCCGACGGGCCCGCGCCTGCGACGATGGATTTCGTGAAGGGCCTCGCCGAACATCCCGGTTTCGCGCCGGAAATCCATGTTCTGCCCGATCACGCGCATATCCAGACCATCGCGGGATCGTTGCCGCTCGCGCTGCCTTTCGCACTGGGCTGAAGCGAATGGGCTGAAGCGGAGGGGCGGTCAGCCCATCCGTTTTGCCAGTTCCGGTGCGATCAGGGCAACTGCGGCGGGCGAGATCATCTCCGAATGCAGGAACGGGACTTCCAGTATCTCTGTCTGGCCGACATAGGGCGCCCAGAGCGCGGCGGTGAGATCGCGCCCGGCATGGTCGTGCCCGGCGCGAATATGGGTGATCTGGCCTGCGAACTGCCGCTGCTGATGGCTGCGCACCAGACGATTGGTATCCGTCACCAGCCGCACGACACCATTGAGCACTTCTTCGGGCAGGGCGCCCATGGCGCTGTCTCCGGCGCGCAGGAACGCGACCACCTTGTCCCGGCTGTCGAGGTCACGATGCGCCTCGGGGTCATGCCCGGCAATTGCCAGCAGCGCCCTGAGTGCGGCCGCCGGATCGGGTTCCGGCTCGTCGCGCCAGACATCGGTCGGATAGCTGTCGAGCAGCGCCACGAGCCCGGGCTCACGGCCCGTTCGCGCCAGCTCCACCGCCATTTCCTGGGCGATGATGCCGCCCACAGACCATCCCGCAAGGTGGATCGGGCCTTCGGGCTGTGCCTGCGCCACCAGCGCCGCGTAATCCGCCGCCAGGGCCCCGAGGTTGTCGGGCAGCGGCTGCGCCGGATCAAGCCCCGGATGCTGTACCGCATAGACCGCGCGGTCAGGCGCAAGCGCACGGGCGAGGGCGCGATAGCCCCAGCCAAGCCCGCCTGCGGGATGGATCAGGAACAGAGGCGCTTTGCCGGGGTTGCCCTGCGCCAGCCGGATCAGTGACCTGAGCCCGTCATCGGTCGGTCCAGCCGCGTCGAGCGTTGCCGCCAGCATATCAAGGACCGGCGCGCCGAAAATCGTGCCAAGCCCAGGCGCGCGCCCGGTCTCTTCCTCAATCCGCAGCGCGAGGCGCACGGCCGACAGACTGTCGCCGCCAAGCGCGAAGAAATCGGCCTCGGCCGGGGCCGGGGCGTCGAGATGCAGGACCTCGGCATAGAGCCGGGCGAGAAGGCGCTCGGCCCCGGTCCCGGCCGCGCGGCCCGAGGCGGTAAATTCGGGTGCAGGCAGTGCTTTGCGGTCAAGCTTGCCGTTCGATGTGACGGGAAGAGCGGTCAGCGCGATCTCGGCCGCAGGCACCATGTAAGCGGGCAGGCGGGCTGCGAGCAAAGGCGCAAGACTGCCCGGCCGGTAGTCTGCCGCCGTGCCGGTCTCGGGTGCCAGCTCGGGCACAAGATAGGCCACGAGGCGCTTTTCCCCGGCGCGGTCTTCGCGCGCCAGCACCACGCATTCGCGCGCCTGACCGGTCGCCATGATCGCGGCCTCGATCTCACCCAGCTCGATCCGGAGACCCCGGATCTTGACCTGGTGATCCGAGCGCCCGAGATAGACAACCGCCCCATCAGCCCGGGTTTTCGCAACATCTCCGGTGGCATAGAGCCGCTGGCCGGGGTGGCGCGGGTCTTCGATGAATCGCTCGGCTGTCAGATCCGGGCGGCCAAGATAGCCGCGCGCCAGCTGCACGCCGCCGAGGTAAAGATTGCCGGGCATCCCGGCAGGCACCGGGCGCAGGTATTCATCCAGCACCGGCAAAGAGGTGTTCCAGACCGGCCAGCCAATCGGCAGCGGGTTGGACTGGTCCTCTGGCGTTGCGGGCCAGAAGGAAACATCGACCGCAGCCTCGGTCGGCCCGTAAAGATTGTGCAATTCGCCGGTGATGCGGCGGTGAAAGCGCGCGCGCTGATCGGCGGTGAGCTCTTCGCCGGAACAGAAGGTGCGGCGGATGGCGAGGCCCTCTGAGGCGGGTGCGGCAAGGAAGGCCGAGAGCATCGAGGGCACGAAATGCAGCGTGGTGATCCGGTGGTCGCGGATCAGCCGTGCGATTTCCGACGGGTCGCGATGGGCGTCAGGGGGCGCCATGACCAGTTCGGCACCTGAAATATAGGGGAGGATGAACTCCCAGACCGAGACGTCGAATGTTGCAGGGGTCTTTTGCAGGATGCGGTCGCCGGGGCCGATGCCGTAGTGATCACGCATCCAGAGCAGGCGGTTCACGATGGCGCGGTGTTCGATCATCACACCTTTTGGCTCGCCGGTAGAGCCGGAGGTGTAGATGACATAGGCGAGGCCGTCACCGGAGGCGGCGGGTGCCGGAGTTTCGGAGAGCGCGGGTGAGAGGGTTGCGGCACCAAAATGGACCGCTGTTTCCCGCGCGATTTCAGTGCTGGCCGGGCCGCCTTTGGCCCGTGGCGCTGCGGCCTGAGGGCCTGGCGCGGGGGGGGGCAGGGGGGGCAGAGCCCCCCCTGCCCCCCCCGGAAGCATCCCGGCAGAGCCGGGATGCTTCACCGCTGTCGCACCGCTGTCGCCCGGGCCTGAGCCGGGATTCAGGATCGGGCCGGCCGTCTGATTTCGGGGCAAATCTGCGGGCCAGATTTCATGCCAGTCTGTGGCACGGTCTGCAGGCCAGTCCACAGGCCGGAAAAGCGGGGCATCCTGCGGCAGCAGCGGCGCGATTGCCTCGCTGGTCATGACCAGCACCGGCTGTGCCATGGCGATGATCCGGGCCAGGCGCTCTGGCGGGTGATCGGGGTCGAGCGGCAGCCAGGCGGCCCCGGCCCGCAGGATCGCGATCAGCGCCACTGAGAGTTCCAGCGACCGTTCGATCGCCACTGCGACGATCCGTTCCGGACCGGCGCCCCGCGCGCGCAGTTTAGCCGCAAGTGCGGCACTCGCCACATCAAGCTGGGCGTAGCTCAACCCTGTCGCGCCGAAACGCAGCGCCGGCGCCTCTGGTGTCGCCTGCATCTGTGCAACAATCAGGTCGGTCAGCGTGGTGTCCGGCAAATCACAACGGCTCGCCGCCGCTCTTGCCTCCTGCGCCGCGATCTCTGCCGGGCTGGCCGAAGGCACATCCCGCAGCCGCTCTGCCGCAAGTGCTCCTTCCAGGAAAGCCACCAGCCGCAATGCATGACCCTGTGTCTCATCGGGACTGTACAGGCCTGGATTGCTGTCGGTCTCAAAAAGGATCCCCGCATCGGGATCGCCCCGGAAGGTAAAGGTCAGATCCTCGACCGCGCCGGCGCCCAGAATATGCAGCCTGCAATCCAGCCCCGGGAAAACCGGAGGCCGGTCAAAGGGCTGCACATTGACCAGCGGCCCGTGCAGCCGCCTTACCCCGCCAATCAGCCCCAGATCGCGGCGCAGCTGTTCCGAGCGGTACAGCCCGTGTTTGCGCGCCTCGCGCATCCGCCTCGCCTCGCTTGCCAGCCATTCCGCCAGCGGTGCCTCTTCCTCGGGGCGGATCCGATGCGGCAGGACGTTCATCGCCATACAGGGCAGCCGGGCGATCTTTCGTCCCATCCGCGCCATGAAGGGCATGCCGATCACCGCCTCGCCCCCGCCACCATCCACCCCCGACCAGCGCGCGAGACAGGCGCCGGTCAAAGCGGTCAGCACATCGGGCCAGCCGAGGTCATGTTCCTCGGAGAACGCCGCCAGCCGTCTGGTCAGCGTGCCCGGCAGCCAGAGGCTTTCGCGGCGGAAATCATGGGCGCTGACAGCGCGTTCGCCCGCAAGCGTGCCCGGGCTTGTCACCACAGGCGCGCCGGTCATCTCTGCCTTCCACCAGGCCGCATCCGCCGCCCGGCGCGGGCCGGTGCGGTAAGCCGCATCCTCGTCTTCCGCGCGCGCCAGCGGCGGGAAGGGCAGCGGCGCCGGCCCTGCGCCGGTCAGATGGCCGTAATGTTCGCCGATCCGGTTCGAAACCAGCACCATCCCATAGCCATCTGTCGCGAGGTGATGGATGCGTTCATAGAGAAACACCCGGTCTGGCAGCAGGAAAAGGGTAAAGGCCGCCACCGGCTCTCGCGCCAGATCAAGGGGGCGGGCGCTGTCTTCCTGCATCCGCGCCAGCGCCTCGGCCCCGGCATCCGGATGGGCCGTCAGATCGACCTCGCCCAAGGTGATGCCGCCGGGGGCCAGCCATTGCTCCGGCCCGCGGGGGCCGCGCGAAAACGCAGATGCAGCGCCTCGGTCTCCTGCACCGTGCGCGCCACCGCCTCGCGCAAAGCCGCCAGATCAGCGGCGCCGGTCAGCTCGAGATATTGCCCGGTATTCAGGATCGGATTGGCCGGATCGAGCGCCTGGAAATACCACAGCCCCTCCTGCGCCTCGGTCAGCGGGCGCGTGTCCTGAACATCCTGTGCCATTTCAACCAGCCGCCCGCAGGTGCGAGATCGCCTCCCACCATTCGCCGAGCGTCGCGCTTTCGGCGAAGACCGCGAAATCCACTTTCAGCCCGTCCTGTTCCCAGGCGCTCACGAGCCGCATCAGCCGGAGAGAATCCAGCCCCAGATCGGGCAGGTGATCGTCATTGCCGATCTCTTCGGGTTCAAGGTCGATCAGCCGCGCAATATCGGCCCGCATATTTTCAAGGGTCACAGTCTCACCGGAAACAGTCATTTTGCGGCTTCTTCTTCCAGATAGCGCGCGCGCAGCCCGGCGCGCAGCTTGTTGCGGCTGATCTTTCCAACGGCGGTGGTGGCGAATTCCGTCACGAAAACCACCTCATCGGGCACTTTGAAAGCGGCGATACCGCGCCCCCTGACAAAGGCCTTCACGGCGGCGGGCTTTGGCCGTTCAACGCCCGGGTTCACCACCACAAAGGCGCAGATGCGCTCGCCCAGGAAAGCATCCGGGATCGAGACCACGGCAGCGTCAAACACCGCCGGGTGGGCCAGCAGGTGATCCTCGATCTCTTCGGCCGAGATCTTTTCGCCGGCGCGGTTGATATGGTCGCCTGCGCGGCCCTGGACGACCAGGTAACCGCCGGGCAGCTGCTTCACCATGTCGCCGGTGCGGTAGAACCCGTCGGGGGTGAAGCTGCGGGCATTGGCCGCCGGCTCGTTGTGATAGGCGCGGATCGTGTAGGGGCCACGGGTGTGGAGGTAGCCCGCTTCGCCCGGGGCGACCGGCTGGCCTTCATCATCCAGAACCAGCACCTCGTCATCCTCGCTGATCGGGCGGCCCTGCGTCGAGATGATGATCTCTTCCGGGTCATCAAGGCGGGTATAATTCACCAGCCCCTCGGCCATGCCGAACACCTGTTGCAGCGTGCAGCCCAGAGTGGGGCGCACCCGCGCCGCCGCTTCGGGGATGAATTTCGCGCCGCCCACGCCCAGCACTTCGAGGCTGGAAAGGTCATGCGTGCTTCCGGGGGCCGCCTGCATCCACAAAAGCGCCAGCGGCGGCACAAGGCCGGTGATGGTGACCCGCTCGGCCTCGATCAGCGGGAAGGCGGTGGCGGGGGCGGGGTTGGGGCAGAGCACCACTTTCGCGCCCACTGACAGCGCCCCGAACACGCCGGGCGAGGACATCGGGAAATTATGTGCGACCGGCAGGGCGCAGAGATAGACGCTGTCTGGGGTCAGCCCGCAGATCACCGCGCTTTCGCGGAAGCTGTAGATATAATCGTCATGGGTGCGCGGGATCAGTTTCGAAAGCCCCGTGGTGCCACCAGAAATCTGCATGAAGGCGACCCGGGACGGATCGGTCTCAGGCAGCGCGCCTGCGTCCTGATCTGATGCGCCCTCACCTGATGCGCCAAGATCTGCGAAGCTGGTGAATTCCTGCGCTTCGCCGATCACAATGACCTCGAGGCCTGCGGCCTCTTCGCGCAGCTCACGGGCGAGGGCGCGGTAATCAAACCCCTCCCAGCTGTCGGCGATCACCAGCGCTTTCGCATCCGAGCGGGCGATGAAATGCGAGATCTCCGTCCGACGATGCGCGGGCAGGGCATAGACCGGGATAAGCCCGGCCAGAAACAGGCCAAAGACCGAAGGAAAGAAGCCCGCGATATTCGGAAGCTGCACCACCACGCGCTCACCAGGCCGCAGGCCAAGCGCCAGGTAGCCCCGTGCCGCCTGCTCGGCGGCGGTCAGCAGATCCGCATAGCTGAGCCGGGTTTCCCCTCCGACCACGGCGATCCGTGGCCCGTGTTCAGCCGCGAGCCGGCGCAACAGGGTGCCGAAGGTTTCGCCGCGCCAATACCCTTTCTCGCGGTAGCGCGCTGCGAGATCTGCGGGCCAGGTCTGGTGTGGCGCGGCAACTTCGGGAGTGGCGACATCTGGCAGGGCCACATCAGGACGGGCCACATCAGGACGGGGGGCTTCGGTCATGGCGCACCTGCGGAACAGTGACGGCGTTTTGCGGCATGTCCGGCGGGCCGGGATGACGCTCGTGGCGCCGGGATAAAGCCACCTGGAAAAATAGTCAACTTTACCTCTGGCGGTTGGCAGGTGCAGCATTATCCCTTAGGCGGTAAGAAAGGCGCGGCCAGAACCCTGAACGGAACACCCGCGCTGCGAGACCAGGTGAAACAGATAACGAGCATGACCCGGATGAGGCTCCCCCTGCGAGACACGCCCCGCGCCTATGGCAAAGTGACCCGTGCGCTGCACTGGTCGATCGCGGCCCTGGTGCTGTGGCAGTTCATGACGATGATCCTCAAGGTGGGATTTGGCGTCTCGCCTAGGGAAAGCGCCATTGTCGGCTCGCATGGGCCGGTTGGAACTGCGGTTTTCGTGCTGATCGTGATCCGGGTGGCCTGGGCTTTCGCGAATGCCGGGCGCCGGCCCGATCATGGGCGCGGGTTCATCGGCATCGCGGCCAAAGCCGGGCATGGCATCCTTTACCTGGTGATGCTGATCGTGCCGCTGGCGGCGCTGGCGCGGGCTTTCGGCTCGGGGCGCGGCTTTTCGCCCTTTGGCTTCCCGCTGTTTCCGACCCGCGAAGAGCCCATTGCCTGGATGGTCACTTTCGGGATGCGGTGCATGGCGAACTGGGCTGGGTCTTTGGCGCGCTGCTGATCGGCCATATCGCGATGGTCGGCCTGCATGAGGCGATGTGGAAAGACGGCACGCTGGCGAAAATGGCCGGCAAAAAGGCCCTGCGTGACGGCTGAGGGCGCGCGGCCCGGGCGAGGGGGGCTTGCTCCGCCGCCGGATCTGCGCGACGCATGAAAGATGCGTATTCTCTGTGCCACCTCGGTCCGCGATGAAGGGCCCTATCTGATTGAATGGCTCGCCTGGCACCGGCTGCTCGGGCGAGCGATTTTCTGATCGCCTCGAATGACTGTCGCGATGGGACCGACCGGCTGCTGGACGCCCTGGCCGAGGCAGGCGTGCTGCGCCATCTGCCGCAGCCGCCGATGGCCGCGCTGGCCTCTGCGAAAGGCAAAGCTGCCAGCGTGCAATGGCGCGCGCTCAAGGCGATCTGGGCCGGGCCGGAGCGCAAGGCCGCCGACTGGATGCTGATCTCGGATGTCGATGAATTCCCGGTGATCCATTGCGGCAATGGCCGCTTTGCCGATCTGATCGCGGCATTGCCCGAGGGGCGGAGGCGGTGGCCCTGGCCTGGCGTCTGTTCGGTGCGGGCGGTATCGCAGGGTTCGAAGAGCGGCCGGTGACGGCGCAGTTTCTCCGCTCGGCGCCGCCCGATATGATGCATCCGGTTGCGGCCACGATGTTCAAGAGCCTGTTCCGGCCAGCGGCGTTTCAGCGCCCGGGGGTGCATCGTCCACAGCGCCGCGCAGGGCAGGGGCCTGCAGCCTGGGTTGATGGCAGCGGCCGCGCGTTGTCTCCTGTCCTGAGCCAGGACGGCCGGCTGTCCCTGATCCCGCTGACCGGCTATCGTGACCTTGCCGAAATGCACCACTATTCGCTGCGCTCGGCTGCGGCTTTTGTGGTCAAGTCAGATCGCGGCCTGCCCAATCGCAGCCAGAAAGAGATCGACCTGCATTACTGGGTCGAGCGCAATTTCAACAGCCAGGAAAATAGCGCAGCGCTCGCGCTTGCGGCGCCGCTGGCCGAAGAGGTCGCCGCGTTGATGGCGCTTCCGGGGGTGGCCTCTTTACATGAAGCGGCGGTCGCCTGGCATCGCGCGCGCTTCGACCAGCTGATCCGGCAGGCCGGGTGCTATCGGCTCTGGGCGGCCTGCCTGCATGCGGCCGGCAGCCAGGCTCTTGGCCCTGCGGGAGATCTGCGTCTCCTGCAGCAATATCAGCATCTGGCGAGCGACCCTGACGAAGCGGCCTGACGTCAAACGGGCCGGGCTGAAGCGACCTGAGACATGGCGCCGGGCGACCCCCGCCTGCCAGGTAAAAGCCAGCAGATGCCGCCACAATCCGGCCGGATTTTCGCTGGCCTTCCGGCCTCTTTGCCGGTAGAGTTTCACATTACGGACCCGGGGGACACCCGGGCCAGAGGCAGAAATTCGGTTTACCGATTTATCGAGGCGGCTCCCCATGACTGAGATGGTCTATGGTTCCTCACCCGTTGCTGTACGCGAGCCTGTGCTGCCGCGCTGGTGGCGTACGGTTGATCGCTGGACCATGTGTTCGGTTTTCATGCTGTTCGGGATCGGGCTGCTGCTGGGCCTTGCGGCCTCGGTGCCGCTTGCAAGCCGGAACGAGCTGAACCAGTTCTTCTATGTGCAGCGTCAGGCGATTTTCGGTTGTATCGCGCTCGTGGTGATGCTGGCGATTTCGACCATGTCGCCTGCGGTGGTGCGGCGGCTTGGGATCCTTGGTTTCGTGATCGCGCTGGTGCTTGTCATGGCGCTGCCTCTCGTCGGTCAGGATCACGGCAAGGGCGCCATTCGCTGGCTGTCGCTGGGCGGCTTTTCGCTGCAACCCTCTGAATTTCTCAAGCCCGGTTTCGTGATCGTCACCGCCTGGATGATGGCGGCGGCCCAGGATATCAACGGGCCACCCGGCAAGCTGATTTCCTTCGGGATCCTTGGGCTTGTGGTCGGTTTTCTGGCCATGCAGCCCGATTTCGGGCAGTCCGCGCTGATCGTTTTCTCCTGGGGCGTGATCTATTTCATCGCCGGAGCGCCGATGGTGCTGATTGCAAGCGTGATCGGCATTGTCGCATTCGGCGGCTTTACCGCCTATGGCGCGTCTGAACACTTTGCCCGCCGCATCGACGGGTTCCTGTCCCCGGATGTCGACCCGCGCACCCAGCTTGGCTATGCGGCAAACGCGATCCAGGAAGGCGGTTTCTTCGGCGTCGGCGTCGGTGAGGGCCAGGTGAAATGGTCGCTGCCCGATGCGCATACCGATTTCATCATCGCGGTCGCGGCCGAGGAATACGGCCTTGTGCTCGTCCTCGTGATCCTCGCGCTGTTCGGGATCGTCGTGGTGCGCTCGCTGGTGCGGCTGACCGCCGAACGCGACACTTTCACCCGCCTTGCCGGATCGGGCCTTGCCTGCATCTTCGGCGTCCAGGCCATGATCAATATGGGCGTTGCCGTTCGTCTGTTGCCCGCAAAGGGCATGACGCTGCCCTTCGTCTCTTACGGGGGCTCTTCGATCATCGCCGCCGGGATCACGGTGGGGATGCTTCTGGCACTGACCCGCACGAGGCCGCGCGACCGGATGGCGGAACTCTTCGGGCGGAGGCGCTGATGGCGCCTTTGCTGCTGATCGCGGCCGGGGGCACCGGCGGACATATGTTCCCCGCCCAGGCCCTGGCCGAAGCCATGCTGGCACGCGGCTGGCGGGTGAAGCTCTCGACCGATGAGCGCGGCACGCGCTATGCTGGCGGATTTCCCAAAGCGGTGGTTGTCGAGAAAGTGTCTTCGGCCACTTTCGCGCGCGGCGGCGCGGTGGCGAAACTGGCAGCGCCCTTCCGCATCGCGGGCGGGGTGATCGGGGCGGCGGTGAAAATGCTGTCCGACAAGCCCGCCATTGTGGTGGGCTTTGGCGGCTATCCGACCATACCGGCGCTGTCGGCGGCGTTCCTCTTGCGCCGGCCCCGGATGATCCATGAACAAAACGGCGTGCTGGGGCGGGTGAACCAGCTTTTTGCCAAACGCGTTGACCTTGTCGCCTGCGGCACCTGGCCGACCGCTTTGCCGGAGGGGGTCGAGGGCCAGCCTGTCGGCAATCCGGTGCGCGCGAGCGTCCTGGAACGCGCCGGCGCCCCCTATATCGAGCCGGGTGACTACCCGATGAGCCTGCTGGTGATCGGTGGCAGCCAGGGCGCGCGCATCCTTTCGGATGTGGTGCCAGCGGCACTCGCTTTGCTGCCCGGGCGCCTGCGCGACAATCTGCGCGTGGCGCATCAGGCCCGGGCCGAGGATGCCGAACGGGCGCAGGCCGGCTATTACGAGGCCGGGATCCGCGCCGAGATCAGGCCGTTCTTCGACGATATTCCCCGCAGGCTTTCCGAGGCGCAGCTGGTGATCTCGCGGTCCGGCGCCTCATCGGTGGCGGATATTTCGGTGATCGGGCGCCCTTCGGTGCTGATCCCCTTTGCCGCCGCGACGGGCGATCACCAGACCGCCAATGCGCGCGGCCTGGTTGACGCAGGGGCAGCGGTGCTGATCCCTGAGAAATTGCTTGACCCCGCCAGCCTGAGCGCGCAAGTCGCCGCCGTCCTCGGAAATCCCGGGGCGCGCGGCAGATGGCCGCCAATGCGCTGAGCTGTGGCCGCCCGGATGCGACCGAAACTCTGGTGGCGCTGGTCGAAGAGCTCGCAGGAGATAAAAGATGAACGCCGCAACCAAACTCCCGCTGGAGCTCGGGCCGATCCATTTCGTCGGCATCGGCGGCATCGGCATGTCGGGCATCGCCGAGGTCCTGCTGACTTTGGGCTACCGGGTGCAGGGCTCGGACAGCAAGGCGTCGAATATCACCGACCGGCTGGTGGCCCTCGGTGCGGAATTCCATGAAGGGCAGCGGGCCGAGAATATCGGCGAAGACGTCTCGGTCGTGGTGATTTCCTCGGCGATCAAACGCGGCAACCCGGAGCTGGAAGAGGCGCGCCGCCGTAAGCTTCCCGTGGTGCGCCGCGCCGAGATGCTGGCAGAACTCATGCGCCTGCGGTCAAACATCGCGGTCGCGGGCACCCATGGCAAGACGACCACGACGACGATGGTGGCGACGCTGCTCGACAAAGGCGGCTTTGATCCGACCGTGATCAATGGCGGCGTGATCCATGCTTACGGGTCGAACGCGCGCGCAGGCGCCGGTGAATGGATGGTGGTCGAGGCCGACGAGTCTGACGGCTCGTTCAACCGGTTGCCCGCGACCATCGCCATCGTGACCAATATCGATCCCGAACATATGGAGCACTGGGGCACCATCGAGGCTTTGCGCAAGGGCTTCCTCGATTTCGTCTCCAATATCCCGTTTTACGGCGTGGCGGTCTGCTGCACCGACCACCCGGAAGTGCAGGCGCTGGTCGGCCGCGTCGCCGACCGCCGGGTGATCAGCTTTGGTTTCAACGCCCAGGCCGATGTGCGGGCAGTGAATCTCAGGTTCGAAAAGGGCATGTCCTGCTTCGATATCCAGCTGCAAAATGAGGGCGAAGGCTCGGTTATCGAAGGCTGCGAGCTGCCGATGCCGGGCGACCACAATGTGTCGAATGCGCTTTCGGCGGTGGCTGTCGCCCGCCATCTCGGGATGAAGCGAGAAGAGATCCGCGCGGCGCTGGCAGGCTTTGCCGGCGTCAACCGCCGCTTTACCCGGGTGGGCGAGGTGAACGGCGTGCCGATCATCGATGATTACGGCCATCACCCGGTCGAGATCGCCGCCGTGCTGAAAGCGGCACGCCAGGCGGTATCGGGCACGCCAGGCGCGCGGGTAATCGCGGTACATCAGCCGCATCGCTATTCGCGGCTTTCCAACCTGTTCGATGATTTCTGCACCTGTTTCAACGAGGCCGATGTGGTTGGCATCGCCGAGGTCTATGCGGCGGGCGAAGACCCGATCCAGGGCGCGAGCCGCGATGATCTCGTGGCCGGGCTGATCGCGCATGGCCATCGTCATGCCCGGGCGGTGATCGACGAGGCGGATCTTGCCCGGCTCTTCCGCGAACAGGCGCGGCCGGGCGATATCTTTGTCTGCCTTGGCGCCGGGACCATCTCGGCCTGGGCGAACGGGCTGCCGGCGAAACTGCTTGGTCAGGCGGCCTGAACGGGTGGACGTGGCCCTCTTGCTCCTTGCCTTCTTCGCCGCCACCTGGCTGAGCGCGGCAGGGGCTTGGGTGGCCTGGAGGCGCGGGTGGAAGCTGGCGGTTCTTCTGGCCCTGCTGGTCGTGGCGGGGTTTGTGGGGCTGTTTTTCTATCTCTCGACCATTGCGAGTGGCAGTTATCTGGCCGGTCTCGGTGAGATGCTGGTCGCGGTTGCGCTGGCGGCCGGGCCCGGGATCGGGCTGATCATCGGCGTGATCGCCGCCTATTCCATGCCGGTGGGGATCGGTTGTGCGGTCCTTCACCTCTGTATTCTTGCGCTCACACTGGCCGATAGCCTGTGACGGGCCTGACTGTAACATTGTTGACACCGAAGGCGCCTTGCAACGCGCCCGAACGCACGGGGCTGCCATGATTGACCTTTCTCTGATCCTGGCCTGTCTCTGGCTGGTTCTGGCCAATGTGATCGCGATGTTTCCCACCCGTGACAAACATATCCGGGCGGCGATGATGCTGGTGGTGATCGGCATTCCGCTGCTGGGCTGGGTGACATGGAGCAACGGCCCGGTCTGGGGCCTTGTCTTCCTGATCGGGGGCGCGAGTGTGATGCGCTGGCCGCTGATCTGGTTCTGGCGTTCGATGCGCAGAACGGGCTGAGCCGGAAAGCCATATTCCGGACAAAGCTCCGGGCAATATTGCGGCCGGTGTCCAGCCCGGGGTCCGTCATGCCGCTCTCCTATGTTATCCCGGTCTCAGTCGCGATGCTGTTGCTGGTGGTGATCCCCTTTGTCAGAGGGGAGGCCTCTGGCATTGCGCTGCGGCTGATCCTGATCCTCTGTATTGTGGCGCTGCCGCCGGCGATTGCAGCGCTCGAGGCGCGCAATATCTTCGACTTCTTCGCGATCTGGATACTTGTGCTGCTGGCCCCGCTCGTCTGGCTCATGGGCGGTGAAGGCGTCGGGGGCAGGGGCGGCAGCGGCACCGGAGAGGGCGTGCTTGTCCAGATCCTGCCATGGCTGCCCCTGGTGGTGCCTGGACTGGTCGTGTTCACAGTGCTGGTGCTGAAAGTCCTGCAGATCCGGGCAAAACGCCGCCAGGGGTGATCTGCAGGCGGCGCTGATCCATGGCCCCCCCTTGCACAAAGCCGGGCTTCGCGGATAGCTGAGGCCCATGACACATGCTCTGGCACTTCCCACCCCGCGCGGCCCGCTGACCGCTGATCGCCCGCTTGCCGATCTGACCTGGCTTCGGGTTGGCGGCCCGGCGGACTGGTTCTTCCAGCCGGCGGATGAGGCGGACCTGGCCGAATTTCTGCGCGCGTTGCCTCCGGAGATCGCGGTTTTCCCGATGGGGGTCGGCTCAAACCTGATCATCCGCGATGGTGGGCTGCGTGCTGTGGTGATCCGGCTCGGACGCGGGTTCAACGGGATTGAAGTCGAGGGCGACCGGGTGATTGCCGGTGCCGCAGCGCTTGACGCGCATGTCGCGAAAAAGGCGGCCGAGGTCGGGCGGGATCTGACCTTTCTGCGCACCATCCCGGGCAGTATCGGTGGCGCGGTCAGGATGAATGCGGGCTGTTACGGGCTATATGTCGCCGACCATCTGGAGGAAGTGAAGATCATCACCCGCCAGGGCGAGACAAAGATTCTGCCAGCGGCGGTGCTGAACCTGCGCTACCGCCAGTCGGACCTGCCGGAGGGCGCCGTGCTGATCTCGGCCACCTTCCGCGCACCCGAAGGCGACCCCGGGGCGCTGGCCGCGCGCATGGCAGAGCAACTCGCGAAACGCGACGCTTCGCAGCCCACGAAAGAGCGCACGGCAGGCTCGACCTTCCGCAATCCGGCCGGGTTTTCCTCGACGGGCCGGGCGGATGACAGCCATGAGCTGAAGGCATGGAAGCTGATTGATGACGCCGGAATGCGCGGCGCATCGGTCGGCGCGGCGCAGATGTCGCCGATGCATGCCAATTTCATGATCAATACCGGTGGCGCTACGGCCACGGATCTCGAATCACTTGGGGAAGAAGTGCGAAAAAAGGTGTTCCAATCCAGCGGGATCACGCTAGAATGGGAAATCATGCGGGTTGGCGAGCCAGGTCGCTGACAAGAGTCAAGGCCCTGGATCCAGGGATGGGATCCGGGTGATAAAGCGGCGATAAAGCCGGGAATAACAAAAAGGGGTCAACAAGACCCCGAGAGGCAGTAAATGGCGGCGGGATCGGGCAGATTTCCCCGCGTGGCGGTTCTGAAAGGTGGCATGTCTGCCGAGAGAGAGGTTTCCCTCTCCTCGGGTGCGGAATGTGCGACGGCGCTGCGTGAGGCGGGTTATGAGGTGATCGAGGTCGATGCCGGCCGCGATCTGGCCGCGCGCCTGACCGAGCTGCGCCCGGATGCCGTGTTCAATGCGCTTCATGGCCGCTGGGGTGAGGATGGCTGCGTCCAGGGCATTCTTGAATGGCTGCGTATCCCCTATACCCATTCCGGCCTGCTGGCCTCGTCGCTGGCGATGGACAAGACCCGCTCGAAAGAAGTGTTTCGCGCCGCCGGCCTGCCAGTGGTTGAAAGCGTGATCGCTTCGCGCGACGAGGTCGAGGCCGATCATGTTCTGCCGCCGCCCTATGTTGTGAAGCCGAACAATGAGGGTTCCTCGGTCGGGGTCTATCTGGTCCATCCCGGCTCGAATGCGCCGCGCCTCGCAGAGACCATGCCCGAGATGGTGATGGTCGAGACCTATGTGCCGGGCCGCGAGATGACGGTTGCCGTGATGGGGGCCGCGCACTTGGTGTGACCGATATTGTCACCGATGGCTGGTATGATTACGATGCGAAATACAAGGCGGGTGGATCGCGCCACGTGATCCCGGCGGATCTGCCGCAAGAAATCTCTGACGCCTGCCTCGACATTGCAGTGAAGGCGCATCGGGCGCTTGGCTGTCGTGGCCTGTCGCGCGCCGATTACCGCTGGGATGAAAGCCGCGGCCTTGCGGGGCTGATCCTGCTGGAGGTCAATACCCAGCCTGGCATGACACCGACCTCGCTCGCGCCCGAACAGGCGGCGTATCAGGGGATTTCCTTCCCCGAGCTCTGCTCCTGGCTGGTCGAGGATGCGTCATGCGATCGCTGATCCCCTTTCGCCTGCGCCCTGCGCGCCATGGCCGCCAGCCGGGGTTTGGTCGCGCCGAGCCGCCGCTGACGCGCCAGAAGGTCGCGCATGATCCGTCGCCCTCGCTCTGGGCCTATCGGATGCAGCGGGTGATGCTGACGCCTTACCTGCGCGCTTTCCTGCGGGTCGGGCTGCCGGTGCTTGCAGTGGCGGCGATGGCCGGCGTCTATATGTCGGGCGAAGAGCGCCGCAACAGCGTGGTCCAAGTCTTTACCGACCTGCGAGAGAAATTCCAGAGCCGCCCGGAGTTTATGGTGACGCTGGTCTCGATCGAGGGCTCCTCGGTCGAGCTGGCGGATGCCGTGCGCGCGCGGCTGGATCTGAACCTGCCGCAAAGCTCGTTTGACCTGGATCTCGAAGCCGCCCGTGCCCGGGTGGAAGAACTGGACGCCGTCAAGGGGGCCGAATTGAGGGTGCGGTCGGGGGCGTGCTTTCGGTCCTGATCACCGAACGCCAGCCTGTCCTCGTCTGGCGTCAGGCCTCCGGGCTCTCGCTGGTTGACGAGACCGGTCACCGCGTCGCAGGCCTTTTTGAACGGGCCGACCGCGACGACCTGTCGCTGATCGCGGGCGAGGGGGCGGATGCCGCAGCCCCTGAGGCGCTGGAGATCCTTGCCGCCGCCGGGCCGATTGCGCCCCGGATCCGGGGCCTTGTCCGCATGGGCGAGCGCCGCTGGGACATCGTGCTGGATCGCGGCCAGCGCATTCTTCTGCCCGAAGACCGTCCGGTGCGCGCGCTGGAACGTCTGCTGGCCCTGGATCAGGCCCAGGACATGCTCGCCCGCGATCTGGCGGCGGTCGATCTGCGGCTGCCGAACCGTCCGACCCTGCGCCTCACCACCTATGCGATGAACGAGCTTCGTCGCGCCAAAGGCCTTCAGCCCCTGCCCGAAACCGTGGAGACCGAATTGTGACCGACCTCTACCAGACCCAACGCGTCATGCGGAACATGCGCCGGGCTGCCATGCAGCGGGGCGTGATTGCCATTCTTGATGTGGGCACTTCGAAAATTGCCTGCCTCATCCTGAAATTCGACGGCGAAGCCCGTCTGCGCGAGGTCGAGGGCGTTGGCCCGATGGCCGGCCAGTCGAAATTCCGCATCATCGGCGCCGCCACCACCCGCTCGCGCGGGGTGCGTTTCGGCGAGATCTCGGTGATGAACGAGACCGAGCGCGCCATCCGCACCGCCGTCCAGGCGGCGCAGAAAATGGCGAATGTCCGTGTCGATCACGTGATCGCCTGTTTCTCGGGCGCCGAGCCGCGCTCTTATGGGCTGGCGGGCGAGATCGATCTTGAAGACAATGTCGTCACCGAACATGACATTGCCCGCGTGCTGGCCTCCTGTGATGTGCCCGATATCGGGCCGGGTCGTGAAGTGCTGCATGCACAGCCGGTGAATTTCGCGCTGGATCACCGCTCGGGTCTTGCCGACCCGCGCGGCCAGATCGGCAACCGGCTGGCTTGTGACATGCACCTGCTTTCGGTGGAAGATTCCGCGATTCAGAATCTGCTTTACTGCATCCAGCGCTGTGATCTGGAACTGGCGGGGATCGCGTCTTCGGCCTATGTCTCGGCAATCTCGAGCCTTGTTGAGGACGAGCAGGAGCTGGGTGCCGCCTGTATCGATCTGGGTGGCGGCGCGACCGGCGTCTCGATCTTCATGAAAAAGCACATGATCTATGCCGATTCTGTGCGGATGGGCGGCGATCACGTGACGGCGGATATTTCCAAAGGGCTCTATATTCCGACGGCGGATGCCGAGAAGATCAAGACCCGGCATGGCGGCCTTTTTGCGACCGGCATGGACGACCGTGAGATGATTGAACTCGGCGGCGAAAGCGGCGACTGGGAGAAAGACCGCCGCCGAATTTCCCGCACCGAACTGATCGGCATCATGCGCCCCCGGGTCGAGGAGATCCTCGAAGAGGCGCGCACGGTGCTGGATGCCGCCGGGTTCGACCATCTGCCGTCGCAGCAGATCGTGCTGACGGGGGGCGGCAGCCAGATCCCGGGGCTCGATATGCTCGCGAACCGGATCCTCGGGCAGCGCGTCCGGCTGGGCCGCCCGCTGCGGGTCCAGGGTCTGCCGCAGGCTGCGACCGGGCCGGCTTTTGCCTCGGCGGTGGGGCTCTGTCTCTTTGCGGCACATCCTCAGGATGAGTGGTGGGATTTTGAAGTTCCCGCCGAACGCTATCCGGCGAGATCTTTGCGCAGGGCATTCAGATGGTTCAAGGACAACTGGTAACCCCAGGATACAGCGTCACTCGCGAAATCCCGCCGATCGGGGCGACGAATACCCCATATTTTGTGGGAGTAAGTTATTTTTTCCGTGACCTCCCTGGCCGATGTCGATAGACTCGGAGGCAAATCGGTGTGTCTCGCCCCGGGACGGATGAGACAGAGCTGAAAAGAATACCTCGCGCGTAACGATCACAAAAACGGCTCATTAAGGTTTACGGGCGATAACCTTGATGTTGACCTGGGAAAAAACGGACAGGCGGAACCATGGCACTCAATCTGACGATGGCGAACCAGCGGGAAGAGCTGAAGCCGCGCATTACCGTGTTTGGTGTGGGCGGGGCAGGCGGTAATGCGGTCAATAATATGATCGACAAGCAGCTTGAAGGCGTCGAATTCGTCGTGGCGAATACCGATGCCCAGGCGCTTCAGCAGTCCATGGCGCATGCCCGGATCCAGATGGGTCTGAAGGTGACCGAGGGGCTTGGCGCAGGGGCGCGTCCGTCGGTTGGGGCTGCCGCCGCCGAAGAAACCATCGAAGAGATTGTCGACCATCTGGCCGGCGCGCATATGTGCTTCATCACCGCCGGCATGGGCGGCGGCACCGGCACGGGCGCCGCGCCGATCATCGCGCAGGCCGCGCGTGAGCTGGGCGTTCTGACCGTCGGTGTCGTGACCAAGCCCTTCTCGTTTGAAGGCGGCAAGCGCATGCGTCAGGCCGAAGAGGGTATCGAGGCGCTGCAAAAGGTCGTCGATACGCTGATCATCATTCCGAACCAGAACCTGTTCCGTCTGGCGAATGACCGTACCACCTTTACCGAAGCCTTCGCGATGGCCGATGACGTTCTCTATCAGGGCGTCAAAGGTGTGACCGATCTGATGGTCCGCCCGGGCATCATCAATCTCGACTTCGCCGATGTCCGTTCGGTGATGGATGAGATGGGCAAGGCGATGATGGGGACGGGTGAGGCTGATGGCGATGACCGCGCTGTTCAGGCAGCCGAAAAGGCGATTGCCAACCCGCTCCTCGATGAAATCAGCCTCAATGGCGCCAAAGGCGTGCTGATCTCGATCACCGGCGGCCATGATCTGACCCTGTTCGAACTGGACGAAGCCGCGAATATCATCCGCGAGAAAGTCGATCCGGAAGCGAATATCATCGTCGGTTCGACGCTGGACAATACGATGGAAGGGCGCATCCGCGTCTCGGTCGTGGCCACCGGAATCGACGCGGGCCAGCAGCTGAAGCCCGAACAACCCCTGACGCGTCGCCCGATGGCGCAGCCGCTGCAACTGCAGCCGGGCCATGGCGCCGGACACAGCGATGTGCCGGATGTGGCCTTCGTGCCGGCCGCCGCCGCCCCGCAGCAGAACTGGCAGCCCGCCGCGCAACCCCCGATGCAGCCGATGTCGCACGCTCCGGCAGCACCGCAACCCGTTGCGCACCAGCCGGCTCCGCAGCCTGCGGCCTATGCCCCGGCACCGCCCCAGGCTTACGCGCCCGCTCCGTCCTACGCGCCCGCCCAGCCTGCTGCGGCGCCGCGCGCCGCGCATACCGAAGATCTTTTCGGTGCCGGCGAGACCCATGGACATGATTTTCAGCCGCGCTATGAGAACGAAGACCACCACGGCCACGTGAACGACGTGCCGCCGCCGGTCTATCGCCCGCGTCCGGCCGCTGGCCAGGCCGGCATGACTTCGGCCCGTCCGACGCCCGCTTCGATTGAGGCCGAAGCCGGCTCCTTCGTCGCACCGCGCCCGCATGTGCCCGGCACGCCGACCCCGGCCGCGCTGGCCCGTCTGGCCAATGCGGTGCAGAAAAACCCGCGTCAGGCGCAGCCGCAACAACAGCCGCTTGCCCAGGAACCTGCGCAGGCCGCGCGCCCGCGCTTTGGCATCGGCTCGCTGATCAACCGCATGGCCGGCCATCTCGAAAGTGGCACCCAGGCCGAGCGCAGCCCCGCACAGTCGCATCGTCAACAACCTCCGGTCACCGCCTATGATGACGAAGGCGAGACCGGCAACGATCAGGACAAGATCGAGATTCCTGCATTCCTCAGAAGACAGGCCAACTGAAACGAGCAGAATCCTATGTTACAAAGGGGCCGGGAAACCGGCCCTTTTTCTTTTGAAATCATCGTCTTGCCGCAGTCGCAAACAGTGTCACAAACCGTTGCAAAAGGTGAATTGTGATCCCCCTCACCATTTACTAACTAATCTTAACGAAGGCGTGGGGGTTCTCCCAGAGCCCGGAATGCGGCGGACCCGTTCTGATTGTCCTGATGCAGGACCAGACGGCGAGAGAAAGAGGCACCAGGGTGCAAAACACACTGAACACGGCAGTCAGCTTCAGCGGCGTGGGTCTCCACACCGGGCAGTCTGCGCGCATGACGGTGCGCCCGGCTCCGGCCGATCACGGCATCTGGTTTCGCCGCACCGATATTCTGGCCGGAACCAGCGGGCAGCGCGCCGATATCCCGGCGATCTGGTCGGCGGTGACGCCATCGCGGCTTTGCACCTTTGTCGAGAATGCCGATGGGGTTTCGGTCTCGACCATCGAACATCTGACCGCGGCCCTTGCCGGCTGCGCGATCCATAACGCGCTGATCGAGATTGATGGCGGCGAAGTGCCGATCCTTGACGGCTCGGCCGAGCCTTTTGTGCAGGGTTTTCTGGCGGCCGGCATTCGCGAACAGGCGTCGGAAATCCGCGCCATCCGCGTGCTGAAACCGGTTGAAGTGCGCGAAGGCGAGGCGATTGCCCGTCTTGAGCCCGCCGATATGCTGGAAATCGACTTCCGCATCGAGTTCGCTGAGGCCGCAATCGGCACCCAGGAACGCCATCTGCGCATGTCGAACGGCGCTTTCGTGCGCGAATTGTCCGACAGCCGCACCTTCTGCCGTCAGGCCGATGTCGATGCGATGCGTGAGCGTGGCCTCGCGCTTGGTGGCACGCTGGACAATGCCGTTGTGTTTGACGGTGACCGTGTGGTTTCGCCCGGCGGTCTGCGCCATGAGGACGAGCCGGTGCGCCATAAGATGCTCGATGCTGTGGGCGATCTGTCGCTTGCCGGCGGTCCGATTCTCGGGCGTTACACCGGCATTCGTGCGGGTCACGCGCTGACCAACCGCCTCCTGCGCGCGTTGTTCGCCGACCCGGCCAATTTCCGGATCGAGGAATGCAGCAGCGGCATCGGCGGGAAACTGCCTGGAATCGGCGTTCATCGCGGAGATCTGCCGTCCTCGCGCCGCCGCGCTGCCTGATTGCGCGCCGCAGAGGGGCGGGCCGGCCTTGCAAAGTGGCAGTTCGGCGACCCTCACCCCACAGGCAGGCGGCTTTATGGCGGATAAGAAAGGCATTTTGCGCAACCGATTTTTCTGTGCTAGGACACAGGCAAATCGCCAGGATGAGCCCCGGGTAAACCGGGTCCATCGGTCTGGGGCAGGGGTGTATCCCGGTCGCGACGTGGCGGATCCGGGCAAGGAAGTCAGGTTTGGATAAGCGGAAGATGGCAGGCAAGGGACCGGGATCAGGCATTCCGGCGCTGAAGATCGGGGCAGTCTTGCTGCTCACGGTGTCGCTTTCGGCCTGCGGTGGCGGCAAAGCTTCAAAGACCGAGTCGCTCGAGGCCCTCAATGCCGAGGAAATCTACCGCAAGGGCGAGCTGGAGCTGGAAACAGCCCGCCGTGCCGGTGATTCCCTGATGTATTTCCAGGAAGTTGAACGGCTTTATCCCTATTCGGAATTCGCCCGACGCGCCCTGATCATGCAGGCTTTCGTCAATCACAAGACGAAGAAATACGAAGAGGCACGCGCCGCGGCGCAACGCTTCCTCGATTTCTACCCAGATGATGAAGATGCGCCCTATGCGGCCTATCTGATGGCGCTCAGCTATTATGATCAGATCGAGGATGTCGGCCGCGACCAGGGCCTGACCTATCAGGCGCTGGTCTCCTTGCGCGATGTGATCGAACGCTATCCGGACAGCGAATACAGCACTTCGGCGATCATGAAATTCGATCTCGCCTTCGACCATCTCGCGGCGAAGGAAATGGAGATCGGGCGCTATTATCTCAAGCGCCGTCACTACACCGCCGCGCTGAACCGCTTCCGCACCGTGGTGCAGGATTACCAGACCACGACGCATACCGCCGAGGCGCTCTATCGTCTGATCGAATGCTATCTGGCGCTTGGGTTCGAAGCCGAGGCACAGACTGCCGGTGCGATACTCGGCTATAACTACCAGTCCTCGCCCTTCTACCAGGACGGCTATGATCTGCTGAAAGGCAAAGGCCTCTCGCCCGAGGTCAAAGGCGACAGCTGGCTGTCGAAGGCTTATCGTCAGATGGTCCGTGGTGAGTGGCTGTAACGGTCGGGCAGGGGGCGTGATGCGTCCCCTCCGATCAAGGCCAGTCCTCAAATGCTGATCCTCTCATGCTGATCTCGCTCGACATTCGCGACATTCTGATCATTGACCGCCTCACGCTGGATCTCGGCGCGGGGCTCAATGTGCTGACCGGCGAGACCGGGGCGGGCAAGTCGATCCTGCTTGATGCGCTTGGCATGGTGCTGGGCTGGAAGGGCCGCGCCGATCTGGTGCGGCAGGGCGCCGACCGGGGCGAGGTCACGGCCATTTTCGATCTGCCCGCCGGGCATCCGGCCCATGCGATCCTTGAAGAGGCCGGCGTGGAAACCGAGGGCGAGCTTATTCTCCGTCGTCTGGCCCATGCCGATGGTCGCCGCCAGGCCTGGGCCAATGACCGCCGCGTCTCGGCCGAGGTGCTGCGGGGCCTGTCGGAAACGCTCGTTGAACTGCACGGTCAGCATGACGATCGCGGGCTCCTGAACCCGCGCGGACACCGGGCCTTGCTCGATCTCTTTGGCAGCCTTGATCTCGCAACCCTGCGCGCGCTCTGGACGGCGCGCCGCAGCGCGCGCGAGGCGATCGCGGCGGCTGAGGCGCAGATTGCCCGGGCCAAGACCGAAGAGGATTTTCTGCGCCATGCGGTGGCCGAGCTGGAAAAGCTCGCGCCCGAACCGGGCGAAGAAGCAGCACTGGATGCGAAGCGGCGGCTGATGCAGGCTGCGGGCCGTATCCGCGAAGATGTCGCCAAGGCGCTTGGGGCGCTGTCGGAAGAGGGCGCCGAGGGCCGGATGCGCGATGCCACCCGCTGGCTCGAGGCGGCGGCTGACAAGGCGGCGGGCCGTCTCGACGAGGCGCTGGCCGCATTGTCCCGCGCGATGATCGAGCTTTCCGAGGCGCAATCCGGGGTGGAGGCTGCGCTTCAGGCGCTGGATTTCGACCCGGCGGCGCTCGAATCTGCCGAAGAGCGGCTCTTCGCGATCCGCGCCGCGTCACGCAAATATGGTATCCCGGCGGATGATCTGGCGCGCCATGCTGTCGATCTCTCCGCCCGTCTCGCGGCGCTTGATGCGGGCGAGGCCGGGCTGGGCCGCCTCGCTGCTGCGCTGGCCAAAGCCGATGCAGATTATCAGGCCGAGGCCGTCCGGATCACAGGCCTGCGGCAGCGGGCGGCCGAGCGGCTCGATGCCGCGATGGCCGCCGAACTCGCGCCGCTGAAGATGGAGCGCGCGGTGTTTCGCAGCGTGATCACCGGCGCAGATCCTGGCCCCGATGGCCAGGATCAGGTCACCTTTACCGTGGCAACCAACCCGGGCGCGCCGCCCGGCCCCCTGAACAAAATCGCCTCCGGGGGCGAGCTGTCGCGCTTCCTCCTCGCGCTGAAAGTCTGCCTGACCGGCGGCGCCACCGGCCTCACGCTGATCTTTGACGAGATCGACCGCGGTGTCGGCGGTGCCACCGCCGATGCGGTCGGCCGGCGCCTGCGCGCTCTGGCAGATGAGGCTCAGGTTCTGGTCGTCACCCATTCGCCCCAGGTCGCGGCCCTTGGCGCACATCACTGGCGGGTGGAAAAGCGGGTCGAAAATAACGTCACCCTCTCGACGGTGGTGGCGCTTTCCGACACCGAGCGCGTCGAGGAAATCGCCCGCATGATCTCGGGTGATACTATTTCTGACGCCGCCCGCGAGGCCGCGCGCAGCCTGATCAGCGCCTGACCTCCCCCTGACGCGAGGTCAGACATGCAGCCCGCAACCAACGGCTTTGCCGGGCTGAGGCTTCTCGCCGCAGTGCCGCGCTGCTATCTTACCACCGGGAGGCCTATATCCTTCGGAGCCAAGACATGACTGCCCTGAAATCCATCCTGACCGCCTGGCGCCTGCCGGTGATCTTGCCCTCGCAAGAGGTTTTCGAGCGCCGGTTGCGCCCGCGGGGCTGAGCCGCCTGGCTGAGGCCGGAACCGGCCATCGGCTTGCAGTGAAGCATGGGGCTCCGGTAAGGCGCGGGCTTGCAGTAAGGCCCGGGCTCGCAGTAAGGAAGGGCACCGCCGCCAACCCTGTGCCCATCGGAGTGCGCCCATGAAAGCCGCCGTCATCACCTTCCCTGGCTCGAATTGCGACCGTGACCTTGCCGTTGCTTTTGAAAAGGCCGGCTTCGATGTCACCCGCGTCTGGCACAAGGACAGCGATCTTCCGGCGGGCACCGATATTGTCGGCATCCCGGGTGGGTTCTCATACGGCGATTACCTGCGCTGCGGCGCCATCGCGGCGCAATCGCCGATCTCGGCGGCGGTCAAAACCCATACCGAGCGCGGCGGTTACGCCATCGGCATCTGCAACGGTTTCCAGATCCTGACCGAGATGCGGCTTTTGCCCGGTGTGCTGATGCGCAACAAGGGCCTGCAATATATCTGCCGCACCATCACTCTGAAGGTCGCGACCACACAGTCGGCCTTTACCGCAAATTACCGGAAAGGCGATGAAATCCGGGTCCCGATCGCGCATCACGACGGCAATTACACCGTGGATGACGCGACGCTGGCGGCGCTGAAGGCCGAGGACCGTATCGCCTTTACCTATGGCGACAATCCGAATGGCGCGATGGGCGATATCGCCGGTGTCCTGTCAGAGAACCGCCGCGTGCTGGGCATGATGCCGCATCCTGAACGCGCTTTCGAGCCGCTGCACGGGTCGAAAGACGGCGCGGCGCTTTTCGCCTCGCTCATGGGCGGGTTGGCGCTGGCCTGACCCCCATCGCCTTGAGGCAACCCCGCGCGGAGCCTATTTTACCGGAATGTTTCGCAGCGAGAGCACACAGCCGAATGACAAGCCACAGGGTCTTCCCTGGCGGGTAAAGCTTGTCATTCTGGCGCTGGTTGTGGCGGCCATTGGCGTGGTGCTGGTCTCGAATCGCTGGCTGACCGAGCGGTTTACCGAAACCAACCGCAACCGTTCCGATGTGCGCCTCGCGCTTTATTCCGGCAACCTTGTCTCGGAATTGCAGCGCACCTCTGTGGTGCCTTTGCTGCTGGCGCGCGACCCCGATCTGATCGCGGCACTGAAAGATGGGAACTTCTCGCGTACCTCTGCGAAACTGATCGCGCTCCAGGCTGAAATCGGTGTGGCGGCGATCCGGCTTCTCGATATCGATGGCCGCGTGGTGGGGGCGACCAACCGCAATATCCTGGGGGCGAACTTCCGTCAGGAAGGTTATTTCGTTGATGCGCAACGCACCAATGAGACGATCTTTACCTCAAGCCCGCGTGAATCGGGCGGCTATGATTTCAGCTACAGCCGGGCGATCCGCTCGGATGGCAAGATCCTCGGCGTCATCGTCGTCTCGGTCGATCTCCTGAAATATGAGCGCGCCTGGTCGGGGCTGAATGATGCGGTGGTGGTCACGAATTCCGAAGGCACCGTCATTCTGACCACGGTGCCCTCCTGGCGCGGCCGCCCGCTGAATGAGGCCATGGCGCGCGGCGAGCCGCTCAGCGCGCTTGAACGCGCGATCCAGGCCTCGACTGACTGGGCGCGGCCGCGCACCGACGCCTGGATGCAGGGCGATCCGGTGATGAAGACCGAGGCGCGTATTCCGTTCCGCGGCTGGCGCATCGTGACCTTCACCGATTACACCCAGGTCCGCGAAAGGGTGAACGGCATTCTCGCGCTTGAGATCATGGGGTTCGCGATCCTGATGTCGATTGCGTTTTATTTCCTGACGCGGCGGGCCTGGTCGCGCTCCTGGTCGCTGGCCCGCGAATCGGCGGAACTGCGGGCGCTGAATGTACGGCTGCAACGCGAGATCGCCGAGCGCGAAAAGGTCGAGGCGAACCTCCAGGTTGCCGAGCAGACGCTGGAGCAATCGTCGAAACTGGCGGTTCTGGGCGAGATGTCTGCCGCAGTCAGCCATGAGCTGAACCAGCCTCTGGCCGCGATGAAGACCTATCTCGCGGGCGCGCGGCTTTTGTTGCAGCGCAAACGGCCGGAAGAGGCGCTGTCGTCGTTCCAGCGGATCGATGATCTGATCGACCGGATGGGATCTATCACCCGCCAGCTGAAATCCTATGCCCGCAAAGGCGGCGAGGCTTTCGAGCCGGTGGACCTGCGCGCCTGTGTCTCCTCGGCGCTGGCGATGATGGAGCCGCAGCTGAAAAGCCGCGTCGTCAAGATCGTGCGCGGCATGCCGCGCCAGCCCGTCATGGTGATGGCTGACCGGATCCGGCTGGAACAGGTGATCATCAATCTCCTCCGCAACGCGCTCGACGCGCTGCGCGAAGTCGAAAAGCCGCAGATCGAACTTCTGCTCGCCGCAGGCGAGACGGCGACACTGACGGTGCGCGACAATGGGCCGGGGATCATCGATCTCGATAATCTGTTCGAGCCTTTCTACACGACGAAGAAACCCGGTGAGGGCGTGGGGCTGGGCCTCGCGATCTCGTCCGGGATTGTGACCGATCTGGGCGGCCGGCTGACCGCCCATAATGGCGAAGCGCAGGATGGGGCGCAGGGAGGCGCTGTCTTCGAGATGCAGCTCCCGATCCTTGGCGACGCAAGACAAGCAGCAGAATGAGGTCAATATGGCACGCGCGATGAAAGTGGCGATCGTGGATGACGAGGCGGATATGCGCGCCTCGATCAGCCAATGGCTGGCGCTCTCGGGCTTTGACACCGAGACCTATCCTTCGGCGGAAGATGCGCTGAAATCCATCGGCGCGGATTTTTCCGGCGTCGTGGTGTCGGATATCAAGATGCCCGGCATGGATGGGATGGCGTTTCTGAAGAAACTGATGAGCCTCGATTCCGGTTTGCCGGTGATCATGATCACCGGGCATGGCGATGTGCCGATGGCGGTGGAGGCGATGCGGGTCGGCGCCTTCGATTTCCTGGAAAAGCCGTTCAACCCGGACCGGATGACGGAACTGGCGAAGAAGGCGACCCATGCACGGCGGATGACGCTGGACAGCCGGGCGCTGCGCCGCGAGCTGGCCGATGGTACCACGATCATGCAAAAGCTGGTCGGTACCTCGCCCGCGATGGAGCGGCTGCGCGAGGATATCCTCGATCTCGGCCAGGCCGACAGCCATGTGCTGATCGATGGCGAGACCGGCACCGGCAAAACCCTTGTCGCCCATGCGCTGCATGCGGTGGGGCCGCGCGCGTCGAAGAAATTCGTGACGATCTCCTGCGCGGCCTGGTCCGAGGATCAGCTTTCCGCCAAACTCTTTGGTCCGGGCGAGGATGGCGCGATCCCGCTGGTCGAAGAGGCACGGGGCGGCACATTGCTGCTGGAAGATATCGAGGCACTGAGCCAGGGGCTGCAGGCGCGGCTTCTGACCTTCATCAACGATCAGGGCCTGCCGCCCGAAACCCGGATCATTGCGATCCGCAACCAGCAGGCGCAGGATCTGACGCTGGAACAGGCTTTGCGCCCCGATCTCTTTTACCGGCTCGGCGCAATGACCATCGTATTGCCGCCTTTGCGGGCGCGCGGCGAGGATATCCTTCAGCTCTTCACCCGGCTTTCGGAGCAGTTTTCCGAAGAATATGGCTGCGACGCGCCCCAGGTCACCGCGCAGGAGGCCGCGCAGCTGTTGCAGGCGCCCTGGCCGGGCAATGTGCGCCAGCTGGTGAATATCGCGGAACGCGCGGTCTTGCAGAACCGTCGCGGCTCCGGCTCGATTGCATCCCTGCTGATGGCCGATAACGAAGCCTCGGGCCCGGCGATGACCACCGAAGGCAAGCCGCTGAAGGAATATGTTGAAGCGTTTGAGCGGATGCTGATCGACAATACGATGCGCCGCCATAAGGGCTCGATCGTGGCCGTGATGGAAGAGCTGTGCCTGCCGCGCCGCACGCTGAATGAGAAAATGGCGAAGTATAACCTGCAGCGTTCGGATTATACCTGAACGCCGCGCGCTTTACCGGCTGCGGATGCCTCTGGCGGAGGTATTTGGATCTGGGGAATGCAAACTTCCTCTTGATTTAAATACCCCGGGGGAGGCGCCAGGCACGCGCGACGGGGGCTCTGCCCCCTCTCTTTGGGCAGGTGTCATATGCCGGGCGAGAGATTTTCATTGCCCTTCAGTCAGCTTTGATCGTAAGTTGCCCGCTATGGCCGTTTTGTAACGGTCAAAGAAATTCTCTCCCCTTTGCGGGGCATGGCGCGGCGTTCCGCGCCGCCTCATGACCGGGAGCCGGATCGGCCGTAAGGCTGTGCACATTGCCAGATGGACCAGCGCTTCCCCATGAAGTGCCTGTCTGGCCAGTAAGGTGGGGGCCTGAACCCCCAGGACGTAACCGCGATGAGGCGCGTGAGCAGTGTAACGATTGGCGATACCGGCACCTGTTGCCGGCTGAGCCCGTTCGCGCCCGCCGTCTGCGCTCAGACAAGCCGCCCCGAACCGTATGATCTGCTCTCCGGCCCTGTCTCAGGGCCGCCGGGGGCCTTTATGCCACCGGGGCGCAATGGAAAAACATGGCTAAGAAGATGCTTATCGACGCCACCCATCCCGAGGAGACCCGGGTTGTTGTGGTGGACGGAAACAAAGTTGAAGAATTTGACTTTGAAACAATAAACAAGCGCCAGCTCGCGGGGAATATCTACCTCGCCAAGGTGACGCGGGTGGAGCCTTCGCTCCAGGCGGCCTTTGTGGATTATGGTGGAAACCGCCACGGCTTCCTCGCTTTTGCCGAGATCCATCCGGATTACTATCAGATCCCGGTTGCGGACCGCCAGGCGCTCCTCGCCGAAGAACGCGCTATGGCGCGTGAGGAAGAGGAAGAGGACAATCGTCGTGCCCGCCGCCGCAAGCCGGCACCGCGGGCTGAACGCGCGCCCGCCGATCCCAGCGTTTCGGCGCCGGTGGCAGGTGAGGCTGCGGCCTCGCACAGCGAGATGGATGTGATCGATCTCTCGGCCGGTGAGGGCGAGGAGGGCGCTTCCGCTCTTGCGGTTGCTGAGGGCCTGGCCTCGACCGGGCCCGATGCTGTCGCGCCGTCCGAACGGGCTGCGGTCGAACAGGCTGCCGGTGAAAGTGATGCCGGTGAAGCTGATGCGGGCGAAGACGATGCGGGCGACGAGGCCCGTGGCGATGACGCGCCTGCGGATGGTCATGAAGATCATGATCACAGCGACCATGATCATGGCGATCATGACCATCACGCCGCTGCCAGTGCAGATGAGATCGAGACCATTGCGGAAGAGGATGTCTCGGAAGAGATCGCCGCCCCGCGCCGGTCGCGCCTGCGCAAATACAAGATCCAGGAAGTGGTCAAGGTCCGGCAGATCATGCTGGTCCAGGTCGTCAAGGAAGAGCGCGGCAACAAGGGTGCTGCTCTGACCACCTATCTCTCGCTTGCCGGGCGTTACTGCGTGCTGATGCCGAATACTGCGCGTGGCGGTGGCATCTCGCGCAAGATCACCCAGGCGGCCGACCGTAAGAAGCTGAAGGAAATCGCGGGCGAGCTGGAGGTGCCGGAAGGCGCGGGCCTGATCATCCGCACCGCCGGGGCCAAGCGCACCAAGCCGGAAATCCGGCGCGATTATGAATATCTGATGCGGCTCTGGGAACAGATCCGCGATCTGACTTTGCGCTCGGTTGCGCCTGCCGCGATCTATGAGGAAGGCGATCTGATCAAGCGCACCATCCGCGATCTCTATAGCCGCGAGATCGACGAGGTGCTGGTTGAGGGTGAGGCGGGCTACCGTTCCGCCAAAGACTTCATGCGGATGATCATGCCGGCGCATGCGAAACAGGTGAAGCTCTATAACGAGCCGATGCCGCTTTTCGCGCGCTTCCAGGTCGAGAGCTATCTCGGCGGCATGTTCAATCCGGTCGTGCAGCTGAAATCCGGCGGCTACATCGTCATCGGCATCACCGAGGCGCTGGTCGCCATCGACGTGAACTCGGGCCGCGCGACGAAAGAGGGATCCATCGAGGATACCGCGCTCAAGACCAACCTTGAGGCCTGTGACGAGGTCGCCCGCCAGCTGCGTCTGCGCGATCTGGCCGGGCTGATCGTGATCGACTTCATCGACATGGAAGAGCGTCGCAACAACGCCTCGGTCGAGAAGCGGCTGAAAGACCGGCTGAAAACCGACCGTGCGCGGATCCAGGTTGGCCGGATCTCGGGCTTTGGCCTGATGGAAATGTCGCGCCAGCGGCTGCGTCCGGGGATGCTGGAATCGACCACGCAGCCCTGCTCGCATTGCCATGGCACCGGGCTGATCCGTTCGGATGACAGCATGGCCCTGACGATCCTGCGCGCGCTGGAAGAAGAGGGCACGCGCAAGCGCTCGAAAGAGGTGCTGCTGAAGGCGCCGATTGGCATCGTCAACTACCTCTTTAACCATAAGCGCGAACATATCGGGCTGATCGAATCCCGCTACGGTATGGCGGTGCGGATGGAGGCCGATCCGGCGCTCGTCTCGCCCGATTTCGAGCTGGAGAAGTTCAAGACCGCGACCCGCAGCCTGCCCGAGCCGAGCCAGGTCATCTCTGGCCATGCCGGGTTGATGGGCGATCTGGTCGAGGAAGAAGATGAGGATCTGGTCGACGAGATCCTGGACGAGGAAGAAGAGGTCGCGGAAGAGGCAGTTGCGGTTGCAGCGCCAGTCCGGGCCGAGCCTGCGGCGGAAGGCGGAGAAGGGGGCGGCAAGAAGAAGCGCCGTCGTCGTCGCCGTCGTCGGGGTGGCCGTGATGGTCAGGGCGCCGAGGGCAGCTCTGATGCGGGCGACGAGTCGGATGAAGAAGGCTCGGATGAGGATGACGCTGACGGCACCGATGCAGAGGTTGCAGCCGGTGACGTGAGCGAGGCAGTGGCGCCAGAAGCCGCAGCGCCGGCGAAACCGAAGCGGGCGACGCGGTCGCGGTCGAAATCTGCGGCGGCAAAGGCAGCTGCAGCGGCGGCCGATGCGGCAGAGACTGTGGTAGTTGTGGCTGATAAGGCTGTGTCCGACACGGTTGTGGCTGAAACCGCTGTGACTGATCCGGTCGTGGCTGGCGAAGCTGTGGCGTCTGAGGCAGAGGCTCCTGCCACCGCCCCGGCACCAAAGCGCCGCAGCCGGGCGAAAGCCAGCACAGCGGTTGTCGGGGAAGAAGCCGCGCCTGAGGCTGTCGCTTCTGAGCCGGCCGCCGCGAAGAAGCCCGCGCGCAGCCGCGCAGCGGCGAAGCCGAAAGCCGCAAGCAGCCGTTCGCGGTCGAAGAAGGCCGATGAGGCCGAGGTCGCAGTGGTTGACGTTGCGGGGGCTCAGGTTGCAGCGGTTGAGGCCGCACCGGCGGAAGCCACGCCCGAGGCGCCCGCAGGTGGCCCGGCTGAGGCTTCTCCGGCACCGGTCCCGGCGAGGATGGCGGCAGATCCTGGTATTGCCGGTGTGGCGGATGCGGGTGAGGCCCCGGTCGCTGATGCGGGTCAGTCCGGTCTGGCCGATGACGCGGATGGCGATGATGACCGCCCGCGCAAAAAGGGCTGGTGGTCGCAGGGCCGCTGATCCGCGCAGAGATTAAAAAAGGGGGCCGCCAGGCCCCCTTTTTCTTTGCCGCCCGGTCTTTGCTGCCCGGTCTTTGCCATCCAGTCTTTATCTGCGGGGGGGGGCGTCACCATTTCTGGAAGATGAAGAACGCGCCAAGAGCGATCAGGCTGAAGCCGATCAGATGGTTCCAGCCAAGGGATTCCTTGAGATAGAGCACCGAAAACGCCGCAAAAACCGCGAGGGTGATCACCTCCTGGATGGTCTTGAGCTGGGCTGCGTTGAAATAGGTGTAGCCAATGCGGTTCGCCGGAACCATCAGGCAGTATTCAAAGAAGGCGACGCCCCAGGAGATAAGAATGACCTTGAACATCGGCATTGAGGCGCCGTCTTTCAGATGGCCATACCAGGCGTAGGTCATGAAGATATTCGAGGCGATCAGCAAAAGGACCGTCACCAGGGGAACGGGAAGATTGAGCATGTCTGACACCGGAGATGCGGAGGAGGTTCCGGCTGACCCTATTGCTCGGCCCGAGGCATCGGAAGGGGGATTCGCGCGGGCCTTCGCCGGGCAAAATCGCGGGCTGGCGAAAACTCCTGCGGCAAGCGGGAAAGCGACAACTCTGTCTTGCGAATGCGGCTCAGATCAAAATAATGTTCTCTTCGAAGGGGTTGCACCTTTTTGCGGCAGGAATGATATTCCGTTCAGCTCGCGGCGGGCTTTTCGCGCCGTGTTTCATTTTCTGAAGGCTGACCCCATGTCGTTGTTTTCCCTGTCCCGCCGTGCGGCCCTTACGCTTGCCGCTGCCGCTCTTATGTCCCCCGCGCTTTCTCCGGCGGCTTTCGCGGATAATGCCGCGCTGAAGGTGGGGATTATGGGGGGCGAGGATGAAGCGGTCTGGGCCGTGGTCGCGGAACAGGCGAAGCCGCTGGGCCTCGATATCTCGACGGTGATCTTCAACGATTATACCCAGCCGAATGAGGCGCTGGCCCGCAATGAGATCGACGCCAATGCCTTCCAGCATCTGCCCTATCTCGAAGCGCAGATCGCCGCACATGGCTATGAGATCATCCCGGAGATCGACACCGCGATCTTCCCGATCGGCGTCTATTCGAAGAAACATGGCTCGCTGGCAGAGCTGCCGGACGGCGCAGTGATCGGCGTGCCGAACGACCCGTCGAATGGCGGTCGCGCGCTCAAGGTGCTGGAGCAGCTGGGCCTGATCAAGGTCAACCCGGAAGCCGGTATTCTGGCCACTGTGATCGACGTGACCGAGAACTCGAAAAACCTCGACCTGCGCGAGCTGGATGCCGGTGTGGTCGGGCGCGCGATTGACGACCTTGACGCGGCGGTGGTCAATACCGACTGGGCGGCCAAGGCTGACCTGCTCGACAACCGGATCGCCGAGGAATCGGGTGTAAACAACCCCTATACCAATTTCATCGCGATCCGCACCGCTGACAAAGATGCAGAATGGGTTGCGAAACTGCGCGAAGCCTTCCAGTCCGACGCGGTCAAAGCGGCTTATGCCGATGCTTATAAGGGCGCGGCAGTTCCCGCCTGGTAAGAATTGGGTTATGTGACACCGATCAGGGCGCCCGGATCAGCTCCGGGCGCCCTGACTGATTGAAGGAGCGGTGCCGATGGGGCAGGCGGGGAAAGTGGCGGGCGCGGATGTACCGGCGGTGCAGCTTGACCATGTGGTCAGGCGGTTCAATGACCGGCCGGCGCTGGATGATATATCGCTGACGCTGGGACGGGGCGAGATCGTCGGGCTGATCGGGCGCTCAGGCGCGGGGAAGTCGACGCTGATCCGCTGCCTGAACGGGCTTGACCGGCCGCAGGCGGGGCGCGTTGTGATCGATGGCACCGATATCTCGACGCTGTCGGAGCAGGCGCTGAACCCGGTGCGTCGCCGCATCGGGATGATTTTCCAGCATTTCAATTTGTTATCTGCGAAAACTGTTGCCGAGAATGTCGCGCTGCCGCTGAAGATCGCCGGCGTGGCCCGCGCCGCCCGGATGAAACGCGTTATGGAATTGCTGGATCTTGTGGGCCTGGCCGACAAGGCTAACGCCTATCCGGCGCAGCTTTCGGGCGGGCAGAAGCAGCGGATCGGCATCGCGCGGGCGCTGGCGCCCGAGCCGCTTTTGCTTTTGTCGGATGAGGCGACCTCGGCGCTCGATCCCGAGACCACGCAACAGATCCTGACGCTTTTGAAAGATGTGAACCGCCAGCTCGGACTGACGATCCTGATGATCACCCATGAGATGGAGGTGGTGCGCCAGATCGCCCATCGCGTCCTCGTGCTGGATGCGGGCCGGATCGTCGAGGAAGGCCCGGTGGCCAGGGTGCTCGCCAGTCCTCAGACCGACACCACCCGCAGCCTTTTGCGTGGCCTCTCGCCGGTCTTGCCGGCGGATCTGGTGGCGCAGATCGCACCCGAAGGGGATCAGGCGCTGATCCGCGTTGATGTCTACGGGCCCGATGCCCGCCGCCCGCTTCTGGCCGGGGTCGAGGCGATCACGGGACAGCCCGCGCGGCTGCTGCATGGCGGGTTGAATGATGTTCAGGGCGAGCCTTATGGCAGGCTTTTTCTCGCACTTGGGACCAATGATCAGGACAAGCTGGCCGCAGTGGTGGCAAAGCTGAAACCGGAAACGACCGCAATTGAGGTGCTCGGCTATGTCCCCGCAACTGTTTGAGACGCTGCTGGGCTGGGCGATGACGCGGCCGATGTTCGACCTGCTGGTCAAGGGCATGTGGGAGACGGTGGTGATGACCGGCGTCTCTGGCGCGCTGTCTTTCGTGATCGGCCTGCCTCTGGCACTGATCCTCGTGACGACCGACAAGGGCGGTATCTTTCAGAACCTGCTGATCAACCGGAGCCTTGGCTGGCTGGTCAATGCGCTGCGCTCGGTGCCGTTCATCATCCTGCTGGTGGCGGCGATCCCGCTGACGCGGCTGATCGTGGGCACCGCCATCGGGATCAGCGCGGCGATTGTGCCGCTGACACTGGCGGCGGCGCCCTATTTCGCACGTGTGGCCGAAGTGTCCCTGCGCGAGGTCGACCGCGCTTTGATCGACGCCGCCCGCGCGATGGGGGCGACGCGGATGACGATCCTGCGCGATGTGCTGATCCCCGAGGCGCTGCCTGGCATTGTTTCGGGCTTTACCGTGACCATGGTGACGCTGATCGGCGCCTCTGCAATGGCGGGGGCCGTCGGGGCCGGCGGGCTTGGCGATATCGCGATCCGCTATGGCTATCAGCGGTTCGAGACGGCGATTATGGTCGCGGTCGTGATCATCCTGATCGTGATGGTGTCGATCATGCAATGGGCCGGAGATGCGCTGGCACGGCGCATCGACCACCGCTGAGTGAGAGCTTACAGGCTGATGCGCTTTGAACAGCGCATCAGAAACGGCGCTTGCAGATGACTGCAGATGACCGGTGCGGCAGATTGAAATGGCGCGGATATACAAATGAAAACAGCGGCCTCTGGCCGCTTTCTCACATCACATCTTAGAGGATGATCCTGGACTGGAGCGGGCGAGGCGATTCGAACGCCCGACCCTAACCTTGGCAAGGTTATGCTCTACCCCTGAGCTACGCCCGCAACCGGTCCGGATGGCGGTGATCTAACCTTGCCTGCGCCGGGGCGCAAGAGGGGAAATGTAAAAATCTGTGACCTTGCGCAAAAACAGCGGCTAAGCCGTTGCGAAGGCAGGTTAAACCTCGGAGGGCGCGCCGCCTTCGAACCGGTTCTCGGCCTGGTAGGAACAGGGCGCCTCCTGCATCTGGAGATGCAGTTTCTCGCCGTTATAGGGATGGGCGCGGGCAAGATCCTCGTCGAAATCAATGCCGAGGCCGGGGCCTTCTGGGGGCAGGATATAGCCATTTTCCCAGCGGATGGTGTTTTTGATCAGGCGCTGATGGAAGGCGCCGCCGGTCTCGATGGTCTCAACCAGCAAAAGATTGGGAATGGTGACGCCGAGATGGATATTCGCCGCCCATTCCACCGGCCCGGCATAGAGATGCGGCGCGATTTCGGCATTATAGACCTCGGCAATGGCTGCGACTTTTCGGCCCTCGGATATACCGCCAAGCCGGCCAAGCGCCGGTTGCAGGATCCGCACACCGCCGGCGCGTAAAAGCGTGGCGAATTCGGTCTTGGTGGTCAGCCGCTCGCCGGTGGCAAGCGGAATGCGGACCTGCTTCGCGACCTCGGCGAATTCCAGAAGATTGTCGGGCGGGATCGGCTCCTCATACCAGAGCGGGTTCCAGGGCTCGAGCTCGCGGCCAAGGCGGATGGCGCCTTCGGTGGTGAACTGGCCATGGGTTCCGAACAGCAGATCGGCGCGGTCGCCAACCGCTTCGCGGATGGTTTTGCAAAAAGCGACCGAGCGCGAGATGTCGGACAGAGCGGGTTGATGGCCGCCGCGGATCGTATAGGGGCCGGCGGGGTCGAATTTCAGCGCGGTGAAGCCCTGCTCGACATAGTGCAAAGCCGCCTCGGCCTGCTGGTCGGGACTGGCCCAGAATTCGGTCGGGTCCTGGCCTGAACCGGGGTAGATATAGGTGTAAGAGCGCAGGCGATCATTCATTCGCCCGCCATTCAGCGCCCAGACCGGGCGGTTGCGCGCCTTGCCGATAATGTCCCAGCAGGCGATCTCAAGCCCTGAAAAGGCGCCCATGACGGTGAGATCGGGGCGCTGTGTGAAGCCCGAGGAATAGGCGCGGCGATACATCAGCTCGATATTTTCGGGGTTTTCGCCCTGCATATGGCGGGTGAAGACGTCTTCGATGACGGCCTTCATCGCTTTGGGACCGACGCTCGAGGCGTAGCATTCGCCATATCCGGTGATGCCGCAGCGCGTGGTGAGTTTCGGAAAGATCCAGTAGCGGCCGCCCCAGCCGGGGGCGGGCGGGGCGACAACGAAAATTTCCAGGTCTTGCAGGATCATCACTGGTGTCTCCTGGTTGGGGAGCGCCAGGGGTTTTACGCCCCCGGACCCCCGTGGAGTATCTGGATCAGGAGGAAGGTAGCAGGGATTTCTTCAGGAGGTTTGATGGTTTGCGACGAGGGGGCGTCGGGATCAGGGGATGAGGGCGGTGATCCGGTGCAGGAGGTCGGCGGTCTCTTTCGGTCTGGCGAAGAACGGGGCAAGACCGCAGGCGAGGGAGAAACGGTGATCGGGCGGGACAGCACCGGCCATGGTGTGCTGGAAGGCGGGTGGGATGGCGCGGTCGTTTTCGCAGGTGATGGCGAAGCGCGGCAGGCTTTGTGAGCGCGCGGTGAGACGGATCGGGGTTTCCTGCGGCGCAATGGATTCGGGCGCCATATGGCGGGCGGCAAGAGCCTGGGTCTCTGGCGGGCAGTCGTGGAAGAACAGGGGCGTCAGGCTTTCGGGGGCGAAGCTGTAGCTGCCGGTGCCGTGATCGATTCTGAGGGCGGGGCGCAGTGGTTGTTCGCTCTGGCTGCGGCGGCGTGAGGCGACGGAACTGCCGTTCCCGGGGATATAGGCGCAGAGCCAGATGAGGGCCTGGATTTTGGCCGGATCGGTTTCGGCCGCGGCGGTGATCGGAAAGCCGCCGGCGGAATGGCCTACGAGGAGAGTGGGTCCGGTGAGGCTGTCGCAGATCGCCCGCGCCTGGTCGCTGAGGCTGGTCCCTGGGCCGCGCGGCAGGTCGATTGCGCGGGCGCTGTGGCCGTAACCGGCCAGGGCTTCGGTCAGCCAGGGCCAGCACCAGGCACCAAAGCCCGAGCCGTGGACCAGCAGAAAGTCAGCCATGCCCGATCCGGGTCAGGAAATCGCGGATCGCATCGGCATAGTCATCGGGCTTTTCGGCCAGGGGAATATGGCCGGCGCCCCGGATCAGACGGAACTGGTGACCGGGGATCAGATCGGCGGTCTCGCGCACCAGATCGACGGGGGTGGCGCCGTCATGGCTGCCGGCGATCACCAGGGTCGGGAGCCGCAGCGTCGCGGTGGTCTCGTAGAAATCGGTGCCGGCAATGGCGCTGGCGCAGCCGGCCCAGCCCTCAGGGGATGTCGCGAGGAAGCGGGTGCTGAGACCGGCAAGGGCCGGGCTTTCGCGCCAGTTGCGGCCCAGCCAGCGTTCCATCGTGGCGTCATGCAGGGCGGCGAGCCCTGCGCGGCGCACCAGCGCGATACGGTCCTGCCATTGCGAGGCGATACCGATACGGGCGGCGGTGTTCGACAGCACGAGGCCCCGCACGAGATCGAGCCGTTTCACCGCCAGGCCCTGGGCGATCAGGCCCCCGATCGAAAGGCCGATCACCACGCAGTCTTTCAGACCGCAATGCCCGATCAGCCGTTCAGTGTCCTGGATCAGCGCGCCCATCTTATAGGGCGCGGGCGGGCAGTCGCTGGCGCCATGGCCGCGCAGATCGAAACTTAGAATGCGGTGCCGGGGCAGGCGGTCGATCAGCGGTTGCCAGATCTCATTGCTGAGGCCAAGCGCGTGGAGCAGCACCAGAGGCGGGCCGTCCTCGGGGCCGGTGAGGCTGGCATTGAGACGCAGATCGGGCAGGTAGATGAGGGGCATGTTCGATATCTGTAATTATTTTCCGGAAATCCGGCGGTCGTCGGCAGAAAATGTTCGATCTTGTCACGAGGCCTTTGTGAGGCATTTGCGGAACAGGTCTTCTGACACATTGCCACCCGAGGCGATACAGATCACCTGATCAGGCAGACCGGGGCGGAAGAGGGCCGCCGCAAGCGCCACTGCGCCGCCGGGTTCCAGCACCAGACGCAGATGGCGGAAGGCGAGCGTCACGGCCTCCAGCGCCTCTGAATCACTGACCACAAGCCCCGGACCGGCCAGGGCGGAGAGGAGCGGGAAGGTCATTTTTCCGGGTATGGGCGTCAGGATCGCATCGCAGACCGATCCGGTCAGGGCAGGGTTGCGCAGCCGTTCGCCGGCGGCAAGCGAGCGCGCCATATCGTCAAAGCCCTCGGGCTCGGCGGTGCGCAGGCGCAGTCCGGGCGCGCGTGCCTGCAAAGCCAGCGCAACACCTGAGGACAGCCCGCCGCCGCCGCAGGGCACCAGCACATCGGCGCGGGCTAGGCCGGCCTCCTGCGCCTGTTCTGCGATCTCCAGCCCGACGGTACCCTGACCTGCGATCACCTCGGCATGATCATAAGGCGGGATCAGGGCATAGCCGCGCTCTGTCGCGATCCGGGTGGCGATGGCATCGCGATCCTCGGTCGCCCGGTTATAAAGCACGACCTCGCCCCCCCAGGCGCGGGTATTGGCGATCTTCACCTGCGGCGCATCCTCAGGCATCAGGATCACGCTCGCGATCCCCTGGCCCGAGGCCGCGCGCGCCACGCCCTGGGCGTGATTGCCCGAAGACATCGCGATCACGCCCGGCGTTCCGGGCGGCAAGGCCGAGACCGCCGCCCAGCCGCCGCGCGCCTTGAAACTGCCGGTGACCTGGAGCGATTCCGCTTTCACAAACACCTGGCGGCCGGCGATCCGGTCCAGGAGCGGCGCGTTCAGCAGCGGCGTGCGCAGCACATGGCCCCGCAGGCGCGTGGCGGCGGCTTCGATCATCGTGATGTTCATGCAAGGGCTCCGGTCCAGGAGGTCAATGCGGCAAGCGCCTCTGGCTCATCGAGGAAGGGCACATGGCCGCGCCCGGGGATTTCAGTGACAGCGAGGTCGGGCCGGATCCGCAGCATCCGCGCGACTGTCGCGGGCGAAAGCAGGTCGGAATTCACGCCCCGGATCAGCGCAACCGGCAGGCCCCGGCTTGCCTCCCATTGCGGCCAGAGATCGGGGAGCGGCTGGGTCGGGTCATAGCCCGCGAGAAACGCGTCGTGCAGCGCCGGGTCGTAGCGCAGGGCCAGCCCGCCGGGCACTTCGCGAAACAGCCGCGCCGCGTAAGCGAGCCAGTCCGTTGCGCTGAGCCCGGTAAAGCCCGGGCTGTTGGCGGCCATTTGCAGCGCCACTTCGGCAAGGCTGCGGGCCTGGGGAGTACGGCCGATACGGGCCGCGATGCCCGACAGCCCTGCGGGCGCGATTTCGGGGCCGATATCGTTGAGGCAAAGCCCGATCAGCCGCTCCCGTACCAGCTGGGCCAGCACCATGCCGATCAGCCCGCCGCGCGAGGTGCCAAGAAGCGCCGCGCGCCCGACCCCCAGATGATCCAGCAGCGCCAGCGCATCGGCGCCTTCCTGCGCAATCGTATAGGTCGCGGCGCCGGTGAAATCGCTCTCGCCGCGGCCGCGGTAATCCATCCGGATCACGCGGCAGCCTGCCAGTGCCGGCAGCGCGGGGATGAAATCCTCTTTCGTGCGGGTCAGACCGGCGAGGCACAGGACCGGCAGGCCATCCTCTGGCCCGTCAAGGCAGTAGGCCAGCCGGGCGCCGTCGGGGCTGGTGAAGAACAGGGTCTCGCCCGTCGGATCTTCGGCACTGAGCCTGTCCTGGTCTGGCATGGCATCTCCTTCCTGGGTCTGCATTGGCTGCGGATGGGGCAGGGATATAGGGCGGCAGAGGCCGGTGGCCTCGGCCCAGATTGCCCGCTGCGGGGCGCAGGGGGAAGGGGGGCGGTTCGGGTTTGACCTGGAATGCCGGGCTTTCACGGGCCCGGGGCCGCGCAAAAACCGCAAGCGCGGCATCACGCCGCTTGCCGCGCAGGGGGTTCAGCCGTAAATCCCCCCAAACCGTTGCTACACCTGTCGCCATTTTCTCATCGCACTCCTTGCCGAAACCCCAGCCGGGGCGGTTTGCGCCCGCCCCGGGGATCCGGGGTCACCGGCCTGACACCGCCCGACCAGCCACAGGAGCCCCCATGGCCCGTAAGCCAGCAAATGCCCGCGCGGCTGCCACAAGCTCAGCCGCCAATGGAGAGGAGCGTGCGTCGCGCAAGGTTTCGGCGCTTGGGGGCTTGCGACCTTTCCTGCGGCCTTACCGTCTTATGCTGCTGCTGGCGCTGTTTGCGCTGGTGCTGACGGCGGGGGTCACGCTTGTGCTGCCGCTGGCGGTGCGCCGGGTGGTTGATGGCTTTGGCAATCACCTCGAACTTCTGGACACCTATTTCTCGGCCTTTCTGCTGATCGCAGCGCTGCTCGCTCTGGGGACGGGGCTGCGCTACTATGTCGTGACCCGGCTGGGAGAGCGGGTCGTCGCAGATATCCGCAAGGCGGTGTTCGCCCGGGTGACCCGCCTTTCGCCGTCGTTTTTCGAGAAGACCATGACCGGCGAGGTGGTTTCGCGCATCACCACCGATACCACGCTGATCCTGTCGGTGATCGGCTCGTCGGTTTCGGTCGCGCTGCGCAATCTGCTTATGCTGATCGGCGGCATGGCGATGCTGCTTCTGACTTCGGCCAAGCTCACCGGGCTGGTCTTGCTGATCGTGCCCGCTGTGGTGGCGCCGATTGTGGTGATGGGGCGGCGTCTGCGGCGGCTGTCGCGCGAGAACCAGGACTGGATCGCGGAAAGCTCGGGCATGGCGTCTGAGGCGCTTGGCGCCATTCAGACCGTCCAGGCCTTTACCCATGAAGAGGCCACCCGCGCCAGATTTGCCCGGGTGACGGAAGAAAGCTTCATTTCGGCAAAGACCCGGATCGGCACCCGCGCGGTGATGACGGTGATCGTGATTTTCCTTGTATTCGCAGGGATTGTCGGCGTGCTCTGGATCGGTGCGCGCGATGTGCGTGGCGGTACGATGAGTGTTGGAGAACTGATCCAGTTCGTGATCTATGCGGTGCTGGTGGCGGGCTCGGTCGGCTCGCTGTCGGAAATCTGGGGCGAATTGCAGCGCGCCGCCGGCGCGACCGAGCGGCTGGTCGAGCTTTTGAACACCGAAGATGAGATCCGCGATCCTGCGACGCCCCTGGCGCTGCCGCGCCCGGTGAAAGGTGCGATTGCCTTCGAGACTGTCGGCTTCTCCTATCCCACACGCCCGGGCCAGCTGGCGCTGGACGGGGTGTCCTTCACAGTGAATCCGGGCGAGACCGTGGCGCTGGTCGGCCCGTCTGGCGCCGGGAAGTCCACCGTTTTGCAACTGATCGAACGGTTCTATGACCCGCAATCGGGACGGATCACGCTGGACGGGATCGCACTGGACAGCCTTTCGCGCGAAGATTTCCGCCGCGAAATTGCGCTGGTGCCGCAGGATCCGGTGATTTTCGCGATGACGGCGCGTGACAATATCCGCTTTGGCCGCCCCGATGCGACCGATGCCGAGGTCGAGGCTGCGGCCCGCACCGCGCAGGCGCATGACTTCATCATGGGGCTTCCCGGCGGCTATGACAGCCGGCTGGGCGAGCGCGGCGTGATGCTGTCAGGCGGCCAGCGCCAGCGCATTTCCATCGCGCGGGCGATCCTGCGCGATGCGCCGGTCCTGCTGCTGGATGAGGCGACTTCCGCGCTGGATTCGGAATCGGAACATGCGGTCCAGACCGCGTTCAGCCGCCTGTCGGAAGGGCGCAGCACGCTGGTTGTGGCGCATCGCCTTGCCACCGTCAAAAGCGCTGACCGGATCCTCGTCTTCGAGGGGGGGCGGATCGTGGCCGAAGGCACGCATGACGCGCTGGTGCGCGAAGGCGGGCTTTATGCGCGGCTGGCAAAACTGCAGTTCACCGACGGGCTGGCGGCCTGACAGGTCAGGTATTCCGCCATGCATGACCCGGCTGTTGCTTTGACCTTGCGTTGAAAAGCGGCGAAAAAGGTTGGCAAGCCTCGCCCCCGTTGCCACATTCCGGTGATGAGCCGCGCGGGAGACGGGGCGCTGAAGGGGAGAACGGCATGGCAGGAACCGCGACAGGCGCTGCAGCTGCAGGGCAGAAGGTCTACGCCACGAAAGACGATTTCAGGGCGCTTGAAGCCGAGATGCCCTGGGCGGACCGCGATGTTCCCCGCACCATCTATGAGGCGCTGAGCCGGGTGAAAGGGGCCCATGGCGCGCGACCGGCGATCAGCTATCAGTTGCTCTCGGATCCCGGGGCGGCAAATGCGACCCTGACCTGGGCCGGGTTGCATGACCAGGTGACGCGGGCGGCGAATCTCTTTCGCGCGCTCGGGGTCGGGCCGAGCGATGTCGTGGCCTATGTGCTGCCCAATACACTTGAGACGGCGGTGACGCTTTTGGGCGGCATGGTTGCGGGGATCGCCAATCCGATCAACCCGCTGCTGGAGCCGTCGCAGATTTCCTCGATCCTGCGTGAGACGAAGGCGAAGGTGGTGGTGACGCTGCGTGCCTTTCCCAAGACAGATATCGCGCAAAAAGTGGCCGAGGCCGTGCGCCATGCGCCCAATGTGAAACATGTGCTGGAAATTGATCTCCTCACCTATCTGACCGGGGTGAAGAAATTCATCGTGCCGCTGGTCCGGCCGAAAAACCCGGTCGCGCATACGGCGGATGTGCAAAGTTTCCACACCGCGCTGGCGCGTCAGCCTGGCGACCGGCTGACCTTCCCGGATAGTCCCGCCGACCGCGTTGCCGCCTATTTCCACACCGGCGGTACCACGGGGATGCCCAAGGTCGCGCAGCACAAAGTCTCGGGGATGATCTATAACGGCTGGATCGGCGGCACGCTTTTGTTCCGCGAGACCGATGTGGTCATGTGCCCGCTGCCTTTGTTCCATGTGTTTGCCGTCTATCCGATCCTGATGTCGATGATCTCATCGGGCGCGCAGGTCGTTTTCCCCACCCCGGCCGGATACCGGGGAGAGGGTGTTTTCGACAATCTGTGGAAGCTGATCGCGCGCTACCGCTGTACCTATCTGATCACTGTGCCGACCGCCCTGGCCGCACTGATGCAGCGCCCGGTCAATGCCGATATCTCAAGCCTGCGCGCCGGGTTCTCGGGGTCGGCGCCCTTGCCGATAGAGCTGTATAACCGGTTCAAAAAGGAAACCGGCGTCGAGATTGTCGAGGGCTACGGCCTGACCGAATGCACCTGTCTGGTGGCGGTGAACCCACCGGCAGGGGTAAAGAAAAATGGCTCGGTCGGGCTGATCTTTCCCTATAGCCATGTTCGGATCCTGAACCGCGACGGAGAGGGCGGCTTTACCGAGGCCGGCACCGATGAGGTCGGCGAGATCTGCGTCGGCTCGCCTGGGGTCTATGAGGGCTCGACCTATACCGAGGACGACAAGAACAGGGATCTCTTCGCCGAAGGCCGGTTCCTGCGCACCGGCGATCTGGGCCGGATCGACGTGGACGGCTATCTCTTCATCACCGGCCGCGCCAAGGATCTGATCATTCGCGGCGGCCATAATATCGACCCGGCAGTGATCGAAGAGGCGCTGAGCGGCCATCCGGCAGTCGCTATTGTCGGCGCCATCGGCCAGCCCGATCTGCATGCGGGGGAATTGCCCGCAGCCTATGTCGAGCTGGTCAAAGGGGCCACGGTGACGGTGTCTGAGCTGATGACTTATGCCGAAAGCCATATCTCCGAGCGCGCGGCAGTGCCGAAATATATCGAGATCCTGCACGAATTGCCGAAAACCGCTGTCGGCAAGGTCTTTAAGCCCGATCTGCGAAGGCTGGCGATCATCCGCTGTTTCAACGCAGCCCTCGATAAGGCGGGACTCGCGGTGCGGGTCACGACGGTGATCGAGGACAAGAAACGCGGCCTCGTCGCCCGGGTCGATAAGGTGGACGGTGCTACCGAGGCGCAGGTCGACGCGGTGCTTGGCGGCTTTACCAGCCCCTGGGAATGGGCCGACTGACGGGGTTTCCCGGCTATATGACAGGAGTTTTCATTTGATGATTCCCGGCTTTCGCAGCACTCTCACCCCTGTGAACGGCAGTTGAACGACAGTTGAAGGACATCACAGAATGAAACTGGCCAGGGGTGTTTCCGGTATCGCGCTTTCCGCTTTGCTTGCGCTGGCTCAGGTTGTGCCGGCGCTGGCCTATTCCAGCGAGATCCTGTTCCAGCACAAGCACTGGAAGGTGGATATCCATGGCTGGGATGATGGTGAGGTCGGCTGTCGTGCCGTTGTCGGCGACGACAAGGAAAGCTTTGCGATCTGGATTTTTCAGGATGCGATGATCCAGCTGCAGTTCTTTTCCACCTCCTGGGATTTCGGCACCGAAGGCCAGGTCGCGGATCTGCGGGTCCAGATCGACAAGCGCGAGGGCTGGGATCTGACCGCCGCCAGCCTCAAGCAGAATTCGGTAAGCTTCAACCTGCCCGACAGCGATGCGGCGGTGAGTTTCGTGATGGAGATCGCCGGAGGCAACAAGCTGTTCCTGCGCTCGAAAGACGGCAAAGAGGTGCAGAATTACTCGCTTTCGGGGTCGAAAGCCTCGATCACGTCCCTGCTTGAATGCGGCGATGCGATCACCGGCAAAAGCGCGCCACCGGCACCGTCAAACCCGTTCCAGTGATGCAGCTACAGGGAGAGCGGCGCTAGCAAGGCAGGCTGCTGTCCCGGCCCGAAGGGGCGGCGGTCCGGTTTGCGCCGAAAGCCCCCTTTGGCGCTGGCTTGTAAAATTGCCGTGCGACCCTTACCTGTCAGTCATATACCTTCCGGAGAAGCTGTCCCTATGCGTCTGAACCTCGCCGCCACCACCCTCCCGGTTTCGCTACGAGAAGTTCAGACCCATGCCCGCATCCGTTTTTCTGTCCGATCTGTCTTGGTCCACGCCTGACGGAACACCGCTTTTCACTGATCTCAGCCTGGCCTTCGGCCCTGAACGGACCGGCGTCGTTGGCCGCAATGGTTCCGGCAAGAGCACGCTTCTGCGCCTGATTTCTGGTGATTTACCACCGGCTTCCGGTCAGGTGCAGATTTCCGGTGCCATAGCGATGATGCGACAGGAGGCGATGGAGCATCCTGACGACACCATAGCCGACCTGTTCGGTATCCGGCCCGCGCTTGATTTGCTGGACCGGGCCGAGGCGGGGCTTGCACAGGCCGATGAACTGGCGGATGCGGACTGGACATTGCCAGCCCGGATCGAGGCCGCGCTTTTGCGCTGTGGCCTCTCCGCCGCGGCGCATACACCGCTTGCGACACTTTCCGGTGGACAGCGCAGTCGCGCCGCCCTTGCCGCCCTGATCCTTGCAGAGCCGGATTTCCTGTTTCTGGATGAGCCGACCAACAATCTTGACCGTGATGGGCGCAGGGCGGTCATCGACCTCATCCGGGGATGGACGGGCGGGGCGATTATCGTCAGCCATGATCGCGAACTTCTGGAAGAAATGGACGCCATCGTTGAACTGACCTCGCTTGGGGCAACCCGATATGGCGGGAATTACAGTGCCTTCCGGCAGCGGAAGGATGCGGAGCTGAATGCTGCGTCCCGTGGTCTTGCCGACGCGGAAAAAGCCCTCTCGGATGCTGCGCGTCGCGCGCAGCAGGTGGCCGAGCGTAAGGCGCGCAAGGACAGTGCCGGGCATCGGGCGCGCGCCAGAGGGGATCAGCCAAAAATCCTGCTGGATTTCGCCAGGGGGCGGGCGGAAGCCTCGGGCGGCGCCGGGGCGCGTCTGCGGGATGCCCGGCGCGAAGCGGCGGATGAGGCAATGTCCGCCGCGCGCGAAAAGGTCGAAATCCTGCAACCGCTCCGTATGGACATTCCTCCGACCGGCCTTGCCCCGGCAAGACGGTGCTGACACTGGACGGGGTGACCGGCGGATATGATCCTGCCCGCCCTGTGATCCGCGATCTGTCGCTGACCGTCACCGGCCCCGAACGGATCGTCATTGCCGGGCCGAATGGCAGCGGTAAGACCACTCTGCTGAAGATCATCACCAGTCAGATCATGCCGCAATCCGGGCGGGCGGAGGTGATGGTGCCCTTCGCGCTGCTGGATCAGCATGTCGGATTGCTCGATCCCGCCCGCAGCCTTCGCGATAACTTCCTGCACCTGAACCCCGTGGCAGATCCCCATAAGGCCCATGCCGCACTGGCCCGATTTGGGTTCCGAGCCTCGGATGCCTTGCGTTATACGCGCGAATTGAGTGGCGGCGAGCGCCTTCGCGCCGGACTGGCCTGTGCCCTTGGGTCGATGCCGCCGCCGATGTTGCTGATCCTGGACGAACCGACCAATCACCTCGATCTGGACGGGCTCGCTGCATTGGAGGCCGCGCTGGCCGCTTATGATGGTGCGGTGTTGGTGATCAGCCACGACACGGAATTCCTTGAATCGCTCGCCTGGGACAGAGCGATTCATCTTGGGCTATGACCGTTTCGTCCCGCATCGCAGGCGTTCGGGTGATCCGTGAAGCCGGCGGCGGGCGTCTCGCAGCAGAGCTTTAAGAGAGCGTTTAACCGGGGGGCGGGCGGGGGCTCAGGGTTGGCTGTTCAAAGCTCGAACGGCGCAGGTTTGGGTGCCAGACCGTGCTGCATCGGAGGTCACGCGGCCGCCTTGCCAGGCTGGCTGACCGGCCAGCGGATCCTAACCAACTAAAACTCTCGGCTTTACTTTTCTGATAAAACTTGTCATCCATTCCGGCAGCCAGGCAATGGTTCCAATCCATCCCTTTGCCGTCGCGAGGCCATATGACCGGTTCGTTCAGTTTCCCTGCCAGGTCCGCCCGCTCGTTCTGCGTGGCACCACGTGTCGCACCCTGCGCTGACCTGCTGGCCGGTTTCCCTCATCCCGCCGGAGTTAAGTCTTGAAAAATCCGCGTCTTGTGAAAAATTCCCGCCTTGTTCTCGCGGCTTTGCTGAGCACCACGCTCGCGGCGCCGGCGCCGGCGCTCGCGGCAGACCCTGCCGGCGTGGTGGCACATTATGCCGATATCGCCGAAGCCTCTTACGGCGACAGCCTCGCCACCGCGCGGGTGCTGCGGGAATCACTTGGCAACCTGGTGGCGCAGCCGTCGCAGGAAACGCTGGATGCGGCGCGCAGCGCCTGGCTTGCCGCGCGCGTGCCCTATCAGCAGACCGAGGCCTTCCGCTTCGGAAATGCGCTGGTTGATGACTGGGAAGGCAAGGTGAACGCCTGGCCGCTGGATGAGGGGCTGATCGATTATGTCGACGCCGCCAGCTACGGCGAGAGCGAGGAGAACCCGCTGGCCACGCTGAATGTGATCGCGAATCCGAAATTCACATTGTCCGGCAATGAGATCGACGCCACCACCATCACGCCCGCGCTGATCGCAGATGTGTTGCAGGAGGCCGACGGGATCGAGGCCAATGTCGCCTCGGGCTATCACGCAATTGAATTCCTGCTCTGGGGTCAGGATCTGAACGGCACCGGCCCGGGCGCGGGCAACCGCCCCTGGACCGATTATGCCACGGGTGACGCCTGCACCGGCGGCAATTGCGACCGCCGCGCCGCCTATCTGATCGCGGCCTCCGACCTTTTGGTCTCGGATCTCGAAGAGATGACCGGTGACTGGGGGGCTGAGGGCGAGGCGCGCAAAGCGGTTGTCCAGGACCCGTCGGCCGGGCTTATGGCGATCCTGACCGGCATGGGCTCACTGTCATATGGTGAACTGGCGGGTGAGCGGATGAAGCTTGGCCTGATGCTCTCGGATCCGGAAGAGGAGCATGATTGCTTCTCCGACAATACCCATAACAGCCATTATTATGACGGGCTGGGCATCAGGAATGTCTATCTCGGCGAATATACCCGCATTGATGGCACGAAACTGACCGGCCCGTCCGTGTCGGAACTGCTGGCAGCGAGGGATGCGGCCGTCGATACCCAGCTGAAGGCCGAACTGGACAGCTCGGTCGCGGCGCTGAATGCGATCAAAACCGCCGCCGAGGAAGGCTTCGCCTATGACCAGATGCTGGAGGCCGGCAATGAAAAGGGCGAGAAACTGATCATGGGCGCGGTCAATGCGCTGGTGACCCAGACCGCCTCGATCGAACGCGCAGTTTCCGTGCTGGGCCTATCGAAGATCGATTTCGAGGGGTCCGACAGCCTCGACAACCCCAACGCCGTCTTCCAGTAAGCTGAGAGAACCGCCGCCATGATCGTCTGTCATTGCATGAGCATCTCCGACCATGAGATCCGCGCCGCCGTGGACTGGATGCGGGCGGCGGATCCTTCGACCATCATCACCCCGGGCAAGGTCTATCACGCGCTTGGCAAGAAGGCGGATTGTGGCGGTTGCATGCCGGTCTTCCTTGATACGATGCGCAGCTGCGAGAGCTTTGGTGTGGCCGGAGATCCGGCGAGACCGGCCGTTCCAATGCTGAAACCGATGCGCGCGCGCCGCCTCGGCTGAGAAAAACCAGAATTTTTCCGGGCGTTTTTGTCAGATTTAGAATTATTCTAAAAAGTTTCTCTCCCCCATAGACAGCGGCGTCGGGTCGATTTACCTTCTGCCCATCCGTAGCAAGCCGGGCCCTGCGCCCGCGCAACGATTGGGGTTTGCCATGAAGGGCGACAAGAAAGTCATCGAATATCTCAATGCCGGCCTGCGCTCCGAGCTGACCGCGGTGAGCCAGTACTGGCTGCATTACCGCCTGCTCGACGACTGGGGCTATGGCAAACTGGCCGCCAAGGCGCGGGCCGAGTCGATCGAAGAGATGCAACATGCGGATAAGTTCATCACCCGCATCATCTTTCTCGAAGGCCACCCGAATCTGCAAAAGCTTGACAGCCTGCGGATCGGCCAGAATGTGAAAGAGATCCTCGAGGCGGACCTTGCCGCAGAACATGGCGCCCGCGATCTCTATATCGAGGCGCGCCGCTATTGCGACGAAGCCGGTGATTATGTCAGCCGCGCGCTGTTTGACGAGTTGATCCAGGATGAGGAAGGCCATATCGACTTCATCGAAACCCAGCTGGGTCTGTTCAAAGAACTGGGCGACAAGAATTACGGCCTGCTGAACGCCTCGCCGGCGAATGAAGCCGAATAAGCGCGGCTTGAAACTGTGACTTTGAAGTGCCGTGGCGGGGAAATCTGCTGCGGCTCTTTTGGTTTTGGGGAAGGAGGGGGCCAGCCCCCTCGCGGCTTTGCCGCTCACCCCCGGGATATTTTGAGACAGAAAATGAGAGAGAGGATTATTTTCTGTCCTTAAATATCCCCGCCGGAGGCTTCTGCAGCCGGGCAGGGAGCGGCGCGCGGATCATTCCCGTGCCAGCGCCACCACCGGGTCGAGTTTCGAAGCCGCGCGCGCCGGCAGATAGCCAAAAACGATGCCGATCGTCGTTGAGGACAGAAAGGCTGCGATGATGGTGAGCGTGGAATAGCTCAGCCGGATTTCCTGGCCGATCTGGCCCGCAAGCCAGCCGCCACCAAGGGCGAGGGCGACGCCCAGCACGCCGCCGATGAAGCAGACCAGCACCGCTTCGATCAGGAACTGCGCGATGATGTCGGAGCGCCTTGCCCCCACTGCGAGGCGGACGCCGATCTCGCGGGTTCGTTCGGTCACCGAGACCAGCATGATGTTCATCACGCCAATGCCGCCGACGATCAGCGAGATCACGGCGATCGACGAGATCAGGAGCGTCAGTGTCCGGTTGGTGGCGGTCAGATTCTCGCGGATCGTATCGGAATTGGTGAGGAAGAAATCTTCCTTGCCATGGCGCTGGGTCAGGAGCCGGGTGATCCCCGCTTCGGCCTCGGCCATATCTGCATCGTCGTGCACGCGGACAGTGATCGAATCCACCCGGTTCTGGCCGGTGATGCGCTGGCTGACCGTCGTATAGGGCAGGAAAATCCGCGGCGTTGAGGGGCCAAAGCTCTGGCCGGAGGCGCTGACCACACCGATCACCTCAATCGGCACCCGTCCGATCAACAGGACTTTGCCGATCGGATCCTCGCTTGCGGCAAAGAAGGCGTTGCGCGCATCACTGTCGAGCACGCCGACCTGAGCGCGGCTGTCTATCGCAATCTGGGTCAGAAGCTGCCCGCTGGCCACCGAAAACCCGCCGACATCGAAATACCCCGCACCGACACCGCGCACGGAGAGGCTCGCTGTTACCGCGCTGCGCGTCACATTTTCCGTGGTGGAGATCTCGGGTGAGGCCGAGGCGGTATAGGGTTCGCCAGCCAGCACCGTCGCATCAGTGTCGATCAGCGTGTTGATCCGCCTCGCATTGCGGTCGCCAAAACCGGTGCCGGGGCGCACGGTGATGGTCGAAGTGCCGAGCGAGGCGATATTTTCCAGCACCTGTTCGCGCGATCCGGTGCCAAGCGCCACCACCGACACGACCGAAGCGATGCCGATGATGATGCCGAGCATGGTCAGAAAGCTGCGCAGCCGATGCGCATTGAGCGAGCGCAGTGCCATGGTGAAAGCATCGCGCAGCCGGCCGGCCCGGGCGAGGGGCCGGTTTTCTCGGGCGGCGCGGGTCGGGCGTGGTGCCGGTCACAGGGGCGGGGCCGCTGTCCGAGAGGATCGTGCCATCCGAGATCTCGATCACCCGCCCGGCGCGGGCGGCGACATCGCGGTCATGGGTGACGATGATGATCGTATGGCCGCGCGCATTCAGCTCATCGAGCAGCGCCAGCAGATCCTTGCCGGAGCGGTTGTCGAGCGCGCCGGTCGGCTCATCCGCGAGTATCACCTCGCCGCCATTCATCAGCGCGCGCGCGACCGAGACGCGTTGCTGCTGGCCGCCCGAAAGCTCTGACGGGCGGTGGTCGCTGCGCTCGCCAAGGCCAAGCCGCGTGAGCAGTTCTTTCGCGCGATGGGACCGCTCACGGGCAGGGCGGCCGGCATAGATCGAGGGAACTTCGACATTGCCGCTGGCATCGAGGTCAGCAAGCAACTGATAGCGCTGGAATATAAATCCGAAATGCAGACGGCGCAGCCGGGCGCGGCCTTCTTCGGGCAGGGCAGTCACATCGATGCCGTTATAGTGGTAGCTGCCTGTATTTGGCCGGTCGAGACAGCCGATGACGTTCATCAGCGTCGACTTTCCCGAACCGGAGGTGCCGACAATCGCCACCATCTCGCCGGCATGGATGGTCAGGCTGACATCTTGCAGCACGGTGAGGCTCTCGCCGCCGCTGGTGAAGCTGCGGCTGATGCCGCGCAATTCAATCAGCGGCGGGCCGCTTTTGACGGGATCACTCATCTGCCCGGCCTCAGAACAGCCCGCCCGAGGGCCTCGGTGTCCCCGGCATCCGGCCGGTCTGACCCGGTTGCTGGCCCGCCCCACGCGGCATGGCGCCAGGACCGGCGGTCACGATGCGCTCGCCTTCGCCGATCCCGGAGAGGATCACGGTCTGGCTGGCGGTGGCGGCCCCGGTCTCGACATCGCGGATCTCGACCGCGCCGGTGGCCGGGTCCAGCACCCGCAGCTTACTCCCGCTGCTCCGCCCCGAGATCACCGCGGCGGTCGGCACGATCAGCGCATCGGGGATCTCTTCCATCACGATCACCACTTCGGCGGTCATGCCGATCCTGAGGATGCCTTTCGGATTCGGCACTTCGAGAATGGCGCGGTAATAGATCGCCGAGCTGGTATCGACCTCATCGGAGGTTGCAATCGAGGCCGGCGCCGGCTCGATATCGCGCAGGACCGCGTCAAAGCGCATATCGGGCGCGCCCGACAGGGTGAAACTTGCCTTTTGGCCGGCATGAACCGCGATCACGTCGGCCTCGGAAATATCGACCTTGATGATCATGCGGTCGAGTTCGGCCAGTTTAATCAGCGTCGGGCTGGATTGGTTGGCGTTGATCGTCTGCCCTTCGCGCGCGACCAGGGCCACGACCGTACCGTCAGAGGGCGCGGTGATCCTTGTGCGTTCCAGCGCTATATTCGCGGCCTGAACGGCAAGTTCGGCCTGGGATTCGCTGGCTTTCAGCGCCGCGAGATTGGCTTCGGCGACCTTGAACTGCGCCTCGCTGGCCTCAAGCGTCTGGGTGGTGGCGAGCTTGCGGCTGTTCAGCTCGCGCTGACGGTCGAGCGCGAGGCGGGCCTCTTCGATACTGGCCTCCTGGGCCGCGATCTGGGCACGGATCTGCGCCAGCGAGGCCTGGGCGCGCAGCTGGTCGGTCTTCTGATCCTCAGGATCGATCTGCGCCACAAGGTCTCCGGCGGCGAGTTTCTGCCCCAGCTCAACCGGCAGGGACTGGATCTGACCACCGACCTGGGCGCCGACCGAGACAAGGCTTGCGGCCTCGATCACGCCGGTTGCCAGCACGGTCTTGCGGAAGGTGCCGCGGATCACCGCCTCCGAGACCGGCGCGGCCTGGGCGGCGCCCTCGTTCACCTGCATCCGCCACAGGCCAAAGCCCGCGCCGCCGGCAAGTGCGAGGATAAGGGTGGTCCAAAGGATTTTGCGCATCTGGCTGTGATCCGGCTTGCTTGTGCTGCTCGTCTGTTGCCGGATTATACGCTTGCACCGCAAGCTTCCGTCGCGGCCCGGCCCGGGATTTATTGTTCAGGCATCGGGTCTGGTGAAGACAAAGATCACGCCCAAAGCCATGATTGCGGCAACCGCGAGGGTCAGCGGCCAGCCGGGGCTGCTGCCCCAGACGAACACGGCGAATCCAAGGCTGCAGCCGCCTGCTGCCATCCATTTCGCGCGGCGCGGGATTGCGCCCTTGTCGCGCCAGTCGCGCAAAAGCGGGCCGAAATGCCGGTGATCCAGCAGCCAGCGCTCCAGCCGGGGCGAAGAGCGGGTGAAACAGGCGGCAGCGAGGATCAGGAAAGGCACGGTCGGCACCACCGGCAGAAAGATCCCGACAAAGCCGAGGCCGGTGAGAAACAGACCGAGGGCCAGGAAAAGCGTGCGGGCGATGACTGATTTGGTGGCGGCCGGGCTGCCGGTGCCGGCCTCGCTGCTGAATCTCTCGCTGCTGAACCCATTGGTGTCAGGGGGATTGCCGGTTTCGCCGGATTGCGGGCTTTTATCGGTCATGGGCACTCCCGGGCTTCAGGGGAAGGGGCGCGATCCGTTCCGGACGGAAACCGAGGCCGGTGCTGGCGCCCCATCAGCCGCGCCAGCACCGGCCACCGCGCGATCATGCGGATAAAACCCGGCGGACGGGGGACGGCTGCGCCATCGGGGCGTCGTTTGCGGCGCATCATCTTTTGCAGGCCTTGCGTCGCGCGGGTGGGGAAAAGGCGCCGCGCCTCTACCCGAGCCAGGTCGCGCGGGCTCAGCCTCCCCTCGCGCAGGGGGCCGCGAGGATATTCGCTGTCGCCACGGCGTCCTGGATCGCGAGATTGACGCCAAAACCGCCAACCGGCGACATCGCATGCGCGGCGTCGCCGATGCAAAGCACGCCCGGCGCCCACCAGCGCGTCAGGCGGTCCATCCGGATCGACAGAAGATGGATCTGATCCCAGGAGGTGATCTCGTCAAACCGCCCGGCCGGTAGCCGCGCAAGTGCTGCCAGTGCCGCACGAAATGCCGGCAGGCCCGCAGCCTGCAGATCATCATAAGACCCTTTGCGGATCACATAGCCGCATTGCCAGTATTCGCCACGGTCGATCAGCACGAGGCCCTGGCCCGGGCCGGCATGGCTCATCGCGGGCGCGGGATCACCGGCCCGACGCGAGAGCCTTAGCCAGACCACATCCACCGGCGAGCCGAAATCGGTGACGATAAACCCCGCCTCGCGCCGTATCACCGAATGTCGGCCATCGGCGCCGATCACGAGCGGCGCGCGGATCTCGCCCGTCCCGCTGTCCGATTGCCAGGTAAGGCCACAGGTTTTATCGCCGGGTTTATCGCCGTCGCGCAAAAGACCGGTGACCGAATGCCCCATTCGAAGGGTGAACCCGGGCATGGCGGCGGCTTTTCCGGCGAGGAAATTCAGGAAATTCCATTGCGGCATGAAGGCGATGTAACGGCAATCTGTCTTCAGGCTGCGGAAATCGGCGATGGTCACCTGACGCCCGCCGATCTCAGCATGGAGATCGGGGGCCTTCTGATGCGGCAGAGCCAGAAATTCCTCGAGCCAGCCCAGATCGGCGATCACTTGCAGGGTCGAGGGATGGATGGTGTCACCGCGAAAATCATGCAGGAAATCAGGGTGTTTCTCGATCACCGTCACCCGCAGACCGGCGCGGGCCAGCAAGAGCCCCGCCATCATGCCCGCCGGGCCTCCGCCCGCGATCACGCAGTCCTGATCCTGTTCCGGCATCGTCCTGTCCCCGCCTCTGGCCCATCCCTGAGCCGCCTCCGCTCTGCCTTCGGGGGCAGACCGGCGCTGCCGTTCTGGCGAAAGCGGGGCGCGCGGCTTGTGGCGGCCCTGACTGGCTGAACGCATGCGCCTATCTTCGCATGTGGGCGGGCGGGTTTCCAGATCCTCCCCGCCGCCCGGGCCTGCGTCACGCAAGCGTGTCCGGGCCCGCAAGGGTCAGGGCAGGCGGATTACCCGGCGCATTGCGGCCAGTTGCGGGCCTTTTCCTTCAAAAGCCCGACAAAGGCCTGGACCTTGCGGGTGCGGTGCAGGTCGACATGGGTGACGATCCACAAAGGCGAATCCCATTCCGGGCGGGGCGCCAGCACTTCGACGAGGTCGGGGCGGGTTGCGGCCTCCCAGGCGGGCAGGAACCCGATGCCCATTCCAGCTTCCAGCGCCGCATCCCAGGCCGCCGGCTCGGTCGAGCGGAAGGTGAGCTGTTCGTTCGACACCTTGTCGCGCAGCCAGCGGAAAAACGCGGCGCGGCTGCCTTCGCTTTCGGCGATGACAAAGCGGTGGCCGGCGAAATCATGTTCCGATTCCGGTTTGCCCCAGGCCTCGACATAGGATTTCGACGCGTAAAGCCCGTAGCGGATCCGGATCAGCGGCTGGACGACATTGTCGGGCTCTTCGGGGGCTGCGCCGGCGCGGATCGCCACATGCGCCTCGCCATAATCCAGCCGGAAGATGCGCATATCGGTCAGAAGCCGCACGATCACCGCCGGATGCTGGCGCTGGAAATCGGCCAGTACCGGGACCAGCAGGCCCGAAAGCCCGGCGATCGAGGTGATGATGAACTCGCCCTGCACCGTCTCGCCATGGCCCTTGATGCGCGAGCCGAGCTGGGCAAATTGCTCTTCGGTGGTCTGGGCGACGGTCAGCAGGTCGCGCCCGGCCTCGGTCGGCGTATAGCCGCGGGTATGGCGCTGAAAAAGCCGCGTGCCGAGCCGTTTTTCCAGCGCATCAATATGGCGGATCACAGTGGCATGATGCACGCCCAGAACTTCAGCCGCACCCGAGACGGTGCCAAGGCGGGCGACCTGAAAGGCGGTGCGGATCTCGTCCCAGTTTTCCATGAAGTTCCCCGGCTGGCTGTGCGTCAGCGCACAGATGATTACGGATTGGCGCAAGAGGCAAGGGGGCTCCGGGGTAAACATGCCAGGATGCAGGGAAATCTTCCCCTGCCCAATGAGGGGCGTGAGTTTGGGTTGCTTTTGCCGCAAATTCACCAGAATGATGCGGGAGCTTGCCCGGGTGAGTATGCGCGCCACCTTCGGCTGCGCGCCGATCCGGATGGATACAAAGGGCGATTGCACCAGCAATGATCAGTTTGCCGAATTTCTTTGTCGCAATGGCGGTGGGTGCGGGCAGACTGGCGCTCTCGCAGCCCAGAATTTCACTGACCGCTATCGCCTTGGCCGGGGCCGCACTGGCGCCGATCCTGCTGCCGGCGCCGGCTGCGGCTGATCCGAAGGCAGTGATCGGGATGCAGACGGCCGATGAAGCACGGGGCTGGCAGCCGGTAGGCAAGCTGGTGCTGGGGGATCGCGGGTTTTGCACCGGGGTGCTGATCGAGCGGCAGCTGGTGCTGACAGCGGCGCATTGCCTCTTTGACAAAGATACCGGCGCCAGGCTCAGGGATGAAATGATCACCTTTCAGGCGGGCTGGCGCAATGGCCGGGCCGAGGCCTATCGCGGCGTCCGCCGTTCGGTCGCACATCCGGATTACGTTTATTCCGGCAGTGACAATCTGGGCCGCGTTGCCTGGGATCTGGCGCTTCTGGAACTCGACAAGCCGATCATGTTGCCGCAGATTGAGCCTTTCCCCACCGGCCCGCGCCCGATGCGTGACGCCGCCGTCAGCGTGGTTTCCTATGCGAAGGACCGCGCGGAAGTGCCCTCGATCGAGCGCGACTGTGCCGTGCTGGCGCTGGAGACATCGGCGCTGGTCCTGACCTGTGACATCGATTTCGGCTCCTCGGGTGCACCGGTTTTCGCGCTGCGCGACGGGCGGCCCGAGGTCGTGGCGGTGATCTCGGCCAAGGCGGATTACAACGGCGAGAAAGTCGCGCTCGCCGTCGCGGTAGACGCGCCGCTGCAACGGCTGCGCGATGAACTCGGGCTCGATTTGCCCGGGCGCGGGGCGGCGGGGGTACGGGTGATCTCAGGCGGTGGCGCCAATCGCGGTGGCGGGGCGGCGGCAGAGACTGCGGCGGAAGCTGCGGACCCGGCCAGCAGTGGCGGCCAGGCTACTACCATGGGGCAGGGCGGCGCCAAATTCATCCGGCCGTAACGCGTCTCGCGGCGCCTTCCCGGCACAGCTACGCGCTCACGCGGATGTGACCTCTGCCCGGCTGTAGCGCGCCCCTTGACGCAGGGGGGCAGGCTTCCCAGATCAGGGTCATGCCGGACGCCATGATGGGTCCGGCGCCAATGCCCGGCCCCGTGAGGGGAGGGTTTGATCCGAAGAGCATCGCTTCCCAAGGAGGATGATCATGCGCAGCTATGATTTCGCACCGCTTTACCGTGCCACTGTCGGCTTTGACCGTGTGGCCGATCTGATGGACCGGGTTCTGACATCCGATGTCGCTCAGCCGGGCTACCCGCCCTATAATATCGAAAAAACCGCCGAAGATGCTTACCGCATCTCGGTCGCCGTTGCCGGTTTCGGCCCCGAGGATCTTACGGTCGAAGTGCGCGACGGCAGCCTGTTTGTGACCGCCCGCAAGGCCGCCGATGAGGCCCCCCGCAGCTTCCTGCATCGTGGCATCGCGACCCGCGCTTTTGAGCGCCGCTTCGCGCTGGCCGATCATGTCCGCGTCACCGGCGCGTCGCATGAGCTTGGCATGCTGCATATCGACCTCGCGCGCGAGATCCCCGAGGCAATGAAGCCGCGCCGGATCGAGATTGCCGGGCCAGTCAGCGCAGAGGCCCCCGCGCTTGAGGCCCGGGCAGAACAGGTGAACTGAGGCAACGGTCTGCCTGAGACTATGCGGCAGAGACAGAGGCGCATCGGGCAACCGATGCGCCTTTTCTCGTCTGATACGGTTCCCACGACAGCGAGGGATGATCTGAGTGCCACAGTCGGTATCACGGCCAGAGCAGACGGCTGAAATCTCTTGTCGGCGCCGCATGTGCCGCCGGCCACGCATGATAGATCAAGGACAGCACCACCAGGGTGGTTCAGGCGCAGTTGTCTCGCAGCCCGTACCTTGCCTGGTCCAGCTCTGGGAAACCGACAGAGGCCGAAGAGCCACAACCCGCTATCTTCAGCACTGAGATTTATGCGTAATTATTTGATATAAAATAGAAATGGCGGAAATTTGAGCTTCTGGCCCGCTGCGTGTCAGCGGCTCAAAAGAAGTCGCTCAACCGGCGACGCTTGCCGAGGCAGATTTTTCGATGCCTGCCTTCGTAATCGGGTTCCAGGCAAAGCGATTGTCCAGGCTCCCTGTTGGGCCTCCGGTTTCGCGCCGGCATCTTTCAGGATCTGTGCTGGTATTACGGAAATCCCTGCCTCCGGCTGGCCTGCCCCTGAAGGCCGAAAAACGAAGGCTCTCGCAGCCAGGCAACACCTGTCCGAAGCGCAGGCCGGACAGGTCGTGGCGCCGGCAAAGGTGCTCTTGCGGTGGCTGGACCTATCTCTTCCTGCGTATCCAGAGGGTAACTGCCCAAAGCGCCACATAAAGCGCCGCCCAAAGAACGATCAGGTTGGGCACCGCAATACAGGCAATGACCAGCGCAATGCCCGCGGCGGCCAGGGCAATGTTTACGATGACCGTCCCCATAGGTCTGAGCATAAGACGGGAGGGTCAGACATCACAAGGGCAGCAATCCGGGGAAACCGGCAGGTCGGCGATTTCGCGGCCCCGTGGAAATGCAGGGGCGGAACGAGCCGGGAAGCTTGCGGTGCCTTTGGGAGAGCGAACACGCCGCCCGGGCCGCGCAAACTCTGTCACAGCTGTCTGCGGCAGGCGCGCGGGGGTGCAGGAGATGTGGTCGGCCCCTGGCCTGCGACGCCGCCACTCACAGAAAAACCCCCGGCGGAACGCTCCGCCGGGGGGGCTTTTCGGGTCAGTATGAGATCAGAGCCCCATCTTGATCAGTTCGAACTCTTCCAGCAGGCGCGCGCGCAGATCCGGGTCCATCGGTGTCTGGCGGAACAGCGTGGTTTCGACCGGGTCGAGGAAGGCGGATTTCAGCCTTTCGGGATCGATGGCATCGGTCGCGGCTTTGTTGGTATTGGCATAGCCGATCGCCTCGATGATCGACGGCAGGCTTTCGACCGCGAACATCGAATTCACCCAGTCATAGACTTTGTCTTCCTTGCCGGGGCCGTTCTTCATATTGACGAAACCGCAGAAGAAGGTGGTCGAGCCCTCGGCCGGTGCGCGATTGAAGCCCACCGGGAAACCATCGGCCTGCAAAATGGCAACCGGGTCATTCCAGGACCAGGCGACCTCGACCTCACCGCTCGCCATCAGCTGCGCCAGTTCCGACGGATCCGACCACCAGGAGCGCACATTCGGCGCGGCTTCGCGCAGCCAGGCGGCGGCTTTCTCGATCTGTTCATCGGTCACCTCATCCCAGGAGTCGGTGCCGGTGGCGAGGAAACCAAGCGCCCAGGCGTCATCGGAATTGTCCGAAATCGCGATCTTGCCCTTGAAGTCGGGGTTGAGGAAAACATTCAGCGAGGCGACCTTGTCCTCGGAGACCTTGTCTTTGTTATAGGCGATGGCCGTATAGGCAAAGTCATAGGGGATGAACCAGACGCCCTCATCATCTTTGATGTGATGCGATTCCAGCAATTCCGGGTCGATATTGGCGAAAGCCTCGATTTTCGACGTATCCCAGGGCTCGATCAGCCCGGCTTCGCGGTAATTCGGCACGGCGCCGGGGCAGGGGTGGACAACATCGGCCTTGAACCCGGAAGAGACTTTCTGGAACGCCTCATCGTCATCGGCATAGAACGCGTAGGTCGGCTTCTGGCCGTTTTTCGCGACATAGGGGGCGAGCGCGCCATCGATTTCCCAGCCAGCCCAGTCGAAAACGGTCAGCTCGGGGTCGGCGGCCTGCGCTGCGGTGGCAATCGCGATGGCCGAAGCGGCTCCGGCAAGGTAAGAAAGGCAACGGGTCATCGTGACTCCTCTGGCGGTTGATATCAGGCAGGTGCCGTCAGTCTGGCCCCCTGGGGCAGATCCGGGCACCGGTGATCTCTGTGAGGCTATGACAGGTGAAATTCTCTCACAAGCATCTTTGACACCCAAAACCGGCTTTCCGCCGTCCCGGATATGGGAAAGAATTCCGCTGGCTGATTTCCGGGCGGCTGATTTGTAGCCGCGTGAGACAGGCGTGAGGGCCCCCGTGCGATGAGACGGGGCCAGAGCTGAAAAGAAACGGGGGCGACAATGGCAGTGACCGGGGCAGAACCGATGGAAGGCGGATGGTCTGCGGGCCAATATTCGAAATTCCTTGATGCGCGCACGCGCCCGGCCCGCGATCTGCTGGCGGCGGTCCCGCTGGAGACGGCGCAGGAGGTGACCGATCTTGGCTCTGGCCCGGGGAATTCCACGGCGCTTTTGCGCGCGCGGTTCGGCGCGGCGCGGATCACCGGGACCGATACCGATGCGGATATGCTGCGAACCGCGCGCGCGGCGCTGCCGGACTGCCATTTCGAGGCGGCGGATATTGCGACCTGGGCGGCGGCGCGGCCGCAGGATCTGGTCTATGCCAATGCGTCGCTGCAATGGATCCCGGATCACCGGCAGCTCTTTCCCCGGCTTCTGGCACAGCTGAGCCCGGGCGGCGTGCTTGCGGTGCAGATGCCCGATAATCTTGACGAGCCGACCCATATCGCCATGCGCGAAATCTCGGCCGATCCCCGCTGGGCCGACCGGCTGACGGCGGCACGGGCGCGGCGCGTGCCGCTTCTGACCCCCCCGGAGCTGCACGCGCTTTTGCGCGCGGACTGCCGGCAGCTTGATATCTGGCGGACAGTCTACCAGGTGGAGCTGACCGGCACGGATGCGGTGACGCAATGGTTCCTCGGCTCGGCGCTGCGACCATTGCTCGCGCCATTGAGCGAAGCCGAACGCGCGGAATTCCTCGACGCCTTCCGCGCGCGGATTGCGCCGTTCTATCCCGAACGGGGCGGGCGTGTGCTCTTGCCCTTCCCGCGCGCCTTCTTTGTCGCGACCCGGGCCTGAGCGCCTTTCCTCCCCCCCGTCGCAAGAGGGGGCTTGTCTTTCAGGAGGCGCCGGATAAATCTCGGCAGCGATCCCCCGGAGGCAAACATGTGCTGACACGGGATCTGGGCCGGCGGGAGACATCGCCGGCTCTGGCTGGAAGACCTGCTGCGAAAAAGGGGGCCGGGAGACCGGACGCGCCCTGGGCCGCAGGTTTATGCCGCCCCCTTTTCCCGCAGATCTGAAGACCGGGCCCATAACGACCGGGCCCAGAATGACCGGGCTCAGAATGACAGAGATTATAATGACTGGGGAAATGGGATGACCGCACTTGATCTGGACTTTACCCGCAAACAGTTTCCGGCCTTTGCCTCGCCGGTCCTGTCCTCACATGCGTTTTTCGAGAATGCCGGCGGCAGCTATCCCTGTATCCAGGTGATCGACCGGCTGACGCGGTTCTACCATGACCGCAAGGTGCAGCCTTACGGGCCCTATCCGGGCGGGCAGGCGGCGGGCGCCGAGATGGATGAGGCGCGGGAAAAGCTGGCCGCGATGATGGCGGTAAAGCCGGCGCAGGTCTCGTTCGGCCCGTCAACCAGCGCCAATACCTATGTGCTGGCCCAGGCGGTGCGGGCCTGGCTGAAGGGGGATGCGAAGGCCGCGATCGTGGTGACGAACCAGGATCACGAGGCCAATAGCGGCGTCTGGCGGCGTCTGGCCGATGAGGGGATCGAGGTTCGGGAATGGCGGCTCGATCCGGAAACCGGTTCGCTCGACCCGGCGGATCTGAGCGCGCTGCTGGCGGATGGGCAGGTGCGCCTGGTCGCGTTTCCGCATTGCTCAAATGTGATTGCCGAAGTGAATGATGTGGCGGCGATCTCTGCGCTGGCCCATGCGGCGGGGGCGAAGGTGGTGGTCGATGGCGTGTCTTACGCGCCGCATGGTTTCCCGGATTTCCCGGCGCTTGGCTGCGACGCCTATCTGTTTTCCGCCTATAAAACCTATGGCCCGCATCAGGGGATCATGGTGCTGGACGAGGCTTTCGGGATGGATCTGCCGGGGCAGGGGCATTTCTTCAATCATGGCTCGCTTTACAAGCGGCATACGCCCGCCGGGCCAGACCATGCCCAGGTCGCGGCCTGTGCGGGCATGGCGGATTATGTCGACGCCCTGGCGGCGCATCACGGCATCACCGGCGATGCGGGCGCGCGGGGGCGCGCTGTCCATGATCTGATGCGCGCCCAGGAAATAAAGGTGATCCAGCCCTTGCTGGACTATCTTGCCGCGCGCAACGACCTGCGGCTGATCGGCCCCCGTGACGCGGCGCGGCGCGCGCCGACGGTGGCGGTGGAGCTGTCAGCTGCGGCAGAGCCGGTCTCGGAAGAGCTTGGCCGACACGGGATCGCCTGCTGGGCCGGGGATTTCTACGCCGTCAGGCCGCTGGAGGCGCTTGGGATTGCGCGCGAGAAGGGGGTGCTGCGGCTGTCAGCGGCGCATTACACCAGCGCCGATGATGTGGCGCGGCTGATCCGGGCGCTGGATCAGGTGCTTTGAGACAGCCGGGGTCGCCGGGGGGCAGCCCCCGGACCCCCGGAGTATTTGGGTCATGAGGAAGAGGGCGGTTGTGCGGTGATGTTTTTCGCGCGCAGCATGCTGATCTGACGCAGATTGTCTTAACTCGTCCCGCAAATTGACAAAATTCTGCGTGAGTTTGCAGCTGTAGTGAAACAGTCTGGATGGGCCTTCCGGGGTCTGAGGAGTGACATGCCGACATCCGCAAAACTGGTGGCCGCAGTCTGGTTTGCCCTGATGGGCTGGCTTGCGGCCAATGCTCATATTCCCGCGCTTCCCGATGCAGGGGCTGGCGGCACCATGGTCTTTCGCGGGGTTTCGGCAGCGATCGGCCTGATTTGCGGCTGGAAGATCATGGGAAATGGCGTTGGGTCCAGCTATGCCGATTCTCTCGGCACGGGGCTCAAGACCTCGATTGTAATGGCGTTTTTCGCGCTTATGGTGTTTTCGGGGCGGCAGATGGTCGCCGATTCGATGAAGATGCGCTATGAAGGGCCGATGGATGCCATGCTGGGCTGGTTCACCAAAATGATGGAAAACGGCCGGGATATGGTGACGGTCGGCGTGCTGGGCGTGCTGATCGTGGCGGGGGTCTTTGGCGGGCCGCTTGCCGAATGGACCAGGCGGCGCTGGCGGTGAGCGCGGCGGATCTGCCGGGCGGGGATCCCCGTTTTGCGAAATGCCCGGGGCTGCGCGATCTGATCGCCGGGCCCGGCGGTGCCGCAGGGGAGGCGCGTCTCGCCTTCTGGCAGGCGGCCACCCGCGGCGCAGAGGCCGGCGATCCGGCGCTGGAGCTGCGGCTTGCCCAGGATATCCTGGCGCAGCAGGGGGCCGCGTCAGCAGAGCGGCTTTATGCCTTGCGCGGGCCGATGCTGTCCTGTGCGGCCTCTGCTTTGCGCGCGGCCGGGCAAACCCGCGCCAATGGCCCCGAAGATGCCCGGGTCGAGACCGACAGCATGGACCACCCGTTTCGCAGCTTCTTTGCGGTGGCGCGGGCCGGGCTCAGGCACCGGCAATTTGCCGGGGGCATGAGTGGGGGGCTTATCCGCGAGGCCTTTGTCGCGACCGATGCGGTGACGGTGCTGCCCTATGACCCGCTGCGCGATCATGTTCTGCTGGTGGAACAGTTTCGCATGGGCCCCTGGATCAGAGGCGAGGCGCGACCATGGCTGATCGAGGCGGTCGCGGGCCGCATCGACGCCGGCGAGACCCCGGAAGAGGCCGCGCGGCGCGAGGCGCAGGAAGAGGCCGGCCTGACCATCGGCCAGCTTTTGCATGTCAGCGATTATTACCCGTCGCCCGGCGCGCTGACCGAATATATCTGGTCACTGGTGGGGCTTGCGGATCTGCCCGAAGAGAGCGGCGGGCTCTTTGGCCTCGCGACCGAGGGCGAGGATATCCGCACCCATGTGATCCCCTTTGACACCGCGATGGCCTGGCTCACCGAGGGCCGGCTTGCTAATGCGCCGCTGATCCTGTCGCTGCTCTGGCTGGCGCGGCAGCGGCCTGCCTTGCGCGCAGCTGCGGGCGCGGGCTGACCAGAGGCCCGAGGCGGCATCTGGGCCGCGCCCGGGGCGGGAAAGCTGCGTGTTTTGTCACGCAGGCTCAGGTTTCATGCCTGTTACACTTGATCCGGGCCTGGCGGCTGGTCATAACTCTGCCTCAGTCGCCGGGGAGGCCGCCATGGGGTGGGTTGATGGGTGCGGCTCCGGTGCAATGCCGGGGATTTCAGGGCCGGATTGACCGAGATGGATGCAGATAGCCGCAAGATCCCGACCCATGAGGTCACCTATTCGCGGCTGCGCGACATGATCCTCTTTGGCGCGCTGGCGCCGGGGCAGCCGGTGACAATCCAGGGGCTGATCGGCGAACTTGACGCCGGCATGACACCGGTGCGCGAGGCGATCCGGCGGCTCGCGGCCGAAGGCGCGCTGATGCCCCAGGGCAATCGTCGGGTCTCGGTGCCGCAGATGACGGAATCGGTGCTTGATCAGCTGGGCTGGGCGCGTTTTGCGATTGAGCCGCAGCTGGCGCGGCTTGCGATGCGGGCGATGGAACCGGCGCTGATCCGGCGGTTGCGGCTTTTGGACGACCGCATCAACACCGCGATCAGCGAGGGCGATATCGCCGCCTATCTGCGGTTCAACCATGCCTTCCATTTCGCGCTTTACGAGGCGGCGGATGCGCCGGTGCTGCTGGATATCGCGCAATCCCTGTGGCTGCGGGCCGGGCCGTCCCTGCGTCTCGTGATGGGGCGGCTTGGAGGGGCAGGGCTGCCGGATCAGCATGTCGAGGCGCTGGCGGCGATGGAGGCGGGCAATGCCGAGGCCCTTGCCGCCGCGATTGCGCAGGATATCGGCCAGGGCATGGATCAGGTGCGGCTGGCGCTTGCTGAAGGGGCATTCTGAGGCCTGCGGCCTTGCCAGGTGTTGCGCGGCGGTCACTGCCGGGACTGGTCGGGAGTGGGTGTGCCTGGGTTTAAATTTATGCGGTCGCTGAAACAGTCCCGCGGTCGGACTGTTTTCCTCGCCTCGCCTTCCGCTGGATTATGGCGCTCTGCTGCTTCAATGGGCGATATGCCGTTTCCCGCGCGCCAGGCTCAGGCGGCGAGCAGCCTCGGCAGTCGGGTGGAAGTGGGGGCCGCGAAGGCGAAGACGACGCGGGATAGCAGATTCTCGAGGCCGCGACAGACGGTCTGCGCGCCATGCTGTGTGACACAGGCCTGGGGCGGCGGACGGCCTGGGCGAACCCGGAGAGTGGCCGGAGTCGAGATAAAGCGCCTCGATATCGACACTGGCGCGCGTCATGCATAGCTGAAAAGCGAACCGCCCGGAGCGTTTGTCCCGTGCATCTGCATCCCCCCGACCCGCACAGGTGGAAACATGTGAATCGCCCCATGTTGGTGGACGCCTTCTTTGCTATTTCTGAGGCAAGGAGCTCATGACGGGCACAGGCGCTTTCAGCGACGACTTCAAGCCCGATACGGTCGTACAGATCACCGAGCGGGGCTATCCGGTCAGCGAGGTCTCAGAGCGGCTTGGGGTGAGCAAGTACTCGCTCTGTGCATGGAAGCGCAATTTCACGAAGGCGGCATCGGGCGAGACAGAGAAAGACGCTGAGATCAGGCGGCCGAAGCGCGCGCTGGTTCGGGTGTCGGAGGAACGTGACATCTTAAAAACAGCCACCGCGTATTTCGCGCGGGATGCAAAGTGAGACACGCGTTTGTGGCCGAGCATCGGGTGCAGTTTTCCGCTCGCGCCATGTTCGGGTTCTATGCGTGGCTACAGGCTCCGATAAGGGTGGGAGCCCGAGAAGACAGGCGCCAGCCTGAACTGCTGCACAAGGTTTGGGCCGAGAGTGGCAAGGTTTACGGCTATCGCAAGCTTCATAATGCCCTGATTGAGCAGGCGAAAGCACTTGCCCGAACCAGGTTGCCCGGCTGGTACAGATTGCAGGGATCGAGGCGAAAATCGGTTGTAAGCGGCGTCCCGGCAGGTATGGCGGCAAACCATCGGTCGTGGTCGATAACACTCTGGACCGGAGGTTCGATGTCGATGCGCCAGAGAGGGCATGCGTGACCGACATTACCTGCATCCGAACTCAGGAGGGCTTTGCCTGCCCTGTCGTAGTCATCGACTGCTGTTCCCGGCGAGTGATCGGCTGCTCGATGCCAAGCCGACAGACAACGGATGTGGTCTTGCAGGCCCTGCTCATGGCCATCTGCCGGCGCAAGCCGCAAGGAAACGTGCAGGTCCAGTCCGATCAGAGCAGCCAGTTCACCAGCATGGAGTTGGCTGCGCTCCAGCGCGCCCACGATCCCAAGCCTTTCAGGAGCCGCCGCGGTAATTGTCACGTCAACGCCGTCGCCGGGAGCTTTTTCAATCCCGCAGGCGAGAGCGGATCAGACGCAGAACCCAGCGGACCACAGAAAACGTCAGCCAGGACGTGTTCGATTGCATCGCGATGTTCTGCAAACCAAAGCGCAGGCATGCTAGGAACGGAATGCTGTCGCCCACCGGGTTCAAACGGCAGCAGAAGATGAGGCGCGCAGGCGGCCAGGAAACCCGGATCTGCCGACCTTTCAGGCGGTCGTGCATGGGTCTGACACCGGCGCCGCGCCGGTGTAGGTCTGCCCCCAGTCCCGCATCGAGACAAGGATCGGCTCCAGCGTCTGGCCAAGGGGCGTGAGGTCGTATTCCACCCGTGGCGGTACCTCGGGATAGACGGTGCGGGTGATGATCGCAGCCTCTTCCAGCTCGCGCAGCTGCAGGGTCAGCATCCGCTGGGTGACAGACGGGATCGCCCGCCCCAGATCGCTGAAGCGCATGCGGCCGCGCAAGAGATGGAACAGGATGATCGGCTTCCAGGTGCCGCCCATAACAGAAAGCGTCACCTCAACCGCACAACCGCTTTTGCTGTTCAGCCTGCGCATCTTTCCCTCAGTCGTCCATAACTTACATTTTTGTAAGTATATGCGAAATTTGTGCGTTCTTGCGAGAATTGACTACAACGCTTTAGTCTGTCGGGCAATGGCAGGGTCACAAAGGCCGCCCCAAACCGGAGTGAGTTTTATGAAAGCGATACAGCTTGCCTTTCCGGGCGGCCTTGAGAATCTGCGGCTGGTCGATCTGCCCGAACCTGCCGCGCCGGGTGTCGGCGAGATCACCGTGCGCCTGCATGCGAGCTCGCTCAATTACCATGATCTGTTGGTGGTGACCCGGCCGCGCAAGGCAGATGGCGCCCTGATCCCGATGGCGGATGGCGCGGGCGTCGTGACGGCCATTGGCGCAGATGTCACCGAATTCGCGCCGGGCGATGCGGTGGTCTCCTGCTTCTTTCCCGAGTGGCAATCGGGCCGTGACATGCCCGGCAGCTTTGCCACGGTCCCCGGGGATGGTATTGATGGCTTTGCCCGCGAAAGCGTGACGCTGCCGGCAAGCGCCTTCACCCATGCCCCCAAAGGCTACAGCCATGCCGAAGCGGCGACGCTGACCACGGCGGGCCTGACCGCCTGGCGGGCGCTGGTGGTCGATGGCCGGATCAAAGCGGGCGATACCGTGCTGGTTTTGGGCAGCGGCGGCGTTTCGATCCTCGCGCTGCAAATGGCCAGATCGATGGGCGCACGGGTGATCGCCACCACCTCAGACGCTGCCAAGGCGGAACGTCTGCGCGATCTCGGGGCCGATGCGGTCATTGACTATGTCGCAAACCCCGACTGGAGCGTGGCGGTGATGGAAGCCACAGCCGGGCGCGGCGCGGATATCGTGATCGAGGTCGGCGGCCCGGCCACATTGACCCAGTCGATCCGGTCCTGTCGGGTGGGCGGCCATATTGCCCTGATCGGCGTGCTGACCGGGTATTCCGGCGAAGTGGCGACGGTGGAACTGATGGCGCGGCAGCAAAAGCTGCAAGGCCTGATCGTCGGCAGCCGCGAAGACCAGCGCGACATGGTCCGCGCGCTGGAGGCGTTCAGCTGGCGGCCGGTGATTGACCGCAGCCTGAAGCTGGAAGAGATCGCCGGGGCCTTCGCCTGGCAGCAGGCGGGCCGGCATTTTGGCAAGATCTGCCTGACCTGGTGAGACAGATCCGGAGACCGGAGCCGTATCCCGTCAGTGCAGCGCAATCCCGTCGAGTTTGTCGGGGTTGCGGGTGATATAGATATTGGCGATACGCTCGCCGTCGAATTCCAGCGCGGTGGTCTGCAAGATGCCGCCGACGCGGGTGAGGTAGCCCGGCAATCCGTCGATGCTGACCATCCGCAACAGCTCGATCGGGCCGAACTTTCGCGTGATGCCCTGGAACAGCCGTCTGACCCGGTCGCTGCCCCGGATGATGTCGAAGGCGCGGATCTTGCCGCCGCCGTCGGATTGCACGCTGACATCGCTTGCCAGCATCGCGCCAAGTCTTTCGGCATCGCCCGACAGGCAGGCGTCAAAGAAGGCGCGGGCCAGGCTATCGCGCCTTTCGCGTGGGATCTCCTGTCGGGGCCGGTCGAGTTTCACATGCGCCCGTGCCCGGCTTGCCAGCTGGCGCGTGGCGGCGGGGCTGCGCCCGATTGTGGTGGCGATCTCTTCGAGGGGCTGGCCAAAGACGTCATGCAGCAGGAACGCCGCGCGCTCCAGCGGGGAGAGCCGCTCCAGCGCCATCATCAGGGTCAGCGTCAGATTGTCGGGGCGCATCGCGTCCTCCTCCGGCTCGATCAGCGGCTCCGGCAGCCAGGTGCCTGGATAGGCCTCGCGCCGGGCGCGGGCGGATTTCATCTGGTCAAGGCAGAGGCGCGACACCACCCGGGTCAGCCAGGCAGCGGGTTCAAGCACTGCCCCCTGATCGCTGTGGTGCCAGCGCAGATATGCTTCCTGCACCACATCCTCGGCATCATGGCGCGAGCCGAGCATACGGTAGCCAAGACGCAGCAGCCGGGGCCACTGCGTCTCGAAGATTTCGGTGTGGCGATCAGGCGGCATGGCTCTGTTCGCCGGGCAGTTCAGTCGGATGGGCGGCGCGGAAGCCGACCTGCACCCGGTTCCACATATTGATCGCGGCGACGGCCATCGACAGCCAGGCGCGCTCATCTTCGTTGAAAGCGGCCTTCACCGCCTCCCAGTCGGCATCCGGCGCCCCGGTTTCAGCCAGCAGCGTCAGCGCTTCGGTCCAGGCGAGGGCTGCGCGTTCGCGCGGAGAATAGAGCGGGCTTTCGCGCCATGCGACCAGCATATGCAGGCGCAGCGACGTCTCGCCGTCTCTCAGCGCCTCGGCCGTGTGCATGTGGATGCAAAAGGCGCAGCCGTTGATCTGGCTGGCGCGCAGTTTGATCAGATGCAGGAGCGGCGCCTCCAGCGGGCCGGACTTCAGCGCGGCTTCCAGCGCGTAGAGCGGCCTGAACCCGGCTTCGGCGCGTTTGAAGTAATCGGTCATGCGGGGTATCATCGGTCTCTCCTTTTTGATCAGATACCTGCATGACGAGGCAGCATAGCGGAATGTGACATGGAGTGAGGATTTTTTCCGGAGATCAGGTTTTCGGTACCTGATGCGCCTGCGGGATATCCCAGCCATCGTTATGCGTCAGCGACGGTGGGTTGCTGACTAAATGCCGTGAGGGAGTTTGCTTATGTCGGGACCAGGCGGGGCGCAGCCATGACGGATACAGGTCTGAGCGCCGCCCGCGATCCCGGCCCCGGCTGGGAATGGCGGTTCTGGGCGATCTTCGGCGGGCAGGCAGCCTCGCTGATCGGCTCTGCCATGACGCAATTTGTGCTGATCTGGTGGATCACCGACAGCACGGGCTCTGTCTCGGCGCTGGCCCTGGCGGGGTTGGTCGCGCTGTTGCCGCAGGCATTGCTGGGGCCGCTGGGCGGAACGCTCGCGGATCGCTACAGTCGCCGCCTGATCATGATCGTCGCCGATCTGGTCAGTGCCCTGTGCATGCTGGTGCTGATCGCATTGTTCCTGAGCGCGCGGATCGAGCTCTGGCACATCTACACCATGATGTTCATCCGCAGTGCGATGCAGGCCTTTCAGCAGCCGGCGGCGGCGGCGAGCACGGCAATGCTGGTTCCGGTCAGTTTTTTGCCGCGCGCGGCGGGGCTGAACCAGACGCTGATGGGGATCATCACCATCGCCGCCGCGCCTTTGGGAGCGCTGGCGATCAGCGTCATGCCTATCGGTTATGCGCTGTCCATCGACGTTGTCACCGCCGTTCTGGGCATTGTGCCGCTGCTGATCTATGCGATCCCGCAGGCCCGTATGCGGAAAGACCAGCGCAGCAGCCTCTGGGCGGAGTTCCGTGAGGGCGTGACGCTGGTGAGGGGTGATGCCGTGTTGTGGCGGGTCTATCTTTTGCTGACGGCGGTGGTTCTGGTGCTGATGCCCTCCTTCACGCTGGTGCCCTTGCTGGTGAAAGAGCATTTCGGCGGCGGCCCGACAGAGGTCGCGGTGATCGAGGGTCTGGGCGGTGCGGGCATGATCCTTGGCGGCATCATCGTAACCGCGCTGGCTCCGAAACGGCTGGTGCTGTGGATCCTCTGGGGGTTTGCGCTGTCCTGCTTTGCCTTCGCGCTGGCCGCGCTTATGCCGGGGACGATGCTCTGGCTGGCAGTGGTGTTCTGGGTCGTCAGCAGCCTGGCCTTCATTCTGGGGAATGCGCCGCTGACCGTCCTGATCCAGACCCGGGTCCCGAACCATCTGCAGGGCCGCGCCCTGTCGCTGATGGCGACGATGATGGGGCTTGCCGCCCCGGTCGGCCTTGCCATCGCCACGCCGGTGGGTGAGATGATCGGCATCCGCTGGCTTTTTGTGGCGATGGGCGTGGTCAGCGGACTGGTGGCACTGGCGGGTTTTCTGTCACCCGTGCTGCTGGCGAAAGCCGTCCCGCCAGAGCCCGGCAGGCGCTGACGGCCCGTTGCCCCATTTGCCCCATTTGCCGCAGTCAGCTGCTATATCTGCGCCCAAGGGAGGGGCAGGCTCGCCGACGAAGTGACCGGCGCCCCCAGAAGGAAGGCACCGCGTGATGCGATGGCCCGGCGCCGTTGGTCGTTACAGCGACGCTTTGCAGGGGGTGTCGCCGCATGAGGCTGATCGGTGGTGACGCCGCGAAAGTCACCGTCCTGACCTCACATCAGCGGTGGCTGGTCTGACGGGCAGATACCAGCGCTCATCGCAAATGCTCGCCGACCCTTTCAAAAGAATTGCGGCAAAGGCGTGGTCTACATGGACTTACACGGGCGTACATGGCCGGCCTCATTGCGCCGCCACCTGCCCGGTATTCCGGGGCGCCTCGCCAAACCGCTTGCGATAGGCGTTCGAGAAATACTGGCTGGAATTGAACCCGCAGGCAAAGGCGATATCGGTGACGCTGGCGGGATAGTTCCCGGACAAGAGGCCCCGCGCATGGTCCAGCCGCAGATGCTGCAGATACTGGCGCGGGGTCCTGTTGGTCAGCTGGCGGCACAGATCGGCAAAGCGGGTGCGCGACAGGCCGCATTCCTCGGCCATGCCATCCAGCGTCCAGTCTTCGGCCAGAGCATCGGGCAGGCGGCGCAAAAAGATCGCCACCGTATGCTGTGATGTGGAAAGCTGCGGGTCCAGTTCCGGAGATTGCGCGGCCATCCGCTCGATCAGGGACAGCATCACGGCGTTGATCGCAAGCTTCAGCCGGCTTTCGCCTTCTTCGGGGCTGCGGGTGGTCAGGATCTGCGGCAGGGCCTCAAACCCGCGCGCGAGGTCGGGATTGCCATCCCAGACCGGCCGCATGTTCTGGGTCAGAAGCTGGCCAAGGTGATGGGCTTCTGCGTCGGAAAACAGCATCCAGCCCGGCCAGTGCCATTGCTCGGACGGGCGGCGCAAACCGGCATCCAGCAGGATCCATACGAGGCGACTGGCACCGACTTGCGGCGCGCCGATGGCGTGCTGCTGCCAGGGCCGGATCACGATGAACTGGCCTTGCCGCAGATCGTAACTTCTGTCGTCGACCACCAGATCCAGCCGCCCGCGGGCCAGCCAGGCAATCTTGAACCCTTCATTGCAATGCCGCGCGAGGCCCCAGGTCTGATTGTGCCTGGCATCCCAGAAGCCGACCGTGCAGATCCCGGGCAGAAGATCCCCGAGCCCCGTGCCGGGATAGCTGCCACGGGTCCAGGCATGCAGCTCGCATTCGCCCCGGCGCGCGGCGGCCTGCAATTCGCGGCAATTATCGGCATACATCATCGAATCCGGCTGGCGAAACACGGTTGGACGGCGGTTTTCGCAAAGCGGCACCTCCCGGAACGGGCTGATCTCATTCATGGCGTTCCGCCTCCCCGCAGAAATATGACTTAAGATTTTTACCAGTGATCATCCGTGCAAGTCAGCTTCTGTCAAGTCTGTCACCTTGGCTGCCGGGAAGAGGAGTTGACGATGAAGCTTGCCTTCAATCTGCTGGTGATCGGGGCCGGGATCACCCCGGCCCATGCGCCGCAGCTGGCGCGGCTGAAGGCGCATGGCTATGACGCGCTGGAGATCCCGGTTTTTTCGGGAAATCCGGCGCAGTATCGTGACATCGGGCGCATCCTTGCCGATCTCGGCATCACGCCCGGGGCCGCCGCCGTGGCCACGCCCGAGGCGAACCCGGTCAGCCCCGATCCCGCCATTCGCGCCAGGGCCCGCGATCATCACCGCTGGATCGTTGATTGCACCCATGCGATGGGCGGCGAGATCATCGCAGGCCCGCTGCATTCGCCGGTCGGGGTCTTTACCGGCCTTGGCCCGACCGACACCGAGCGCGGCCATTGTGTGGACGCCATGCGGGCGCTGGCCGATTATGCGGGCGACGCCGGCATCAGGGTGTCCGCCGAGGCGGTGAACCGCTTTGAATGCTATATGATGTCCACCATGGCCGAGGCCTCGCGTATCTTCCACGAGGTGGATCACCCGAATTACGGCTATATGTTCGACACCTTCCACGCCAATATCGAGGAAAAGGACGCGCCCGCGACCTATGAGCGGTATCACCGCGAAATCAACCACTTCCATGTCTCGGAAAATGACCGCGGCGTGCCTGGCACCGGACATGTGCCGTTCCGGGCGCATTTCCAGGCCCTGCGCCGCTGCAACTATGACGGCTGGCTGACGGTCGAGGCCTTTGGCCGCGCTTTGCCGGAACTGGCCGGAGCGACCCGGGTCTGGCGCGATCTGTTTGACGATCTCGATACGCTTTTTGCCGATAGTGCGGCTTTCATCCGTCGCGAATGGGCGCTTGCCGGGGAGGGCCTCACGGCATGAATCCGGTCCTTGAAATGCGCGAAATCTCGAAGGAATTCCCCGGCGTCAGGGCGCTGGATGCGGTGAGCTTCGACTGTCTGCCCGGCGAGGTTCATGCGATCTGCGGCGAAAATGGCGCCGGGAAATCCACGCTGATGAAAGTGCTGGGCGGCAGCTACCGTCCCGATGCGGGCGAGATCCGTATCGGCGGTTCGGTGATGCTCCTCGCCCATCCGCGTGAGGCGGCGCAGGCCGGGATCGCGATCATCCATCAGGAACTCAGCCTGCTGCCGCATCGCTCGGTGACCGAGAATATCTTCATGGGGCATGAGCTGGTGCGGAAGGGCTTTGCCGGGATGCTGCTTGACCGTGCCGCGATGCGGGGGAGGGCCGTGGCTTTGCTGCAGCGTGTGGGCGCGCGGATCAGCCCGGATGATATCGTGGCAGAGCTTTCCATCGCGGAACAGCAGCTGGTCGAGATTGCCAAGGCGCTGCTGCTTGACGCGCGGATTCTGGTGCTGGACGAGCCGACCGCCGCGCTGGACGACCGCGATGCGCGGCATTTGCTGGATCTGATCCGCGCGCTGCGGGAGCAGGGGGTGGCACTGGTCTATATCTCCCACCGGATGCCTGAGGTTGCGGCGATTGGCGACCGGGTGACGGTGCTGAAAGACGGCCGCCTGGTCTGGACCCGTCCGCAGGCGGAGGCCACGATCCCAGCCATTGTTTCGGCCATGGTCGGGCGCGATCTGAAGGACTTTTACCCTGCCGCCCCGGTCAGCGCACCGGGGGAGACCGTCTTGCAGCTGCAGGATGTGCGGGCCGCCGGTCTGCCCGGCATCAGCCTGAGCCTGCGGCGGGGCGAGATCCTCGGCGTGGCCGGGCTGGAGGATTCCGGCAAGGGCCAGCTGGCGCGGCTGCTTGCAGGCGATCTGCGCCCCGAAGGGGGTACCGCCCGGCTGGCGGGCGAGCCGATGCCGCTGGGCAATCCGCGCCGGGTGATTGCGGCGGGGCTGGGCTATCTGCCGGCGGACCGCAAGCGCGAGGGGCTGACGCTGCGCCAGTCGGTGCGCGATAATGCGGCCCTTGCGCTGCGCGCCATGCGGCCCGCCTGGGCCCGGCCCGGGGCAGGGGTCTTTGCTAAAGAGGCACTCGACGCGGGGCTTTCGCGGATGGATGTGCGCGCGGCCCATTACGGCCAGGACATCGGCGCGCTGTCCGGCGGCAATCAGCAAAAGGCGATCATCGCCCGCTGGCTGGCGCTGGACCCGGCGGTGCTTTTATTCGTCGAGCCGACGCGGGGCATCGACATCGCGGCCAAGGCGGCGATCTATCAGACCATGCGCGACACCGCCGATCAGGGGCGCGGCATCATCGTGGTCTCCTCTGATCTGCCCGAGCTGATCGGGATTTCCGACCGCATTCTCGTGATGCATCGCGGCACGATCCAGGGGGAATTGCCCCGCGGCGCCAGCGAGCAGGAGATCATGCGTCTCTCGCTGGGGGTGGCGGCATGAAGATGGGGAAGATCAGGCCACAATTTTCGGTGGCTGCGGTGCTTTTGCTGATCTCACTGGTGATTTTCGTCGTAACGGCTGTCGCGACCGGCGAGATGGCGCAGTTTTCCCTTCAGGGGATCACCGGGCTTTTGCAGCGCATGGTGGCGCTCGGGCTGGTGGCAATCGGCCAGACCTTCGTGATCCTGGTGGCTTCGATCGACCTGTCGGTCGCGGCGGTGATTTCCGGCACGGCGGTGCTGGCGTCCTGGATGATGGGCGGCGATCCGGCGATGATCGTACCTGCGGTTCTGCTGTGCCTGGGGTTTGCGCTGGCGGTCGGGCTGGTCAATGGCGCGCTGGTGGCGTTCGGGGGCATCAATCCGCTGATCGCGACTCTGGGCACCGGGCTGATCCTGCAAGGCGTGCTCTCGGCCGGCTACGGACTCCTCGGCGGCTCGGTCGCGCCGGCGTTTCAGCACCTTGCCTATGGCAGCCTTTTCGGCATTCCCTGGTCGGTGCTGGCGCTGTTCGGTCTTGGTCTGGCCATGGCCTTCGTGCTGAACCGCACGGTCCTTGGCGCGCGGATCTTTGCCGTGGGCGGCAACCCCGAAGGCGCGCGGCTGGCAGGTATCCGAACCGGCTGGGTCATCCTGACCGCCCATGTGATCTGCAGCCTTTTCGCGGGTCTCGCCGGGCTTTACCTCGCGGCACGGGTGCAGGCGGGCACGCCCTGGCTGGGCCGCGACGGCATTTATGATCTCGAATCCATCGCGGTGACGGTGATCGGCGGCACCCTGCTGGCCGGAGGCAAAGGCGGTATCGCGGGAACCCTTGCCGGCGTGTTTCTCTTCGCCAGCCTCGACGCGAGCTTCAACATGCTGGGGATCGACGCCTTCCTGAAACAGGTGCTGCGCGGCTTTATCATCATCGCGGCGGTCGCGGTCCATGCAATACGCGGCAGGGGGCATGTGGCATGAGCGAGACCCCGAACACCCCCCGCGTAGAGGCGGCACGGATTGCCGTGAATGCAGGCCTTGTCCTGTTCTTCGGGCTCTATGCGGTGATTGTGCTGATCCAGCCGAATTATCTGGAACCCGGGCTTTTCATGAATTTCCTGCGCCGGGCGGCACCGCTGGTGATCCTCGCCTCGGGGCAGATTTACGTGATCCTGACCGGCGGGTTTGACCTCTCGGTGGGGGCGGTGGTCACCTTTACCGTCACGGCGGCGGCGCTTTTGATCAACGGAGATCCGGGAGCGACCTGGGGTGTGATCGCACTTTTATACCTGATGGGCGCGGCGATCGGGCTCTTTAACGGGCTGGTTGTCGCATATCTGAAAGTGCCTTCGATCATCGCGACGCTTGGCACGATGCTCTGGCTGAACGGGCTGGCGCTTGCCTGGTCCGGAGGGGCTGCCCGCGGTGATCTGCCCGAAAATTTCCGTGATCCGGGGCGGTTCCAATGGCGTGACGTGCCGCTGATCGGCACGCTGCCGATGGCGGCGCTGGTGCTGGTCGTGGTCTGCGCGCTTTTGTGGTGGGGCCTGCATGGCATGGGATATGGCAAGCGCGCGCTGGCGGTGGGCGACAACCCGCGCGCGGCCGAACTGGCGGGCATCCCCGTCGCCCGCACCCGGATCACCGCCTTTGTCATCTCGTCGCTGGCGGCGGTGACGGCGGGGATCCTGCTGGGTGGTTTTTCGGGCGTCTCGGTCAATGCCGGTACCGGGCTGGAGCTGCAGTCGATTGCGGCCTGCGTGATCGGTGGCGCTATGCTCCTGGGCGGACGCGGCACGATCTGGTGCGCGATCTGGGGGCGCTGTCGCTGTTCGCGCTGTTCACGCTTTTGAACCTGATGGGGCTGCCGCAGGCGCTGCGCGACAGCATCCAGGGGCTGATCCTGATCCTGGCGGTCGGCCTGACCGCATGGCGAACCCGTCGCCGCAGCTGAGTTCTTATTTCGGACCAATGAGGAGGAGAGACATAATGCAGAAGAAAGCAATGCTTGCCACCACCGTGGCGCTGTTTGCCCTGGCCAGTGCTGCAGGCGCCCAGGAGTTCAACGATCCGGCAGAATTCGCCAGACAGCGCGCGCAGCTCTCGATGACCCCGCAAGGCCCCGAAGGCCAGCCCTGGGCCCAGCATCTGGGCGACAGCATGGTCGATACCGCCAAATGGAAAAAGGACGGCCCGGCCACGATCTGTTTCTCGAATGCCGGGATCTTCAATCCCTGGCGCGTGGTGGGGATGCACAACTTCCAGGCCGAAGCCGAGGCGCAGGGCGACAGGATCAAAGAACTGATCGTCGTCGATGCCGAGGGTAAGGATGAAAAGCAGATCGCCGATATCGAGGCGCTGGTGGCGGGCGGCAAATGCGATGTGCTGATCGTCTCGCCGAATACGACCGCGGCCCTGACCCCGGCGGTCGAAGCGGCGGCAACGAAGCTGCCGGTCGTGGTCTTTGACCGGGGCGTCAATACCACCGCGCCGGTGACCTATATCCACCCGGTCGGCGGCTATGGTTTCGGGATTTCCTCGGGCGAGTTCATCGCGGCCAGTCTGGAAAAAGGCGCCAATGTTCTGGCGCTCCGCATCGTGCCAGGCGTCGATGTGCTCGAGACCCGCTATTCGGCGGCAAAGAACATCTTTGATGAGGCCGGCCTCAATGTGGTCGGGTCTGAATTCACCGGCTCCGACCGGGCAAAGACGAAATCCGTGGTCGAGGATTATCTGAACCGTGGCATTCAGATCGATGCGATCTGGATGGATGCGGGCGATACCGCAACCGCTGCACTTGAGGCTTTCGAGGATGCCGGTCTGCCCTATCCGGTGATCTCGGGCGAGGATCAGCAGGATTTCCTGCGCAAATGGCGCGATGAGAATCTGACCGCGATCGCGCCGTCCTATCCGACGTATCAGTGGCGGACCCCGATCATCGCCGCGCTTGAGATTCTTGATGGCAAGCCGGTTCCTGGCCCGGAATGGGTGCTGCCGCAGCCCGCGATCACCGCCGAAACCCGCGATGGCTATATCGACGAGAAGCTCCCGCCGCTGCATTACAGCCTCTGCGGCTGCCAGGATCTGCCCGGCTATCCCGCACGCTGGGGCGGCAGCGACTGATATAAGCTGTTGATCAGGCGACACTGCCTTCCGGACCAGGATGGCAGTGTCGTACGGCTGCGGCTCGGGCTGCGGATTGCGGCTCGGGGCCGGGGGCTCCGGTGCTCAGGCGCGCGCCCGCGCATGACTGGCCCTGAGCAGGCCGGTCACCCCAGCCTGGAAGAGTGCCGCAAAAAAGCCCGCGGCCCCGATTGGTCTGGAGCCGCAGAAGGCTCTGTCGCCACGCGGGCGCCGTTTGTGACCGGCCAGAGATCTCGGGTCCGGGTGTCAGCGCGGCTCGAAGCGGCCTGAACGCGTTTTCCCAAGCGCTGGTCTGGCAATGGTTTGCCCCGTCACAGTCCCTCTCCGAAGGACCGGCGCCCGCGTCTGACCGGCCTGAGTGCAGCGCCAGAGGCAGGCATGGGGTCTCAGCGTGATCACACGCAGTTCCGCATCCCGCCGGGTGCAGAGGCAAAACGAGCTCTCCGGCTGGGTGAGACAGAATGTCAGGGTCATGCACATGCAGCATCAGTCCGGCCTGATCCCCGGCCTGATCCCCGGCGATAAGCCACGCGGCTGGCCGCAGCATACGTCACGCCACTTTCATACTGATTACATCTAGACCGCATTTCGGCCTGTGAGATATCGCAGCATGGGCCCGTTTTTGTCTGGCAAAACTGTGGGCCACGCCGTTACAGATGCCGAGATAGCAGCCGGGACGCGGACGGTATTTGCAGTCGCAAGCTTCTGGCGTCAGTCTGACTTCCCGCAAGATTTTCGGACCCGCCAGTCGTTTTGGAACCGTCGCGGCCCCGAAAGTTCCTTGGTATCCGGACGCAGAGCCGGCGCCGGGTCTCTGGCACCCATTTCGGCGACAAGGTCCTGCAAGAGGGCCATTCCTTTTCGGTTGCGGCGATGGACACGGGCCGTTTCCGCCATTCCTGGAAGTGGGGGGCAGAGACGCCTGATGATGCCGCCGGCCTGCCGTCGGGCTATGCGTCACGTCGTGATGCCCTGGACAAGTCTTACGGCATGGGGATCTCTGTATCAGCCCAGAGGAGAGGATGACGTGGATACTCTCTGCGGGTCCCTGGCTCTGTTTCATCGTGATTTCAGCCATGCTGCGACCCTTGAGCATATTAATTGCCGTCATGGCGGGTAATGTCGGGCGTCTGCAGCAGATTTCTCCGGTTGTTCCTGCGTCATCCCCAAATATGGAACGGGTTCTTTGTCGCCTCACGTGGGGCCCGTGGGTCTCTGCGACCTGACGGACGGGTCAGGTCATCGCAGGCGCAAAGAGCCGCCCCATTGCGGCGGCGGCGGCGGGTCTGGTCAATGCCGCCTGGCCAAGACAGTGGGACGGCACGGGCGTGTCAGGTGGCCCATCATGGGGCTGCGCGGCAGATCTCAGGTTCGCCGTAACGGGCGACCGGATTCACATATGGTCACTGGCGGTAAGGACATCAGGTGCAATGCCGCCGCGCAATTGGTCGGCGGAGCAGGATCAGCGCCGCACGACTCTAACCGGGCACAACGCAGGTGGCCATGATGGCCCGGGTGTTAAGCGCAGCCCCTCGATTCCCTTCCATGCGGTTCAGACAGGACGTTCGCTTTGCACGATGTTTTTGTCGGGCCGGTCGGCGCGCGGATCGAAGTTCCAAAACCCCGAGACATTGGCGATCGAATTCGCAATCTCCATCGCATCGGAGCTTTCTCAGATACTGCCGCCATGCAGGAGATGGTCGTGGACATTCATGCCCATGTCGGGCGCATCCAGGACAGATCCGTTCCCGTTTTCCGGCAGATGATCACGACCACCGATCCCGGACAGCCTCAGGATTTGTGGAGTGCGGATGGCGCCCGCCGACAGCACCAGCTCGCGCGCGGCGCGACGTGTGAGGGGCGCGCCATCGCGCAGCGCCCTGATACCGGTGACCTTGCCGCCCTTGATCACTAGCCCCGTTACAAGAAGCGTTCCCAGCACGGTGATATGTGGTCGGTCGATTACCCGGTAAAGATAGGCCCGCGCAATGTTCACCCAACGTCCTTCGCCGATGATCTGGTTCAGACGGGCAAAGCCGCCGATACCTACCTCATGCGCGCCATTCAGATCCACCATGGCGGGCAGGCCGGGCTTCGCGGCGGCCACGGGCAATGCAGAAGCAATCGTGGGCGGGTTCGCTGCTTCCTGCCTAGGGCACTGCCGCCCTTGCTGCGATACGGGCTGTCCGCGCCCTGCCGGTTCTCGGATCTTATCACGGAAGATTTTCAGCGCGGCGTCATAGCACCGGGCGGCGTCACCCGAGGGCTTGGCCCGGCCATCGAAATCGGAGAGGGGCGGTCGGACCCAGATCGTCGTGCTGATTGTTGTCCCGCCCTCCCCAACGGCATGGCCTATAAACCACGCGATGTCGTCCCGCTTGTGGCCGGTGCCAGGGTCCATCACCATTGTCTGGGGCCGGGGCGCTGTATCCCAGCCGCGCGCCCCGCTCAGCGCAACCTAGTGCATCTCGCGGCTGAAGCCCGATGATTGTGGCCGCTGAAAGAGCTATGGCCAGGCCTGAGGAAATAGCCGTTGCACCAGATCCTGCCCTCCTGCATGGCTTTGGAGAAGCGCTGGAACTCGTCGTAATTGCCGCTCCAGATACCCGCTGTCAGGCCGAGTTCGGTGTCACTTGCAATGGCCAGCGCCTCGGCCTCAGGCTTGAAGCGATCGCGGTGGTCACCGGGCCGAGGAGTTCCCCGCGCGAGGTGCTTAATCATTAGTGCCCTAATGGATGCAGGCTGGATACAATCAGCGGTTTCGCAGCCCGGCATGGTGTAGATCCCGTCGTCATGGGCGACCGTAGCGCCTTCGGCCCGGCCGATCCTGAAATAGCCCATAACCGTGTCGAATTGCTCTTTCGAGGTCATCGCCCCCATGCCGGTGCTCATCTCCAACGGGTGTCCAGGACCAATCTGCGCAATCAGTTTGCGGACCTCGGCCATGGAGGCATCATAAATGTCCTCATGCACCAGCGCGCGTGCGGGCGAGGCACAGACCTCGCCCAGATAGCAGAGGTAGATCAGAAAGCCCTCGACGGCTTTCGGCAGCAGGTCGTTATCCTTGTCCCTGGTTGAGGGCATGAAGATATTGGGCGATTTGCCGCCAGGGTCGGGCCGCACGGGCCGGTTGTCAGCGGCATTGCGCATGAGGGTCTTGCCAGTCGAGGCCTTGTGGTGAAGGCACATCTTTGAGCCCGGATGCATTACCTGGGCATGCCCTGCCTCGGCCCTAAAGTCCTGTGCCATGTTCAGCACAGCGGGCGGCGGCAGGGTGGCGATCAGCTCGGCCAGACGGGTGATCGCGCAGGGCGTCTCTTTTGCTGTTTTCAGGATCATGGAATTGCGCACTTCTCAGGCAGGCCGCAGTTTCATTAAGGCCATCAGGCGCGGTGCATTCCAGGGAATGAGGCGGCCCGCGACGCCGTCGGGTTCATGCAGCCCAGGATCGATCGTGGTGGCATCTATATCCGAGGACTTCCCGCTATTGGCCCGCAGCGCGGCGGCGAAATAGCGGATCTGGTCCAGCCTTTTCGACAAACTGGCATGGACACATTCGCGGAACGGCGAGCCGTTGCCCCGGCATTTGACCAGCGCGAGCTCCGGGTCATGGGGCTCTCCCCGGTCTACCATCTTCAGCAGCTTGTTCGGGCGTGGCTGCGCCGATATAGCTCCCGGCCGGGCGCGGCTTTCCAGGGCGCCGTAAAAGCCAGATCCGTATCGGCGGGCGCCGGGGGCCCAATTCAGGGATCAGACCGCCGACGAGGGGCGAGCGGTCTTCGCGATACCTGACCTCAGCTGTTGTGATCCGGCCACGGCGGACAGAGTTCTCGCAGCGCGCTTTGCTTGTAGGCATCTGACAGGGCTTTTACGTCTTCCTGGTCTTTTTTCCCGCAGGCAGGCGATGCCAGGGGCTTCGGGATCAGCATGTGACATGTCTTAAGGCAGAAATATCCGCAATTATCGGCACGGCAGCAGGGATTTTCCGGTCTAACCGGTATCCTTATCGCCCCGCAGCCTATCGCTCTGGCGCTCATCAGCCTTTTGCAGATCGAACTGATGCAGAACGCTGCGCATCTGGCGTGGAACAGTTCCGAACGCCTCGCGCAACTATTGCTAAAGCGGACCTGATGTTCGAACCCGTGACGCAGCGTCGGCCGGGACTGGTTATGATGCAGCCTCTCCTCCAGCTTCCGTGGTGCCGTCTGTAACCGCATCCGACGTAAGACCGCCATCAGCGGGCGGCCAAAGGCCGACCCGATCGGACGGGCCAGATGCACCTCGATGAAGCCGGTCGGTCGCGTGCCGCGGCATCGGGAAATGCGTCGGGTGTGTCACGGAAAGAGCGCAGATGCTGCACGGCAAAGCGGGCGGGCGGTCCGGTCTGCGCCTGCGCGGCCCATTCTCCCTATTCTGAAGAAACTCACGTCATCGGTGGTGTCGATACGCACAAGGATTTGCATGGCGCGGCCGTCGACGACCACAAGTTGCCGCGTTCTCAGCACGGAGATCTTCCCGAACAGGCGGCAAGGTGATCCTTCCATGCAGACGTCGATAGGGTCCTTCGGCGATCTGCGCCGTGTAAGGGTAAAGTGCTCGGAAATCCATGGTGCCGGGCTTCTGCGCAACCTGCAGGTTGCAGGTGTCGAGGGGTTAGAAGTGACCGCGCCGACAAACCTGATAACCAAAACCGCCGCTGCAGGAACGAGGCCTATGATGGAGAGAGCGCGGCGCTTGCGGCCTGTGCTGATCTCCACACAATTGCGCCGCGCGGCTGCACGGAAATGATTGAATGCCGTGTCCGGGATCCTGGAAAGGTGCCCCTGTAACCATCTTTTATGAGGCCCCGGAGCATTCACCATCGCGCGGGTGACAGGGGTGTCAGGGTCATCCGCGCCGAACCGGATCTGAAGCGGGCCGAAGGCGTTTTGATCCTTGCTTAGGACCCCAGGCGCCGCGTCGTGGATCTGGGCGACCCCTGTCGGCCCCGAAGCTGCGCGGGTGCCGAAATGGTGGCGCCCCCCGGCATCCGGTTCACCCTTAAGGTCAGTGCAGGCAAGACGGTGGACCGGAGCTGCGCGGCGCAATCATGGTCAGGGATGATATGACGGATTTGGTCTTCCTTGCGGCCACCATGTTCGCCGGCTTTCTGACAGGGCGCATTGCTTGCGATCTGAGTAGAGCGATCTTATCTCCTGGCACCGGGGCGCTGCGCTGAGGACCAACAGCGATCCTGCGAATTTCAGCGCCGCGACCGGCCCTGGCGCGGGGGGCGCGAAGCCAACGCCCTGATCTGCGCCCCTGGTCTGAACCTGCCGGTGCCTGCATTTGTGGCGCCACCAGCGGGCCGAGTTGTCAGGCTGCAGCGGGCTTCCCGGGGACTGATGTGGATCGGCGCGCGCGCGGGCCTCGCTGAAATCGTGGCAGGGCATCATGGCGGGCATCATTGCAGCAGCCGGAGAACCTGCGTGCCGGTGGACGAGGCTTGCCATGTCATTTCCGAGATCGGCCTCGCCGTGACCTGTGTCGGAGAACACAGTCTCTCGACGTTGTTCGGCCCTTGGTGACTATTGGTTTGGTCAGAGGACCCACGCAACGATCTGTTCAGCAACCATGAGGTCAGATGGGCCGATGGTCGCCGGCGGTTATGTGCCATGCCGTCCGTCAGCAGGTAGTCCTTCCCTCCAACCCGCATCCACGCCGGCGGGCGGTTGCTCTGGCCGATGCGCTATGATGGATCGGAGGTACGGCTCTGCAGATCGCGGCTTCCGTCTGGGTGAGGAATGCAGAGAGCCGTCCGATCCAGGCCAGATCGGCAACTGCCGAAGCGATGGCCGCTGGCGATGCCTGCCTTGTGTCACCTGACGCAGGCAGCCATGACGCAACGGCTGAATGCGCCGAACTGGGAGACGTGATTTCAATAGCTTACAGACGATCCGATTCCTTCTTCGCCGGCAGAAATTAACGACGATCAAATCAGCTGCACCTTTCTTCTGTTCTTGAACATCCCGGGCGAGGCCGCCGGACGGGCGGACGGGGGCCGCGCGCGCTCGCACCCCTGGCCCCTGGGGCAAGCCGCTTTTCATTGTAACCGGTGTCGTATATGGCCAGTCTTGTCGTGGGTTTCGGTCCAGTCGGAGGGGCGGCAGATGGCGATTCCAGTCGAGGCATTCTTTCTGGCGTCCGGCGCGGCGGGGACGCTGCAAAGCCGGATCCGGGCCATGGTGACTGAGGGGATCCTTTCGGGGCGTTTCCGGCCGGGGCAGAAGATGCCTTCTTCGCGCGGGCTTGCGGCACATCTGGGGATCTCGCGCATCACCGTCACGCTGGCCTATGGCGACCTGGTATCCTCCGATTATCTCACGTCGCGCGGGCGCTCGGGCTATTATGTTTCGGACAATGCCCCCGCGCGCCGGATTTTCCAAGCCCCGCCCGCCCTGCCGAAGAGGTTGATTATCATGCGTTTTCGGGCGGGCGCTTTACCCGCGCGATGCAGGGTGTCGAGCGCCCGGATGACTGGGAGTGCTATCCCTGGCCCTTTATCTATGGCCAGACCGATCCCACGCTGTTTGACCATCAGAACTGGCGGGCCTGCGCGTTACGGGCTCTGGGGCGGCGGGATTTTTCGACCCTCACCTCGGATTTCTATGAGCGTGACGATCCTGCGCTGATCGAACAGGTCCTGCGGGTGATCCTGCCACGGCGTGGCATCGCAGCGGGGCCGGATGAGGTGCTGCTGACAATGGGGGCGCAGAACGCGCTCTGGATCGCGACCGAGATCTTGCTGGGCGAGCCCGCGCGCGGCCATCGCGCGGTGATCGAGAACCCGTGTTATCAGGGGATCCGCCGGGTGCTGGAGGTCTCGGGCGCCGAGGTGGTCTCGCTTGACGTTGATGAGGGCGGGTTGCCTTTGGCGGGCTTTGCGCCCGGTGGTCAGGTGCGGCGCGGTGATGTGGTCTATGTCACGCCGTCCCATCAGGCGCCGACCAATGCGACCATGGCGCTGGAGCGGCGGCTGAAGCTGCTGGAGGCTGCAAGCCGCGAGGATTTCATCATCATCGAAGATGATTACGAATTCGAGATGAGCTTTCTGAAACCAGTCTCACCGGCGCTCAAGTCTTTGGACAAGGCGGGGCGGGTGATCTATGCGGGCTCGTTTTCCAAATCGATCTTCCCGGGGATGCGGCTGGGATATCTGGTGGCACCGCCGGGGTTTATCGCCGAGGCGCGGGCTTTGCGGTCGATGGCGCTGAAACATCCGCCGGGTCACATTCAGCGCACCGTCGCCTATTTCCTGGCCGAGGGCCATTATGATGCGCTGATCAACCGGATGCGGTCTGCGTTCCGGCGCCGCCGCCAGGGGATGGAAGAGGCGATCCAGGCCGAGGGGCTGACCATTGCGGGCCAGGGCGGCTATGGCGGATCTTCGTTCTGGATGCGCGCGGGCGCGGATGTGGACACTGCCCGGGTGGCGCAGGATCTGCGCAAGGAGGGCGTGCTGATCGAGCCGGGGCAGAGCTTTTTCGACCCGGAACGTGTGGCACGGAATTACTACCGGCTGGCTTATTCCTCGATCCAGCCGGCGCGGATCCCCGAAGGGATCCAGAAGATCGCGCGGGCTATGGCTTCGGTCAGCTGAGCGCGAGATCGAGGAGGCGCGCGGCCTCGGCCTTCGGGTCGGCAAGGGGCGCGCGATCTTCGCCGGGATGGAAGCGGGCACGAAGCGCGGTCGGCATCGGGGCAGGGGCGGCGATCACGACTTTCGGGCCGATGCGCTGTGTCTCGGCCGCCCAGGCACGGGCGAGCGCCAGCTGTGCGGCTTTGGTGGCGCCGTAAGCGGCGGAATTGGCCGTGCCGGGGAAGGGGTCATCGGGGATCAGGGCGGTGCCCTTGCCCGCGCGCAACAGCGGCTCGACCAGGGTGATCAGCTGCGAGGTCGCGCGCAGATTGGTGGCGATGGATTTATCGAGGTCTTTCAGATCGACCGAGGAGGCCGGGGCAAGGGCGGTCGCATGGATCGCGGTATGGGCCCAGAAGCCGAGGCTGCCCCAGCGGGCGGCGATCGAGTCGGTCAGGTGGCGCATGGCGTCTTCATTGGTGATGTCCATCGGCGCCAGCGTCAGGCTGCCCGCACCGGGCAGGCCCTGGGCTTTGACCCGGTCATCGAGATCTTCCAGCCCGCCGGTGGTGCGCGCGACCGCGATGACATGCCAGCCCCGCAGCGCCAGCTGTTCGGCGAGGCCGGCACCAAGACCGCGGGAGGCACCTGTCACAAGGGCTGTTCTGGACATGAGCTGGCTCCGATAGCTGGTGCTGGAAAGCCGGGGGCGCTTCGCCCCCCGGACCCCCAGAGGATATTTCTGGACAGATGAAAAAGGGCAGCGAGGATGCGGCCGGGGGCCGCGCCTCTGTCCTGCCTGCGTTATTCGGCGGCGGTTTTCATCTCGAAACCTTCATCCAGCTTGTCGGCGGGGATGACAGGATATTCGCCCGAGAAGCAGGCATCGCAATATTGCGGGCTGCGGTTGTTGCGGCCTTTGGCCTCGCCTGCCGCGCGGTAGAGCCCGTCCAGCGAGATGAATTTCAGACTGTCGACGCCGATCCAGTCGCGCATCTCGTCTTCGGTCATGGTGGCGGCGAGAAGCTTCGAGCGCTCGGGCGTGTCTACGCCGTAGAAACAGGGCCAGGCGGTGGGGGGGGACGCGATGCGGAAGTGAACTTCGGCCGCGCCTGCGTCAATGATCATGTCTTTGATCTTGCGCGAGGTGGTGCCGCGCACGACCGAATCGTCGACAAGGATCACGCGTTTGCCGCGGATAAGGGCACGGTTCACATTGAGCTTGAGGCGCACACCCATATTGCGGATCTGCTCGGTCGGCTCGATGAACGTGCGGCCCATATACTGGTTGCGGGTGATGCCGAGGCCGAAGGGAATGCCCGATTGCGCGGCAAAGCCGATGGCGGCGGGGGTGCCTGAATCCGGGACCGGGCAGACGAGATCGGCATCTACCGGAGATTCCAGCGCGAGTTCCACGCCGATCTGGCGGCGGGTCTCATAGACCGATCGGCCGCCGACGATCGAGTCGGGGCGCGAGAAGTAGACCTGTTCGAAGATGCAGGAGCGACCCTTGGCATGCGGGAAGGGGCGCGAGCTTTCGATCTTGCCATTCTCGATCACGACCATCTCGCCCGGTTCGATCTCGCGGATGAACTCGGCGCCGATAATGTCGAGCGCACAGGTTTCCGAGGCCAGCACATAGCCCTCGCCCAGGCGGCCAAGCACCAGCGGGCGCACGCCAAGTGCGTCGCGCACGCCCATCAGTTTCGTGCGGGTCATGGCGATGACGGAAAACGCGCCTTCGACCAGACGCAGCGCGTCTTTCAGACGTTCGGCCTGGGTTTTCTGCAGGGACCGCGCCATCAGATGGATGATGCATTCCGAATCAGAGGAAGACTGGAAGATGGCGCCGCGCGCGATCAGGTCTTTTCTCAGCCGCGCCGCATTGGTCAGGTTGCCGTTATGTGCAATGGCGCAGCCTCCAATGGCGAATTCGCCGAAGAAGGGCTGCACATCACGAATCTGGGCAGTGCCTTTCGATCCGGCGGTGGAATAGCGCACATGGCCGATGCCCAGATCGCCGGGCAGCAGGTTCATCACGGCGGAAGAGGTGAATTTGTCGCGCACATAGCCGAAACGGCGCTCGGAATGGAACCCGGTTTCGGCCTCATAGGTGACGATGCCACCGGCCTCCTGGCCGCGGTGCTGCAGGGCATGCAGCCCGAGCGCCACGAAATTCGCGGCATCGGCGAGGCCAATGACCCCGAAAATCCCGCATTCTTCCTTCAGCTTGTCCCCGTCATTCAGGGGTTCAAACGGGTGGGCGGGAAAACGGCGCATGTGGCCTCCGATCCGGCTGCTTCTTCGCGGCTGATGTAGTCGCTGAGAGTGCCAGAGTCACCCCCCGTTGTCATGCATATGTTGCAGGTCGGGCGCTGCGCAAATGCACAGCCGGCGCGGATCAGGGCGCCGGCGCCGGAACCGGGGCCGGAATGGGCGCCGCTGCCGGGTCTTGTGCGGGCGCGGTTTCACCATTTGCGGGCGGCGGGCTCACCGGCTGGGCGGTTTCGGCCGAACATACATTGGTCAGGTCATTATAGCGTGCCACGATCCAGCCAGGTGCATCGGTGGGGATCGCATTGTCGATCGAGGCCTGGAAATTTGCGAAGACCTTGGCGGTGCGGGAATTGTCGATCGCGGTGATCGAATGATTCGCCAGGGCGCGGTCATAGACGATGAAGGCGACTGCGATGAGCAGCACGCCGCGTGCCACACCAAAGACGAAACCAAGCGCCTGGTCGATGCCGCCAAGCGCCGAGCGCTGCACAATCGACGAGAACAGGGGCGTGAACAAAGCCGCGACGATCAGCCCTATGGCAAAGACCGCTGCGAAGGAGGCGACGACCGAAAGCTCGCAGCTGTCGGCGAGGAACTGGCCGACCATCGGGATCTCGCGCACGATGGGCATGGCCGAGGGCGCGAAGATGAAGGCCACGATGGCCGCGCCGATCCAGCCGACAATCGCCATGCCTTCGCGGACAAGGCCGCGCGAATAGGCGAGAACCGCCGAGAGCAGGATGATCAGGGCCGCGCCGCCATCGACCCAGGTGAAATTGTCCATTCCGCTCTCTCCTGCCGGACGCGCCTCAGCCCGCCCCGAACATCTCGCCCGTAAAGGCCGTGAGATCGGCCATTTCGCGCAGTTTCAACCCACCCTGCGCGCCGGGTTTCGATCCCTTGGGCAGTGCCGCCTGTGTGAAACCAAGTTTCGCCGCTTCTTTCAACCTGTTTTCGGTCTGGGATACCGGGCGCAGCGCGCCCGAGAGCGAGATTTCCCCGAAAAGCACCATGTCACGCGGGATCGCCACATCTTCGCGCGCCGACAAAAGCGCGGCGGCAACGGCCAGATCGGCGGCGGGCTCGGTCACGCGCATGCCGCCTGCGACATTGAGGAAAACATCAAGCCCGGTGAAAGGAATACCGACGCGCGCCTCCAGCACGGCGAGGATGGTCGAGAGCCTGCCCGAATCAAGTCCGACCACCGTGCGGCGCGGCGTGCCCAGAGGCGAGGGCGCGACAAGGGCCTGTATTTCGGTCAGGACCGGCCTTGTGCCCTCAATACCTGCAAAAACGGCAGAGCCGGGTGCGGGCGCATCGCGGTTCGCGAGAAACAGCGCCGAAGGGTTGGTGACCTCGGCAAGCCCCCGGCCGGTCATCTCGAAAACGCCGATCTCGTCCGAGGCGCCAAAGCGGTTCTTGACGGCGCGTAAAATACGGAACTGATGGCCGCGCTCGCCTTCGAAATACAGCACGGTATCAACCATATGCTCGACCACACGCGGGCCGGCAATCTGGCCCTCTTTGGTGACATGGCCCACGATGATGATGGCGACGCCGCACCGTTTTGCGAAGTTCACCAGCTCATGCGCGGCGGCACGGACCTGCGAGACCGAGCCTGGCGCCGCTGCGACCGTGTCGAGCCACATGGTCTGGATCGAATCGATGATGGCAAGGCCCGGGCGTTCGGCATCCAGCGTGGTGAGGATGTCCCTCAGACTGGTCTCGGTGCCAAGCATGACCGGCGCATCGGTAAGGCCAAGGCGCTGTGCCCGCATCCGGACCTGGGCTGCCGCCTCCTCGCCGGAGATATAAATGCATTTCAGCCCGGTCTTTGCGAAGCTGGCGGCGGCCTGTAACAGAAGGGTCGATTTCCCGATCCCCGGATCGCCGCCGACCAGAATGGCCGAGGCCGGCACGAGGCCGCCCCCCAGCACGAGATCCAGCTCGGATATGCCCGAGGTGGCGCGGGGCGGCGGTGCTTCTTCTGTCGCGAGATCCGTCAGCGCGACCTGCTTGCCCCTGGGGCCCAGCGGTTTCGGACCTGAGGAGAGCGGCGCCTCTTCGATGATCGAATTCCAGGCGCCACAGGCATCGCAGCGTCCGGCCCATTTGCGCGAACTCGCGCCGCAGGCGGTGCAGGTGAAAGAGGGGGCGGATTTGCTCATGCTCTGACCTCGCATGGCGGGGCAGGCGGGGGCAAGAGGGGGCCAGCCCCCTCGGCCCTTTCAGGGCCTCACCCCCGGGATATTCAGGGACAGAAAATGAAAGCAGAAGAGAGGCTCATTTTCTGTCTCTGAAATATCCCCGCCGGAGGCTTCCGCCGGGGTGCCAGAGGAGACGGGCTGACCGGTCAGGCCGCAGACAGCCCCCAGGCCTGAGCGGTCAGTTCCAGCGAGCGCCGGCGGGCCGCAGGGTCCCAGATATCGGAGACGATGACGAATTCATCGGCCTGTGTCCGCAGTTGCAAGGCCTTCAGCCCGGCTTTGACCTCATCTGGAGTGCCGACGACAGCGCAGCCAAGCATACGGGAGACCTGGCTTTCCTCGCGGATGTTCCAATAGGTTGAAATATCGTCGATCGGCGGCTGGGACAGGCCGCGTGCGCCGCGGAAGATGCCGGTAAAGCTCATCTGAGCGGTGGTGAAGAGGCGGCGGGCTTCGGCGGAGGTCTCGGCGCAGATCACATTGACACCGACCATGGCCCAGGGCGTGTTCCGTTGCGCCGAGGGTTTGAAACGCGAGCGGTAGATATGCAGCGCCTCATCAAGGTAATCAGGCGCGAAATGCGAGGCGAAGCCATAGGGCAAGCCCAGCTCTGCCGCGAGCATGGCCCCGAATTCCGACGAGCCGAGGATCCAGAAATCCACCTCGGTTCCGGCGGCGGGCCAGGCGCGGATATAGCCCGGCTCATCCGCGGGCGCGAACCAGTGCATCAGCTCCATCACCTCTTGTGGGAAGCGCTCTGCGGCTCCGACCGGGGTGCGGATGGCGCGCAAGGTCGCCTGATCGGTTCCCGGCGCGCGGCCAAGGCCCAGATCGACGCGGCCGGGGAAAAGCGAGGCCAGCGTGCCGAATTGCTCGGCGATGATATAGGGCGAGTGATTGGGCAACATGATGCCGCCCGATCCGATCCGGATCCGCTTTGTGTGCTGCCCGGCATGGGCCAGCACCACTGCGGTCGCGGCCGAGGCGATGCTTTCCATATTGTGATGCTCGGCCACCCAGTAGCGGTTATAGCCCAGGCGGTCGGCAACCGTCGCAATACTCTGGGCCTCGGACAGCGCATTGGCTGCATCAAACCCTCGCGCACCCGGACGAGATCAAGAAGAGAAAGTGGAATATTATCAGTCATTTGAAGGTCGCTCCTTGCCGGGAATGCGCCCGGCATTCCAGGCGATCAGGATCGAGGTAAGCACGCAAAGGGTGAAAAGCCAGAGGCCCCAGGCGGTTTCTATCGTGACCCAGCCGGCGCCTTTGGCGACAAGGATATAGAGCGCGATCAGGAAAACATCTGCCATGGCCAGCTTGCCAAGGAACTGCAGCACCGGCAACACGGCGCGGGAAAGCAGGCCAAACTGTAAAAGCGCAAGGCCGATGGTTTTGAGATAGGGCGCAAACACCGCGAGAAAGGTCACCAGCAAGGCAAGGGCGGGATCCGTGCCCCAGAGCGTTTGCAGCCCGGTGATGACGGATATCTCATCCATGCCGAACAGCGGCAGCAGGGCCGCGCGCATCAGCGGTGCGAACCAGGCGATGGGGAAGAGAACCAGAAGCGAGAGATTGAGCCAACGCATGGCGGCAGCTTGCATCCGCTCAGCGCGAGGTCAAGGGAAGCGCGGAAGAGGGGGCGCTGCCCCCGGCCCGGCTCCGCCGGTCCCCCCCGGGATATTTAAGAGACAGATGAAAGGAACTGCGCGGCCCTGATTTCATCTGTCTCTTAAATATCCCCGCCGGAGGCTTCCTCAATCAGCCAGGGGCGTCTGGCTGCGGGATCTGGCCGGAGGGCGCCGGGTTTCGGCAGGGGAACGACATTGCCTTCGGGCTCGTTGCGGTCTTCGATATCGACGGCATAGCCGAGCCCGGGCAGGATCTCGCGCAGATCGGCCTCAAGCCGTTTCAGCTGGATCCGGGCCTGGTGTTCCTCGGCCTCAATAGCGGCAAGCCAGCGGCGCATTTCGTCGCAGATGCCGCGCGCGAGCCGCAGCCGCTCGTTCAGCGCATCGATTTCCTGCTGGCGCTGTTCCAGGAAGCCTTTTGCCCGCGCCACTTTTGCGTCGGAGTAGGTCTGGGCCAGGGCGCGGGTCTCATGGCTCATCTGTGCCGCGAGCTGCAGCAGCTCCGGCTCCAGCCCGGCGAAATCGGGGTGTCGGCGCAGCTCTTCCATCCGCGCGCGGATCGAGTCGAATTCCGCAGACAGACCGAAGAGCCCGCGGCGGTCGGTCTCATGCGACATCCGATAGGCGCGGGCGACATCTGAGACGCCCATCGCAAAGCTGCGATGCCCGGCCTCGAGCCGCGCCATGCGGCTGTTTGCGGGCAACCAGAAGACCAGCATTGCCAACAGCGCGGTCAGGCCGATCTGCAGCCACATGCCTGCATTGGCAACCGGCGCGCCACCCAGCGACAATGCGACTTCCGGCCAGGCGCTCCAGCCGAGGGCTGCGAAAAGGCTGGCCCCTATAAGGATCAGGCAGGCCCCGAAAATCGCGGCATGGGCACAGACCTGGCCGGCAGCTAAAACCCTGCGCAAAGCTGCGCGATCATCTGAAAACATGCCCAACCCCCGTTACGGCCTTTTCAGGCAAAGGCTGAACATCTTAAATTTGCAAGGAAAAACCAGAATTTACGGGTGAGTGAGAAACTGAATCCTGTGGAAATCCGGGACTGTTTCCATCCTGTCAACGTTCTGCGCGGTGTGGTTGTGCTTGGCTCAGTGCGACAGCGCGCGCACCAGCGCCACCAGACAGGCGATCACGATGGTCACCAGGTGTGACACCACCCAGCCATGTGCCCAGACCGGGCTGGGCCAGCGGTTCCAGACATGGGCGCCCCAGGCGGCCAGCACCGAGACCCATAGCAGGGTCGAGACCAGCACCGATACAGCATGGCCCGACGGATCGGCGAAATGCAGCGGCAGCGCCAGCCAGACCAGCGTGATCAGCGCAAGACCCGTCAGGCGGAACGCGCCGTTATGGCGCCGCCGTATCCCCGTCAGCCCGGCCACCAGAACCACCGCCGGGAAAAGCAGCAAGAGCCATTGCATCACTGGCGACGGCGTCAGGAGCCGGTTGAGAAAGTCGCTTTCCATCACAGCCTCAGCGCAGGGAAGGGATCGGGCCTTCGGCGCGACCATGAATGAACTGTTGCACGTAAGGGTCTGATGTCTGGTCCATTTCAGTGACAGACCCTGTCCAGCGTACGATGCCTCCATGCAGCATCGCGACCTTGTCGGCAATGGCGCGCACGCTGGTCATGTCATGGGTGATTGTCATTGCGGTCGCGCCCATCTCACGCACGATCTCGCGGATCAGCTCATTGATCACCCCCGACATGATCGGGTCGAGACCAGTGGTCGGCTCATCGAAGAAGATGATCTCCGGATTGGCGGCAATGGCGCGGGCGAGGCCGACGCGCTTTTGCATGCCGCCCGAGAGCTCGGCCGGGAAGAGGTCGGCGACCTGGGGTCCGAGGCCCACGCGGCGCAGTTTCTCGACCGCAATTTCCCGTGCCTCGCGTTTGGGGCGTTTCAGGCTGCCGCGCAGCAGACGGAAGGCGACATTCTCCCAGACCGGCATCGAATCGAACAAAGCCGCGCCCTGGAACAGCATCCCGAACCGCGCCAGAAAGGCGTCACGCTCGTGACGCGCCACATCCTGGCCGTCAAGCGTGATCGTGCCGCGATCCGGCGTCACCAGCCCCAGCACCGATTTCAGCATCACCGATTTGCCGGTGCCCGAGCCCCCGATGATCACCATGCTCTCGCCGCGCGCGATGCTCAGATCGACGCCGTTCAGCACCTGATTGCTGCCAAAGGCCTTATATACGCCGCTGAGCTCTATCATGCCGAGAAGAAGGCCTCCGTAAGCAGATAATTGGCGGCGAGGATCAGCACCGAGGCCGAGACAACGGCAGATTTGGTCGCCGCCCCCACGCCCTGGGCGCCACGCCCCGAATTCATCCCATGCCAGCAGCCCATCAGCGCCACGATGAAGCCAAAGACCGCGCCCTTCACAAGGCCCGAGCCGATGTCCCAGACCTGCAGGAAATCGACGGTGTTCCTGATATAGGTGGCCGAGTTGAAATCAAGCCGCGTCACCCCCACAAGCCAGCCGCCCATGATCCCGATGGAATCGCCGACCGCGACCAGCACCGGCAACGTCAGCACCGCCGCCAGCAGGCGCGGCACGGTCAGATATTTCATCGGATCGGTCGAAAGCGTGGTCAGCGCATCGATCTGTTCGGTGACTTTCATCGTCCCGATCTCGGCGGCAATAGAAGAGGCCACCCGCGCCGCCACCATCAGCCCGCCTAAGACCGGGCCAAGCTCGCGCGCCATGCCGATGGCGACGATTTGCGGCACCACGGCCTCGGCCCCGAAACGGTTGCCGCCGGCATAGATCTGAAGCGCCAGAGCGCCGCCGGTGAAAATCGCGGTCATGCCCACAACCGGCAGCGAGAACCAGCCGATCTGCATCACCGCCTGGCCGAATTCGCGCCAGTAAAACGGCGGCCGGAAGATATGGCTCACCGCCACCATCGCGAATAGCGCCACCCGCCCGATCGCTGCAAGCAGCTCCAGCACCGGCCGCCCGAGTGCCGCCAGGAAACCCGCTGGCCGTCCGTTCAGCATCCCCGTCACCCGCGCGTCTCGAGATAACGGCGGCTGTAGCGCTTGCCGAGCCCGGTGAGGATCTCATAGCCGATGGTGCCGGCCGCATCGGCCAGATCATCCACCGACTGATGCGGCCCGAGAATATCGAGGCTTTTCGGGATCTCTTTCAGATGGGTGACATCGACGGTGATCAGATCCATCGAAACCCGGCCGATCAGCGGGCAGGGCGTGTCGCCATCCCACAAGACCGCATTGTTCGAAAGGGTGCGCGGCAGGCCGTCGGCATAGCCGGCAGCCACCGTGGCGATGACCGAGGGCACTTCCGGCTCCCATGACGCGGCATAGCCAACCGCTTCGCCGGGCATTACATCGCGGGTCTGGATCACCGGCAAAGACAGGGTGACAACGCGCTCGGCCATTTCGAACGGCCGCCCGCCATAAAGCCCGATCCCGGCGCGGGTCAGGTCGAAATGATATTTCGGCCCCAGCAGGATGCCCCCCGTGGCGGCAAAGCTGCGCGGCAGGCCGGTGCCATCGGTCATCTCATGGAAGGCTTCCAGCTGCGCCTGGTTCATGGGATGGTCCGGCTCATCGGCACAGGCGAGATGGCTCATCAGCATCGCCGGGCCGGCCTCGATGATGATCGGCGCCACCGCCTGCCATTCCACCGGCTCAACGCCGAGCCGGTTCATCCCGCTGTCGAGCTGGACCCCGAACGGATGGCCCGGCAGCGCCTCCAGATGGCGGGTGATCTGCTCAAGGCTGTTGAGCATCGGTGTCAGCTCAAGATCATTGAGCATCTCAGTGTCGCCGGCCATATGGCCCGAAAGGATGTTGATCTGCGGCCCGGGCCCAAGCGCCTGACGCACCGCCGCGCCTTCTTCGGCGGCTGCGACAAAAAAGCGCCGCGCCCCGGCCCAGGCCAAAGCCCGCGCCACCTTGCCGGCGCCCAGACCGTAAGCATCGGCTTTGACCACCGCAGCGGTCTGCACTTCGGGCGCGGAAAGACGGTCCAGCGCGCGCCAGTTGGCGGCGATGGCGTCGAGATCAACGGTGAGGGACGATGTGGCCATGAGGATAACTTCCTGGCATCTGGAAATCTGGGGTCAAGGGGGAAATCGCGGCGCCTCTGGTCAGGCAGGGAGCCTCCGGCGGGGATATTTAAGGACAGATGAAATCGGCATTGTCTTTCATCTGTCCTTAAATATCCCGGGGGTGAGGGGGCAGAGCCCCCTCTGCGCCCTCAGCCATCAAAAGCCCCCATCCGGGCCGGCGCCGCCATCCCAGGGTCGGGCGAGGTTGCCAAAGCGGGTGAAACGGCCCTCAAAGGACAGTTCCACCGAACCGATCGGCCCGTGGCGCTGCTTGCCGAGGATGACTTCTGCCTTGCCATGGCATTGTTCCATGATCTGCTGCCAGGCCGCCATTTTCTCCAGCTCATGATCGCCGGGCTTTTCGCGTTCTTTGTAATATTCCTCACGATAGACGAACATCACCACATCCGCGTCCTGCTCGATCGAGCCGGATTCGCGCAGATCAGAGAGCTGCGGCCGCTTGTCTTCCCGGCTCTCCACCTGGCGAGACAGCTGTGACAGCGCGATCACCGGCACGTTCAGTTCTTTGGCGATGGCTTTCAGGCCTTGCGTGATTTCGGAGACCTCCTGCACCCGGTTCGCCTCTGAGCTTTTCGACGAGCCCTTCAGAAGCTGCAGGTAGTCGATCATCAGCACATCCAGCCCATGCGTCCGCTTCAGCCGCCGCGCCCGCGCTGCGACCTGGCTGATCGGCAAAGCCGGCGTGTCGTCGATGTAGAGCGGGCAGCTTTCCAGCGATTTCGCGGCATCGACAAAGCGGCGGAACTCGGGCTCGGTCATATCGCCGCGCCGGATCTGTTCCGACGGCACCTCGGAGGCCTCGGAGAGGATCCGCGCCGCCAACTGCTCGGCCGACATCTCGAGCGAGAAGAAGCCGACCACACCGCCCTCGACCGCCCCCTCATGCCCGTCGGGCTTGCGGCCGCGCTTATAGGCCTTGGCCACGTTGAAGGCGATATTGGTCGCAAGCGAGGTTTTTCCCATCGAGGGGCGCCCGGCGAGGATGATCAGGTCGCTCTCATGCAGCCCGCCCATCTTCTTGTCGAGATCGACCAGCCCGGTCGAAATCCCTGCCAGACCGCCGCCACGCTGATAGGCGGCATTCGCCACATTGACCGCATCGGTTGCGGCCTTGAGGAAGCTCTGAAAGCCGCGCTCGGCCACGCCCTGCTCGCCCAGTTTGTAAAGCCTCTGTTCGGCCTCGGTGATCTGGGCGCGCGGCTCGGAGTCGATATCGACCTTGCCGGCGCGGTCGGCGATGTCTTTGCCCAGCTGGATCAGCTCACGCCGCACCGCCAGATCATAGATCATCTGCGCATAGTCGCGGGCGGCAAAAGCCGAGATCGCAGCCCCCGCCAGACGCACCAGATAGGCGGCGCCGCCGAGCTCTTTCAGCCCCTCATCCTCTTCGAGAAACGCCTTCAGGGTCACCGGAGAGGCCAACGCATTCCTCTGGATCCGCGAGGCGGCGATATCAAAGATCCGGCGATGCACCGGGTCGTAGAAATGCTCGGTCTTCACCACACTGGCGATGCGGTCATAGATGTCATTATTGACGAGGATCGCGCCGAGCAGCTGCTGCTCGGCCTCGATATTCTGCGGCAGCGCCTCGGTCACGGCCGGCGCCGGCAGATCGCTGCGGATTTTCGCGACTTCGTTCATGATCACCTGCGCCCCATTAAGGGATCAGCTTTAGCCTGTCAGGGCGCGTCAGAGCAACCGCTGCACAGGTCTGTGGAAAAGTGACAGGATAAGCCGGCTCTGGCAGAGTGGCCTGGGGTATCTGAGCCTGAGCATACCATATCTTGCGTATCCTGTCTGGAGGAAAGACGGGTTTCGCGATTCGTATGCGGGCCTCGGCGGGGCCGAGGGGGCGGAATACCGAAAGATTATCCGGGTTCCCGGCCAGCCCGGCGGTTTCCCGCTCTACTTCGCGCGGGCCGCCTGCCAGCCACGCGGGTCGTTGAGGAAGTCTTCGACACCCTCCAGCGTTTCCTGGTCGAAGGAGCCCTGAGCTTTCGCCTCGGCCAGCATATCCCACCAGGTGCAGAGCCAGGACAGGCTTACGCCATGTTCGGCCAGCCGCGCCTCGGTCTCTTTGAAAATGCCGTAATAGAAGATCACGGTCGTATGGTTACAGGTGGCACCTGTCTCGCGGATTGCATCGACAAAACTGAGTTTCGAGCCGCCATCGGTGGTCAGATCTTCGACCAGCAGCACGCGCTGCCCCTCGGTCATGGTGCCTTCAATCCGGGCATTGCGGCCATAGCCTTTCGGCTTCTTGCGCACATAGGTCATCGGCAAGGCGAGCCGCTCGGCCACCAGTGCCGCGAAGGGGATACCCGCCGTCTCGCCGCCTGCGATATTGTCGAAGGCCTCGAACCCGGCCTCGCGCATCACGGTCACCGCCATGAAATCCATCAGCATCGAGCGGATGCGCGGATAGGAGATCAGCTTGCGGCAATCGATATAGGTCGGCGACGGCAGACCAGAGGCCAGCGTGAAAGGTTCGCGCGCGTTGAAATGCACCGCGCCAATCTCAAGGAAGGCGCGGGCGGTCAGACGGGCGATCTCTTCTTTCGAGGGGAAGGCAGCGGGGATCATTCAGTGCTCCTTTGCAGTGTCCTCTTGAGAAAATACACCCGCCGGAGGCTTCCCCGGCTGGCGAAAGGCGCCTCCGGCGGGAGTATTTAAGTCAAGAGGAAATCAGCTTTCGACCGACCAAAGGACGGGAAAGCCGGGGTTGAAGACGGTGACCGGGCCAGCGCCGGTCTCGATTTTTTCCGGGAAAGCGGTGGGCGCTGCGCCTTTGACGAGGCGCAGTTTCGCCTCATTGACCGGCAGCCGGTAAAAGGCGGGGCCATTCAGCGAGGTGAAGGCCTCGAGCCGGTCGAGCGCGTTTTCTTCTTCGAAGACATGCGCCAGGAGCGGCATCGTATTCGTCGCGGTGAAGCAGCCGGCGCAGCCGCAGGCATGTTCTTTCAGCGCGTCGGTATGTGGCGCGGAATCGGTGCCAAGGAAATAGCGCGGGCTGCCCGAAGTGGCGGCGCGGCGCAAAGCCTGGCGGTGTTTCTCGCGCTTGGCGACCGGCAGGCAATAGTAATGCGGTTTGATGCCGCCCACGAGGATATGGTTGCGATTGATGATCAGGTGATGCGTGGTGATCGTCGCCGCCAGCGTCTCTCCGCCCTCTGCCGCATAGGCGACACCTTCTTCGGTGGTGATATGTTCCATCACCACCCGCAGCCCGGGCAGGCGCCTGCGCAGCGGATCGAGCACCGTGTCGATGAATGCCGCCTCGCGGTCGAAGATATCGACCTCGGCCGTCGTCACCTCGCCATGGGTGCAGAGCGGCAGGCCGATCCCGGCCATTTTCTCAAGCACTGGCATGACCTTATCGAAATTCCGCACGCCGGAGTGAGAATTGGTCGTGGCACCCGCAGGGTAGAGCTTGACCGCCTTGATCAGCCCCGAAGCCGCCGCCTGCGCCACATCGGCGGGGTCGGTTTCCTCGGTCAGGTAAAGGGTCATCAGCGGCTCGAACGCCATGCCTTCGGGCAGGGCGCTCAGAATGCGGTCGCGGTAAGCGCGCGCGTCTTTCGCGGTCACAACCGGCGGCACCAGGTTGGGCATGATGATCGCGCGGGCAAAATCGCGCGCAGATTCGGGCAATACGCCTTCCAGCATCGCGCCATCGCGCAGATGCAGATGCCAGTCATCGGGGCGGCGGATCTCAAAGCTGTTTTCCATACCCCGCAGCTAGCCGAAACCGCGTGTCTTTGCCAGAGACTTCCGCCAGGATCGGGACGGATCGTAAAGGAGAGAATCCGATGGCCAGCCATAGGGGCGGATGTCAGTGTGGAGCTGTGCGCTACAGTGTCGACGTCTCGCTGGAGGCGCCGGTGATCTGCAATTGCTCGCGATGCAGCCGGATCGGGGCGGTGCTGGTGTTCGCTTCGGCGGCCGGATTCACGCTGGAAAAGGGCGCCGGTGCCAGCACGGAATATCTTTTCCATGATCATGTCATCCGGCATTACTTTTGTAAGACCTGCGGGGTGCAGAGCTATTCCCTCGGCGCGATGCCGGATGGCAGCGAGATTGTGGCGGTCAATGCGCGCTGCCTCGACGGGGTAGATGGCCATGCGCTGGCGGCGCGGGCGAAACTGGTGGATGGAGCTTCACGATGACACGATTTGCACTGATTGTTCTGATGGCTCTGGCGGGGCAGGCCGGGCAGGCGGCGGCGCAGGATGCCGATTGCGCGAATGCCATGGTGCAGGCGGATCTGAACGAATGCGCCGCTGCGGAATGGCAGGCGGCGGATGAGCTGCTGAACCAGCGCTATAAAGAGGCGATGACGCTGTTGCAGGCGTGGGACGCGGATCTGCCTGCGGCGCTGAAGGGCGGTCCGGCGGAGCTGCGCGCGGCGCAGCGCGCCTGGATCACCTATCGCGATGCCGCCTGTTCCGCCGAGGGCTACGCGATGCGCGGCGGCAGTGCAGAGCCGCTGCTCGTCTATGGCTGCAAGGCGCGGCTGACCGAGGCGAGGACCGAAGACCTCGAAGGGCTGATCGAATATGGCGAGCACTGACCGGGTTTGGCAGTGGTCCGGGGTATGCGGTGGCCCGGTCTGAGCTGCCCGTTCTGAGGTCTGTGGTTCAGTCTTCGGCCGTGCCCTCTGGCTCGTTCTGTGCGAGGAGCGCGGCGAGGCGCCGCTCGAATCGCGGGATCTGCTGTTCGGACAGCACCTGACGCAACACGCGGATCTGACGCTGACGATTGCCCTTGGCCGAAATGGCGGTCAGGAGGGAGCGCACCCAGGCCGGCGACCGGCGGCGCGCGCGCCACAGGGCGGCGAAACCGGCAGGGGTCAGGGTGCCGGCCATCGCCGCCTGGATCACCTGATCAAGGACGCCGGCGGGCATGCTGCGCTCGGGCTGCTCGCCGCCCCAGCGGGTGTGCAGCATAGTTGTCCAATTGCGCCGGAACAGCGCCGCATGGGCGTTATCGCCGGGCGAAAGCGGGTCATGGATCAGCCAGACATGGTCGGCGCCCTCGGTCATGTCGGGGGCGTAGCCGTAGCGGCTGGAGAAATCGAGCCGCCGCTGTGCCAGGTGACGGCGGTCCCAGCCGGCGATGGCGGGCGCGAGCGTGGCGCGCGGCGCCAGCAAAAGCGCCCGGGCCCCGGGGGCCGCTACGACATAAGAGGCGGCGGCATAGCCTGCGGGCCCGAGCCGTAAAACAGCACCTGGTCGAAATCGTCAAAAAAGGCGTCATCGACGAGGCGGTCGAAATAGCCCCAGACCTCGGGCGCGCGCCAGAAGGTCTCGCCGCGCGCGATCAGACACAGCAGCGACCAGCCATTGCGTTTCGCGAGATCCCATGCCGCGGGCATATTGCCGTCATTGGCCTCGATCTGTTCGGCACGCTCAAAGGTGACCAGTAATGTCGTGCCGGTTTCGGCAAAAAACGCCCAGTGGTTCGGGCCAAGCGGGTCAAGATAGCCATCCTCGTCGGCGACGCTTTCCATCGCAGCCAGCCATTCAGTGCCGGGATGTGCCGGAAGGTTGTCGGCACTGTCGGGGAAGGACATCGTCACTCCTGTAGCATTAAACTGTGTTTTGTCCGGTCTGGCCGGGATATCTGGCTCAGGTCTGGCGAAGGGTCAGGCCCTTGCGACGCCGCAGGCATCACAGCGAACCACGTGCTGTCCAGTATCGGCAGTCGGTACGGTTGCTGCAAGGGATCACGCCGGAATGTGAACTCTGCATTCGTGAACAATCTGTTGTCGGACGGATGCGCAATGTGGCGCGCAGGTCGCAGGGCAGGTCCTGTCGCGCCGGAAAAGGCAAATGAAAAGGGCAGATCCATCAGGATCCGCCCTTTGATGTCACCGACGCGGCAGCGCCGGGATCAGAAAAACGCCTGCAGTCCAGTGATGGCGCGGCCAAGGATCAGCGCATGGATGTCATGCGTGCCCTCATATGTATTGACGGTTTCAAGGTTCACCATATGGCGGATGACCTGGAATTCCTCGGAAATGCCATTGCCGCCATGCATGTCGCGGGCGTGGCGGGCGGCCTCCAGCGCGATGCCGCAATTGTTGCGCTTGATCAGCGAGATCATCTCGGGCGCAGCATTGGCCTCATCCAGGAGCCGTCCGACGCGAAGGCTGGCCTGAAGGCCAAGGCTGATCTGCGTCAGCATATTCGCCAGTTTCAGCTGGTAAAGCTGCGTCTGGGCAAGGGGTTTGCCGAATTGCTTGCGGTCCAGCCCATATTGGCGCGAGGCATGGAGGCAGAATTCCGCAGCCCCCAGCACGCCCCAGGAAATGCCGTAGCGCGCGCGGTTAAGGCAGCCGAATGGCCCTTTCAGACCTTCGACATGCGGCAGCAGCGCATCCTCGCCGACCTCGACCTGATCCATCACGATCTCGCCGGTGATCGAGGCGCGAAGGCTGATCTTGCCGCCGACTTTCGGCGCCGTCAGGCCTTTGCTGCCTTTGTCGAGCACGAAGCCGCGGATCTTGCCGCCATGCGCTTCGGATTTCGCCCAGACCACGAAAACATCAGCGATCGGCGCGTTCGAGATCCACATTTTGGACCCGTTGAGGACATAGCCATTCGCGGTTTTCTTCGCGGTGGTCTTCATCCCTGCGGGGTCAGACCCGGCATCGGGTTCGGTCAGGCCGAAACAGCCGATCCATTCACCCGAGGCCAGTTTCGGCAGATATTTCCGGCGCTGCTCTTCCGACCCGTAAGCGTAGATCGGTACATGACGAGGCTCGACTGCACTGACATCATCGAACGATAGCCGCTGTCGACGCGCTCGACTTCGCGCGCGACCAGACCATAGGATACGTAAGAGGCGCCAAGCCCGCCATATTCCTCGGGGATGGTCACACCCAGAAGCCCCATCCCGCCCATCTCGCGGAAGATCGACGGGTCGGTTTCCTCATTGCGGAAGGCTTCAATCACGCGGGGCTGCAGCTTGCCTTCGGCATAGGCGCGCGCCGCATCGCGAATGGCGCGTTCTTCCTCCGAAAGCTGGTCTTCCAGGCGGAAGGGATCCTCCCAGTCAAAGCGCGAAAGGTCGGGGGCGTCCTTGGCTTTCAGTTTCGGGCGGGTGCTGCTGGCATCTGACATGGGGTGATCCTCCGGAATCATCTGCCGCCATATTGCATGGAAGGGCGCGGCCAGGGTATCGAAACTCTGTCACCGGATCATGAGGAAAACTCATATGCTGCCGCGTCGCTATCTGCCGTCCATCGCGTCGCTTACCGCGCTAGAGGCGCTGGAGCGGCTCGGCACCGCCTCGGCGGCGGCGGCAGAGCTGTCGTTGACCCAGGGCGCGGTCTCGCGGCAGATCCAGCTGCTTGAAGGGCAGCTGGGCGCCCCCCTTGTCGCGCGCGAACGTCAGCGGCTGGTTCTGACACCGGCCGCGCGAGATTATGTGGCAGAGGTGCGCAAAGCTATGAAATTGCTGTCAGATGCCTCGCTGGCGCTCCGGGCAAACCCATCGGGCGGCACGCTGCATCTGTCGATCCTGCCGGCCTTTGGCATGCATTGGCTGGCGCCGCGCCTCGCGGGGTTTGCGGCGGGGCATCCGGAGGTGACAGTGAACCTCTCGACCCGGCTCCGGCCCTTTGATTTCGACGGCACCTCTTTCGATGCCGCCATCCACTATGGCCGCGAGGACTGGCCCGGGGTCACTTACATGAAACTCATGGAAGAAGAGGTTATTGCGCTTGCGGCGCCTGCGCTGCTCACACGCCCGCTGACCGGGGCGGCGGATCTGCTGGCGCTGCCGCTTTTGCAGCTGGAAAGCCGGATGGGCGACTGGGGGCGCTGGTTCGCCAGCCATGATCTGCCGGGTCAGCGCCCGCCCGCGATGCTGTTCGACCAGTTCGCCACCATGGCCCAGGCGGCCGTGCATGGCATGGGGGTGGCGCTGTTGCCGACCTTTCTTGCGGCGGGGGATCTCGCCTCCGGGCGGCTTGTGCCAGCCTGGGGTGGCGCGGTCGCGGCCTCGGGCGCCTATTACCTCGTCTGGCCCGCCACGCGCCCGGAACGCGCGCCGCTCACCTCGTTTCGCCGCTGGCTGGCTGCGGGGGGCGGCGCGGGAGAGGGGCCGGGAGCCGTTGCCGGGGCGACTGATATCCGATGACAGGCGGAACCCCGCTCCGGGATCTGCGTTGCTATCGCATAGCACGCCCTGTCCGGTGCAGGGTCAGGGGCTGAAGACACCGCGATTCCCGGATCTTGCGCCGGCAAAAAGGCCCGCAAACACCCCGGGACGCGGCGTCAGCATCACGGCCAGGATCTCAGAGGAAGACCAATGCGCAAATTACTCATCTCCTCGACCGCACTCTCGGTCGCGCTGAGCTCGTTTCATACGCTGCCGGTCTATGCGCAGGAAAATGAGACAGAGACACAGGCTGAGATAGAAGCTCAGGCCGCAGCGGAAGCTCAGGCAGCAGCGGAGGCTCAGGCAGCAGCGGAGGCTCAGGCAGCGGCGGAAGCTCAGGCGGCAGCGGAGGCGCAGGCAGCGGCGGAAGCTCAGGCAGCGGCGGAAGCTCAGGCAGCGGCGGAAGCTCAGGCAGCAGCGGAGGCTCAGGCGGCAGCGGAAGCTCAGGCAGCGGCGGAAGCTCAGACAGCAGCGGAGGCTCAGGCAGCGGCGGAGGCTCAGGCGGCAGCGGAGGCTCAGGCAGCGGCGGAAGCTCAGGCAGCGGCGGAAGCTCAGGCGGCAGCGGAGGCTCAGGCAGCGGCGGAAGCTCAGGCGGCAGCGGAGGCTCAGGCAGCGGCGGAAGCTCAGGCGGCAGCGGAGGCTCAGGCAGCGGCGGAAGCTCAGGCGGCGGCGGAAGCCAAGGCAGCGGCCGAAGCCGCAGCCGCCAGCGCTGCGGCAGCGAAAGCCGAAGCATCGGAAGCTGCGACCTCGGATAGCGAAACGGCTGAACCTGCTGTGCCGGCGGATGTTGCGGATGCGATTGAGCCGACCGAAGCCGGTGCGGCAGAAGTCTCGCCCGAAGCCCTCGCCAATGCGATCGACGCCCCGGTGCCGGAAGAGAAGGCGGTCAGCAGCCTCGCGGATATTCTTGGAATGCCGGACGCACAGGCCGATGCGGGTGAGGGTACCGATGCGGAAGCCGGGGCCGGCACGGTCGCGGATGCGACAGTCCTCGCGGTGCCCGCCGTCGCGGCGGCCTCCTTCCTTGAAGGCGTCCCGGGCGGGGTCGATGTCCCCGGCGTGGCAACAGGTACGGAGACCGCGACTGGTACGACGGGCGCAGGGGAAGGGGCCACGACGGGGACGGGTGTTGCACCGGTTTCGGTGATTGATACGATCATCACCGAGGCCAATACCCGGACTTCGGTCAATGAATTTGCCGCGGCCCCGGTCGCGGTCGGCAAAGGCAAGAAATCCGGCCTCTCTGACCTCGAGAAAGTCGGGTTGCTGGCGCTGGGCGCCCTGGCGGTAGGCACGATCATAAATGGCGGCAAGAAGGATGAACGCCGCGTTGTCAGCAATTCCGGCGACCGGGTGGTGGTCGAGAATGCGGATGGCTCTTACGTGGTCTATAAGGATGACGATGCCGTGCTGCGCCGTCCCGGCGTGCGCACCCAGACCGAGAGCTTTAATGACGGCTCGACCCGCACGGTGGTCAGCCGCGCCGATGGCACCCAGGTGGTGACGATCCGCGACGCGTCGGGCAGGGTGCTGCGCCGTGCCGCCTATGATCAATATGGCCAGGAGATGCTTCTGATCAACGATCTGGAGCCGGAACAGCCGATCATCGTGACGCAGCTGCCCAAGCCGCGCCCGGACCGGGTCGTGATCTCGACCTCGGACCAGAACGCGGCGCTGAAGGCGGAAATGGCAGCGCTGGAGGTTGAAGGCCTTGGCCGCAAATTCAGTCTGCGCCAGGTGCGTGACATTCCCCAGGTGCGGGCCCTGGCGGCCACGGTCGAGGTGGACAGCATTACCTTTGACACCGGCTCATCGGTGATCAATGCGACCGAGGCGAAGAAGCTTGCCGATCTTGGCCGGCTGATGCAGCAGTTGCTGGCATCGAACCCGGGCCATGTCTTCCTGATCGAAGGTCATACCGACGCAGTGGGCTCGGCGAGCTCTAATCTGCTGTTGTCGGACCGGCGGGCAGAGAGCCTCGCGCTGGCACTGACGGAATATTTCGGCGTTCCGCCGGAAAACCTCGTGGTGCAGGGCTATGGCGAGGCCGAGCTGAAGATCCGGACCGAAGCGGCAGAGCGCGCAAATCGCCGGGTTCTCGTGCGGCTGATCACACCGCTGCTGCGCAATGCGGGCTGAGGCGCCCGAGCAGGTCAAAGGTCTGACTTGCCCTGATAAAGACCTGATCTGAATGACAAAGCCGCACAGAAAGCGCGGCTTTGGTCTTTGTTACATCCGATCCGCAAAAGGGATTTGGAAATCTGTCTCACCGTAAACGCTGTTCTGCGCCTGTCTTCCGGCTGAATCTCTACGTTGCGAATCCGTTCTTTGAGGAGATTTACATGGACAGTGTGAGGGGGAGGCCATCGGGACCACGGCTCTCGAAGCCGTTAAGTGAACGGTGCAGGCTGCGGCAGGATGACCCGGCCGGTGCCTTCGGCGGGCATCGGCAGTGCCGCTATGATTGAACCCGCGCCATGCCGAAGACCGCTGATCTGCCCGAAGAAATTACTGCGCTTAAGGCGATGCTGATCGCCAGGGAGGCGCGCAACCTTCGCAAGGAAGAACGGAACGAGCGCTTGGAAAACCTGGTCGCGGCCTTCAGGAGGGCGGCCTTTGGGCGTCGGACGGAGAAGAGCGATCCCGACCAGTTCGAACTGTCTCCCGAAGATCTGGAACCGGCCATGGCCGCGATCCACGCCAATGCCTCAGCCCGCGCATCAAAGAAGTGATTGAGCCCGAGAGCCCGACCTGCGCCCCTTCCATGACGCGCGGATGCACGCGCGGACGGATCGGTTGCTTACCCAAAAAGCTATCTCCTTCGCAACTCTTACATTTTTTGGCCCAACAGCCGGAATGCTCTGTCGCGAAGGAGCCTTGTGCAACAGCCGATGGCCGGGCTCGCGAGATAGAAAAAAGAGGGCAGATCTATTTGAACCCGTTCGCGAATGGGCAGAGGAACGACGCCCATGACGCATGCCATTGTGGCGGCGGCCTCTCGACCGACACTGCGCTCCGTTTCGGTCAAAACGCAGGAGCAGCAGACTCGTGCCGTGGTATTCTGCACATGCGAATGGATCATCGGCCAGCACACACATCTGATCAGTGGCCTGCGCGCATGTTGCGGTGTTCGGCATTGTCGCAGCGACCTCACCAGACCATCCGAAGTGTCTCCAGGACGCACCGAGCGATGAAAGCCCGGGCCTGGCTCGGGATATCAGAGGATTAGGAGCCCACTGTCGCGAACAGATCTAGCAGCTGGTGACCTGGATCGAAGGCTTCGAACATCGTTTGAAATCAGTTTCGGACCAATCGGACGTAGCGCGTCGTTTTAAGACAATGGCAGGAATCGGGCCTATCACTGCCATGGCGATCGAAACCCTGGCACCGAACACTCAGTGTTTTCGGTGCGGCCGCGACTTTGCAGCATGTTTTGGCATGATGCCTCGACAGCAGTCGTCCGGCGGCAAACAGGTCATGGGCCGCATATCGCACATGGGACAGCGTGACATTCGACGGCTGCGGATCATCAGCGAGATGGCCGATGTGACTGCCGCCATGCGATACAGGAAAACAACAACCAAATGGCTCATGGCCATGTTTGAGAGAAAACCCGAACTGTTGGGCGGCAGAGCGCCCGCCAGTAAAATGGCCAGAGCTGCTCGGGTCAGGCTGACGCGGCAGCAGGATTTCCGGAACCCTGTGATGCACCCCTAGCAATAACATAGGCGCCGGAAGTGGCCAAGGGGCTTCAGAGACAGTGAGAAGATCGATAAAAACTAAGGGTAAATGATCGTAAAGATCCGGATCCGTTAACCTCATCTCCCCAGAGAGCCGGACAGTTTTGATTGTTGATTTAGACCAGACCCGCGTCTATCCATGCCGACCGGTGAGACTTGAAGCCACATCTGAAGGCCTGAGACACCGAGGCAAGCGATCACATGCTCTGGCATCAAAGATCACTTACATTCATTGAGGCATCTGAACATGGGCCCAGCCCCGGCGAAAGCTGATTTAGTTCACACGCACCCGAGCCGATTGCCGAGGAAGATGTCCTCCTCATCCGCGACCTCTGCGCCGTATTAAGACTGCGAACTGCGGCTGCGATCCCCCCACCCGCCGTACCGCACGCCAGGATCCACCGCCCCGATCCTGCTCCGTCCTGAAGCAGGGCTGCGCCATTACCTCGCCCGCGCTTTTGCCACAACGCCCCTCGGTGTGGCACTGGCCTCTATCGCCAGGTGCCGTGACGGCCGGGGGCGCTTCCTGACCGACGGCCGCGTAGGACGGCCGCGTAGGGAGTGACAGCAATTCTTTCGAAGGCGCTATCCGCCCCATCGCCCTGCACCGCAAAACGCCCACTTCGCCGGTCACGACTCCGGCGCCGAAAACCGGGTGGTCAGCGTCTCGCTGACCGACACCTGTAAGAGGAACGGCGTCGATCCATACGCCTCGCAGGCCGGCACGCTCACCGCGATCGTCAATCGCCAAAAGCAGAGGTCGGGTCGAAGATCTCCTGCCGTGGAACTATGCCGCCAAGGCGGTGCCAGGGCAGAGCTAACGCCTCATCGCGGCCCGACCACTGCAAAACCCGCCCCGCGCGGGTCGCTTGCCATAGTGATCCAGGCACCGCCCGGCACTTCGACAGGGCCATGAAGCACCTTGCCCCCCAGCGAAGTGACCCCGGCCGTTGCCGCATCAATCCCGGGCACCCCGAAATAGGGCAGCCAGTGCGGCGGCGCGCCTTCCACGCCCAGCATTCCCATCATTCCACCGATATCACGACCATCATGGGCAAAAAGCTGGTATTTGCCATCCGGCCCCATATCCATCGCATCGGTCGCGCTCCAGCCAAACAGGGCGGCGTAGAACTGGAACCCGGCCTCGGGGTCCGAAGAATGCAGTTCAAGCCAGTTGCCATGACCGGTTCTGGCCTGATCAAAGGCATGGCCCGGCGTGCCGTCTTCGGGCTGCAACAGGCCAAAGGCGGCGCCCTGAGGATCGGCCAGAATCGCGAAACGGCCGGTGCCGGGGATGTCCTCGGGCGCGCGATGCACATTGGCCCCGAGCGCCTTGGCTTTGGCGACCACGTGATCGCAGTGGTCAACCGCGAAATAGACCATCCAGAATTCCGGCATCGGGCTGTCGGGCGTCATCAGCCCGGCAATCATCGCCCCGTCTTTGGTGGCAAGGCCATAGTCAAACCCCTCCATTCCGGCATCCTGGAAGGTCCAGCCCAGCAGCGGGCCATAAAAGCCGCGCGCCGCCCCGGTATCCATGGTGCAGAGCTCGTACCAGCAGGGGGTTCCTTGCAATGTCATGGCTCAGATCCTCATTCTTCGACCAAAAGGGGCACGAAGCCGCCATAGATCATGCGCTTGCCGTCAAAGGGCATGGCTTCGGGCTTCATGTCGGGATCGCTTTCTGACCGCGCCTCCATGGCAGCATAGGCCTTGTCACGGGTCGCCTTGTCGGGCCAGGTCATCCAGCAAAACACCACGCTCTCGCCGTCCTGCAGATCTACAGCGCGCAAAAAGTCGGTCTGCTTTCCGGGCGGCACGTCATCGCCCCAGCCCGCCACAAGCGTCAGCGCCCCGAGCGCCCTGAACGCGCCCCACCATTTCGCCTCATGCGCGCGGTAGGTCTCGCGATCCTCATTGCGGACCGGGATCAGAAAGCCATCAATATAGCCGGGAGACTGCTTTGCCATGATCTGCTCCTCCGGATCTCAGGTTGCGGTCACCGACCATGCTCCGGCTGATCCTCCCGAAAGGCAAATGGAATATCGAACAGCAGCCAGAAGCGGCGGGAAATGACCGCCGCGCAGGGCGCCTCTGGTCGCCAGCCGATCATCCCGGCTCAGCGGCTCCCCATCATGTCCCAGCATTTTCGGTCCTTAAATATCCCCGCCGGAGGCATTCCGGCGTCGCAAGACGCCGGAACAACAGATGCCTCAGTATTTCAGCGGAACGTAGAGTTCGGGCGGCAGGACAGCGCGTTCATAATCGGGGTTGAAGACGCGTTCGGGCAGCTGGATGTCCTCATGCGGCACATCCTCATAGGGGAAGAGGCCGAGGAGATGGTCGATGCAGTTCAGCCGCGCGCGTTTCTTGTCGGTGCCCTCGACAATATACCAGGGCGCCTCGGGGATATTGGTGCGCGCCAGCATTTCTTCCTTCGCCTTGGTATATTGCTCCCACCGCACGCGGCTTTGCAGATCCATCGGCGAAAGCTTCCATTGTTTCATCGGATCATGGATCCGCATCAGAAAGCGCATCTGCTGTTCTTCATCGGTGATCGAGAACCAGTATTTCACCACTTTGATGCCCGAGCGCACCAGCATCCGTTCAAATTCCGGCACGTCCTGGAAGAACTGTTCCACCTGGTCTTCCGAGGCAAAGCCCATCACCCGCTCGACCCCGGCACGGTTGTACCAGGATCGGTCAAACAGCACCATTTCACCGCCCGCCGGCAGATGCGGCACATAGCGCTGGAAATACCATTGGGTCTTTTCACGGTCCGACGGCGCCGGAAGCGCCACGGTGCGCGCCACGCGCGGGTTCAGCCGCTGGGTGATCCGCTTGATCGCGCCGCCCTTGCCGGCGGAATCGCGGCCCTCGAAGATCACGACCACGCGTTCCTTGTGATATTGCACCCAGGATTGCAGTCGGATCAGTTCGGCCTGAAGGCGGATCAGCGCGCGCAGGTAATCCTTGCGCTCCATCCCCGGCCCGTGGCGTTTCTTGTAGATCTTCGCGATTTCTTCGGACAACTCGGCATCTTCCAGCTCAAGCTCATAATCCTCATCGAAGGAATCCGAGAGTTCGGCTTCCAGCCAGTCCATCGGGGTCTGTTCGTTCATGGCATCCGTCGCGCGTGAGGGGAGTTCGGGATCTCAATGGCAGTACAGCGTAACGGAAGCATGACGGTCTGGTGACGGAAATCAATGCGGAGCGGCCTGGGAAAACAGGTTGATCACCAGCACACCGGCAAGGATAAGCCCAATCCCGATCACCGCCGCGAGATCAAGCGACTGTTTCAGCCAGATCCAGCCGATCATCGAGATCAGTACGATGCCAAATCCTGACCAGATCGCATAGGCGATCCCCACCGGCAGGGTCTTGAGCGCCTGCGACAGGAAGAAAAAGGCGCCGCCATAAAGGCAGAGCATGAGGATGGTCGGCACCGCTTTGGTGAATTGCCGTGTCTGGGCAGAAGCGAGGTCGCCATCACCTCCAGCGAGACCGCGAGGAGGAGCGTGACATAGGTTGTCAGCGTAGGGTTCATCAGCCGGGATTCCTTCGGGTCAGGTCAAGCAATTTTGCGCATAAGTCTGCCATCGGCTGGCGCAGATCGGGTTCGACCTGCCAGAGATCGGCAAGCCAGAAGCCATCCGCCGCGTGGCGCAGGATCTCGTACCAGGGGCCGGAATCGGTTGCGGCATGGCGCGTAAGCCGGGCACGCAGCCAGTCGGACCAGAGGCTGCGCATCCCGGGATTCATCAGCAGGACCGCGTTCAGCGGCGCCGAAGCCGCCAGCCCCGGGTCAAGCGTGGCGGCTATCCAGGCGCGGGTAAAGCTGCCCTGGGGCTCGGGATCAGCCGCCATACTGAGGTCGATGGCCGCATCGAAATGATCGAGGAGATCGCGCAACAGCGCGGTGATCAGCGCCTCTTTGTCGGGGAAATGGTGAAAAAGCCCGCCCTTGGTCACCCCGGCGGCCCGGGCCACCGCCGCGATGGTCATCGCCTGGAGCCCGCCTGCGACCGCCAGCGCCGCCGCCGCATCAAGCAGCCGGCGCCGCAAAATCTCGGGCTGGCGGCGACGGGGCGACGACGCCGGGGAAAGCGAGGGCGGCGGAAGCGAGGGCGGGGCTGCGGTCATACCGGCAATTACATACCGCTTGGTATGTAATCGGCAACAGGTTTCTTGCCTGCCGACATTGCAGTCTTCGGCCTTTACCCGGGGCTGAAAAAGACGGGAAAAGCTCCAGGCCCGCGCTGCAAGGCAGGCGGCTCGCTGTCGCGCGCCCGGCAAAGCCCTGTATTGCAGTATCGGTCACCTGTGCCGGACGGGGCACCGCTGTCGGGCAGATCCGGAATGCCAGTTCGGGTCATCGCATGTCGGAGCATAAGGTCCGGATCGTAAACAGGTCCGGGCCATAAGCGATGGGTTTAGGGATTTAATGGCGCCGGTCTCTGCCGCCGCTTGCGCCCGGTCAGGTGTGGTCCTATATTCCTTCTTGTCCGGGGCAACCCGGACTATGGCGATAAACGCACCTGTAATAGGCGGCTCGGACCCGGGGGCGGTACCCGGCGGCTCCACCAAATCTCCCGTTCATTGCGGGCGTGTGGGGCCGAAACAGGATCGACGGACGTTCAAAGAGGCCAGCTTTCGCTCGGTAAGGTACCACCGTTATCGGTCCATGATCACAGTTGCCAATGACAACAGTGCTCCGGTGGCGATGGCTGCGTAAGCAGCTCTCAATACCAAACCTAAGTCCTTGCGCTTAGCCGCGTAAGGCGGGGTTCGCAGGTACCTGGCAACAGAAACCTGCACCTTCCCCCCGTTTCGGCCCGATCACCTGTGCCTCAGGTCGCAAGGACCTGCATCGCGACCGCGATTATGGTGGCTTTCACCATCATCGCCGTTCGGATACCGCCATACATGGGCCGCCGGTATCCGTTACGGTATTGCTAAGGCTTTTCCCGCCAGAGCAGCCGCGCTATGGCAATGAGGCCTCGCCCCGGCGCCTGATCCGGTCCCGGCGGGCAAATTGCCAGTGTGGCATTCCCGAAAGGCATTGCTGTGAAACGGCACCGTCATATTCTGCATCCGCTGCAATCGGCGCGGGTCATTCTGGGCATCGGCGATCTGCCGGGGCGGATCTGCTGCTGGCCACGGTCATCGCCTTCACCGCCGGCGCCGCCAATGCGGGCGGGTTCTTCGCGCTTGGCCAATATACCTCGCATGTGACCGGCTACATGTCGCAGCTTGCCGATCACCTGGTGGTGGCCGAATGGTGGATCTGCCTGGTCGCATTGATCGCCATCGGCGCCTTTGTCAGTGGTGCCGCCTTTTGTTCGGCCCTGATCCACTGGGCGCGGCTGCATCTGCCGGGGCGCCAATATGCGGTGAGCGTGGCGGTGCAGGGCGTTTGCCTGATGCTGTTTGCCACCGGCGGCTGGTTTGAAAGCGCGGCCTGGCGGCTCTGGTGCATGGCGTGCCTCTGTTTCACCATGGGAATGCAGAACGCCACCGTGACCAAGATCTCGGGCGGCAGGCTGCGGGCCACCCATGCCACGGCGATGATCACCGATATCGGCATCGGCCTCGGTCGCGCGCTGTATCGCCGCCATTCGCCCGACGCAGTCCATAGGGTTGACTGGCACCGGATGCGGATGATGGCGCAGCTGGTTCTCACCTTCTTTCTGGGTGGGGTGACCGGGGCGCTTGGTTATGCGCGGATCGGGTTCGGGTTCTCACTGCCGTTGGGATGCCTGTTGCTGGCGATGGCGCTGCCGGCACTCTGGAGCTGCCGGCGCAGCTGAGGACGGGCCTCAGCTGCATTGCGAAAAGCCGCAACTGGGGCATATCAGGCAGCCCTCTTCCCTGCGCAGATCAAAGGATCCGCAACTGGGGCAGATGGCCTGAAGTCCGGGCTCTCCGGCCCTGGTTCCCATCCCGCTCCCGGGGGCCTCGGCCGGCGGCAGGGCGCCGGGGTCGGATTGCAGCCCCATGCCTTCGCCCGCGATGAAGCCGGTCGCAATCAGGTGGCGTTCGATCACACCGCCGATCGCCGCGAGGATCGAGGGGATATAGCGCCCGTCAATCCAGGCCCCCCCTCGGGTCGAACACCGCCTTCAGCTCGCCCACCACGAAAGACACATCGCCGCCCCGCCGGAACACCGCCGAGATCATCCGCGTCAGCGCCACCGTCCAGGCGAAATGCTCCATGTTTTTCGAGTTGATGAAGACCTCGAAGGGGCGGCGGCGCCCGCCCGAGACGATATCATTGACGGTGATGTAAAGCGCGTGTTCCGAGCCCGGCCAGCGGATCTTATAGGTCTCGCCCGAAAGCGTGGCGGGGCGCGGCAGCGGCGCGTCCCGGGGCGTTTCGCTGTCCCCGGGGGCGGGGGCGACGCTCAGCACCGATCCTGTGACCGCATTGGGCCGGTAAGTGGTACAGCCCTTGCAGCCCATATCCCAGGCGGCGAGATAGACATCGCGGAAGGCCTCGAACGGGATATCCGCCGGGCAGTTGATTGTCTTCGAGATCGAGCTGTCGATATGGCGCTGCGCCGCCGCCTGCATCCGCAGATGATCCATCGGTGCCAGCTCCTGCGCGGTCACGAAATGCGCGGGCAGGGGCGCGTCAGCATGGAGCGCGCGCCAGCGCATCAGGGCGTAATCCCCGACCTCCTCCTCGCGCGCGCTGCCATCCTTTTGCAATACCCTGCGCCTTGTGCTCCAGGCAAAGACCGGCTCGATCCCCGAAGACACATTGCCTGCATAAAGCGAGATTGTCCCCGTGGGCGCGATGGAGGTCACCAGCGCATTGCGGATGCCATGGCTGCGGATGGCGTCGAGGATATCCCCGTCCATTGCCGCCATGGTGCCGCCTCTGAGAAAGGCCTCAGCCTCGAACAGCGGGAAGGGGCCGCGTTCTTTCGCAAGATCGACCGAGGCGAGGTAAGCCGCCCGCGACAGCGCCTTGAGCCAGGCATCGGTCTGGGCCACCGCCGCATCCGCGCCATAGCGCAGCCCGCACATCAAAAGCGCATCGGCAAGCCCGGTGACACCAAGGCCGATCCGCCGCTTGGCCCGCGCCTCGGCCTCTTGTTCAGGCAGGGGAAAACGCGACTGGTCGATCACATTATCCAGCATCCGCACGGCGGTCGCGACAAGATCGGCAAGCTCATCACCCGCGATCCGGGCCGCTTCGGTGAAAGGGTCCCGCACCAGGGCTGCGAGGTTGACCGACCCGAGCAGGCAGGCGCCATAGGGCGGCAGCGGCTGTTCGCCGCAAGGGTTGGTGGCGCTGATCACCTCGGCATAATGGAGGTTGTTCATCCGGTTGATGCGGTCGATGAAGATCACGCCCGGCTCGGCATAATCATAGGTCGCGCGCATGATCCGGTCCCAGAGCGCGCGGGCGGGCAGGCTGTGATAAACCCTGCCGCCAAAGACCAGATCCCAGCTCTGATCCGCGTTCACCGCTGCCATGAAAGCATCGGTGATCAGCACCGAGAGATTGAACATCCTCAGCCGCGCCGCATCCTGTTTGGCACTGATAAAGTCAAGGATATCAGGGTGATCGCAGCGCAATGTCGCCATCATCGCGCCGCGCCGCGCGCCGGCGGACATGATGGTGCGGCACATCGCATCCCAGACATCCATGAAAGACAAAGGCCCCGAAGCATCCGCCGCCACAGACGCCACCAATGCGCCTTTCGGCCGGATGGTCGAGAAATCATAGCCGATGCCGCCGCCCTGTTGCAGCGTCAGTGCGGCCTCTTTCAGGGCCTGAAAAATCCCCTCCATCGAATCGGGGATCGTGCCCATGACGAAACAGTTGAACAGCGTGACGGCGCGACCGGTGCCGGCCCCGGCCAGGATGCGACCGGCGGGCAGAAAGCGGAAGCCTTCCAGCGCCGCCATGAACCGGGCCTCAGCAGCGGCAGGGTCAGGCTCGTCCACCGCAAGGGCGCGGGCGACACGGCGCCAGCTGTCGGCGACGGTCAGGTCAATGGGTGTGCCATCCGCGTTCTTCAGCCGGTATTTCATATCCCAGATCCGGGCCGCGATGGGGGTGGCAAACCCATCCTGCGCGACAGACCCGTCCTGAGCAGCGGGGCCGGTCAGGCGGTCGGCGGCGTCAGCATCGGGTGCAGTATCGGGCAAGGTGCAGACCCTCCGGCAAAGAGGGCCGTCAGCGGCGCGAGGACTGGGCCAGCATTTGCGCCGGATCCGGCCAGAGCCACAGGATAGGGAGGCGGAGGCCATCGGTCAATCTTGCGGCGGCGGGGCAGGCGCCTATGATCCGGCCATGGGATTCGTGAATATACTCAAGCTTTGTGTCGGTGCCGAAAGCATCGGGGATCTTGCGACCTGGCAAGAAGAAAATGCGGCACGCTGGCCGTCGGGGCAGGCGGTGCATGTCACCCGCATGTGGCCCAAACGCGAGGCCGAGGTGCTGGCGGGCGGCTCGCTTTACTGGGTGATCAAGGGGGTGATCCTCTGCCGGCAGCGCATCACCGCGCTGGAACGGGTCGAGACCGGTGATGGCATCAGCCGCTGCGCCATCGTGATGGACCGCGAGATCATCCGCACCGAATCCGCGCCGCGCCGCCCGTTTCAGGGCTGGCGCTATATCGGCCCGGAGGACGTGCCGCGCGACCTGACGCTGGGCCGGGACGGCGATGACAGCCTGCCGCCGGACCTGGAACGCGCTTTGGCCGAGATCGGCCTGCGCTGACGCGTTTTGCGCATCTGGCCCGATCTGAACTCCCCGCTCTGAACTGCCGACCGGTGCCGGTTCAGATCGGCCATTTCAGATGCGGGTGATCAGCCGCGACCGCGGGTGAAGCGGCCTTCGATGGTGGCACCGCTCTCGATCACCAGGGTGTCGTAAGTGATATCGGCGGTCACCTGGGCGGTGGCGCGCATGATGAAATGCTGGCTGTCGACCTTGCCGTCGAGACGGCCATGCACCTCGACCGATTTCGCGCTGACCGAGCCGGAGATGCGGCCATGCTGCCCGACCGCCAGCGCGTCGGCGGTGATATTGCCATCGACCTCGCCCAGAACCTCAAGCGCGCCGGTCGAGCTGATCTCGCCGGTGATCTTCAGGTCAGAGCCCAGCACAGAACGGGTCGCATTGCTGCGGCTGGCGCCGGATGAAGGCGTGGTCGCCTGGGAGCCAGCCTGTCCGGGCTCGCCATTCGGAGCGGCAGTTTTCGAGAACATTGGGGGATCTTTCTGAAAGCGTCTCGAGGGCGATAAGGCGGAATTGCGGCGCGAGGGTCAAGTGGACTGCGACCGCAGAGGCCGGGGAAAGCCGGTTTTCTGCCGAAACTTAATGATCACGACGGGACGGGGCGGCGTCCGGCATCCTAAAGCCGGTGAAAAGGCGCATGAAACAGAGAGACGCGCTCTTTGGGGGCGGGGCCTCCTGTCTGGTGCGGGCGGCGATGCCGGCCGGGGGCGGATCGCAAGGCGCATCCTGTCGCTGCGAATCAGGGGGCGGCGCGGTTGCGTTCTGGCCGGACTTCTCTGATAGTGACGCTGTCTGGTGCTCTCCGGCCCGGGCAAGGGCGCTGACCCTGTGCCGCCCCTGGCCGGAGGGATAATCGGGAAGGCGGTGCAAATCCGCCGCGTGCCCAACGCTGTAAGGTGGACCGCTTTTGCGGACCGGGCGGCAGATGCCACTGGCTTTGGCCGGGAAGGCGCCGTTTCGGGATGAAACCGAGCCAGAAGACCGGCCAGACCAGAACGGCCCCGGCTGCGCGGACGGCAGCAGGGGCGCCGGTTTGCCTGACAGGGGAAATGTCATGCCGATAGAACTGCCGCTCGCGGCCCGTTGCGATCACGCTCCTGCCGAACAGCTCCCTTCCGGTCCACTTGGCTCAGATCCGGGCACTTCCGGGCCTGACCTGCGCGCGCCCGGCACCGCCGCTGCCTTTTCGGCAGAGGAACGCGCCGCCGTCTACCGCGCGATCTTTGAGCGGCGCGATGTGCGGGGCCAGTTCCTGCCCGATCCGCTCAGCGAGGATCTGCTGCTCCGCCTCCTGGCGGCGGCCCATGCCGCGCCTTCCGTCGGGCTCTCTCAGCCGTGGAATTTTATCCTGATCCGCGATCCTGGTGTACGCAGCGATATCCGTGCCGCTTTCGAGGCCGCCAATGCCGAGGCGGCGGCGATGTTCGGCGAGGGGCGGCGCGCGCTTTATTCGCAGCTCAAGCTCCAGGGGATCTCTGAGGCGCCGCTTTGCCTCTGCGTCACCTGTGATCGCACACGTGGCGGTCCGGTGGTGCTGGGGCGCACCCATGATGCCGCGACCGACCTCTATTCCACAGTTTGCGCGGTGCAGAACCTCTGGCTCGCCGCGCGGGCCGAGGGGATCGGCGTCGGCTGGGTCAGCATCTTCCGCGAAAGTGATCTGAAGCGCATCCTGCATCTGCCCGATGATGTGGTGCCGGTGGCGCTCCTGTGCCTTGGTCATGTGCGCGACCTCTATGACCGGCCTGAGCTCGAGGTCCGGGGCTGGGGGCAGCGTCACCGGCTGGAAGACATGGTCTTCGCCGACCGCTGGCAGGGCCGCTGAGGATCTGCCGCTGCCGTCCCGCGCAAGGCCGGAACAGGCCGCCGCCACGGGCAGAGCCGTTGTCGCGGCGAAGGCTGGCAATGACCAGTGATCGGGAGAATGACGGCCCGTCAGCCACAGAAGGATAAAAAGGATAACATTGCTTCCCGCACAGTGGCCCGGTCTGCGACCGGACTTGATCCGGTTCAGGCAGCAGCTGAGGGACGGCCTGTCCCGGCGGTGCTTGTCCTGCGGCCCGGGGGACCGCAGGTGTGGCACAGACGAAGGCGCCGGCGACATCGTGCCGCCGGCGTCAGGCCAAAGGGCAGGTCGGGCTGGCTCAGCGCAGCATCGCGGCGGTATTGCCGCCATCGACGGTGAACACTGCCCCGGTCGAGGTGCGCGCCCGGATCAATGCTAGCGCGGCCTGGGCCACATCTTCTGCCGTGACTTCGCGATGCAGCAGGTTGCCGCGCATATAGACCTCGGGCGTGACGCCCCGGGCGCGGGCGCGCTCTTCGATCATCTGGTCGGTCATCAGCCCGGTGCGGATCCGGTCCGGATTGACCGCATTCGAGGTGATGCCATCCGCCGCATGTTCCACCGCATATTGCTTCATCAAGGCCATCAGGGCGGCTTTCGACGTGCCATAGGGGCCGAAGTCCGGACCCGGGTTCACCGCCTGTTTCGAGACGTTGAACAAGAGCGCGCCGCCGGTGCCCTGGGCCTGCATCACCCGCACCACCGCGCGGGCAACATAGTGGTGACCCCAGAAATTCAGCTCGAAGGCAGCGCGGAAATCGGCATCCGACACGTCGAGAAGCGCGCCCTGCCAGGCCGCCCCGGCATTCGAGACGAGGATATCAACGCCGCCAAAGCGCAGCGACACCTGCGCAATCGCCGCATCCACCGCCGTCGCATCGGTCAGATCGCAACCGATGCCGATGCCGCCCAGCCGTTTTGCCGCTTCGGAGGCCTTCGCGCCGTCGATATCAAGCAGCGCAATCTCGGCGCCTTCCGCGCGCAGGGCCTCGGCCATGGCAAGGCCCAGACCACCGGCGCCCCCCGTGATCACCGCAACCTGGCGGGTCAGCGGCTTTTCGGCGACTTTTTTCAGCTTCACCTGTTCCAGCGACCAGTATTCCAGATCAAAAAGGTCTTCCTCGGGCAGAGCCTCGAAAGCGTCGATCCCTTCGGCACCCCGGATCACCTGGATCGTCGCCTCGGCGACATCGGCCCCGATCCGGGCGGCTTTCGCAGTCGGACCAGCGGCAAAGACACCGACGCCTTCGACGTAGAAGACGCGGGGCATCGGGTCGAGCATGGTCTTGATGCCGCCCGCGCGCGCATTGTTGCGGGTGAAATAATCGGTGTAATCCGCGATATAGCCCGCGATCTTCTCGCGGACCAGCGCCGCCCAGGCCTTCAGATCACCCGCTTTTGGCGCGGGCAGTGCCAGGCCGAAGCGCTTGATATGGATGACATGTTCCGGTGTCGCATTGCCACGCCGGGTCAGGCTTTCGACATTCTCCGCGCCGCAGAAGTCCAGGATATCCTGGGTCACGCGATGTTCGATCACAAAGCGGCGGGGCAGGCCTTCCTGCGCGCCCGGCAATGCGATGGCGCCGCGCAGGATCGGCGCGATCTCTGCCGCGTCTGCAAGCCCGCCCAGCACCGGCGCGGTGCCGAAGGGTTTCGGATTGCCCTCTGCGATGCGGTTTTCGGCGCGGGTGATCGCCTCGATCATCGCCTCATAGGCGACACGCGGATCGTCGGACCAGGTGAAGATCCCGTGTTTGATCAGGATCATCCCGGGCGCATCGGGGCGTTCATTAAAGGCCCTGAGGCAGACCTTCGAGAGGTCAAAGCCCGGCATCACATAGGGAATGACGATATATTCGGGGTAAAGCGCGCGGATCAGTGCCTCGCCATTCGGCTGATTGGTCAGCGCGACGATCGCATTGGCATGGGTGTGATCGACATGGCGGAAGGGCAGGATCGCATGCAGGATCGCCTCGACCGAAGGGTTGGGCGAGGCCGGATCCAGCAACAGGCGGCGCTGCAGCATGACCATATCGTCATCCGACAGCGTCTCGTAATTCACCATCGCCTTCAGCTCGGCCAGACGCAGCGCCGGCAGGCCTGCCGGTTCGATCTGGCCCATATCCCAGCCCGACCCCTTGACGCAGAGCACCTCGACCGGCGTGCCGTCATGGTCATTGATCACGGTTTTCACCGATGTATTGCCGCCGCCATGCAGCACCAGCTGCGGCACCTGGCCCAGCAGCCGCGTCGTCCAGGTGCGGATCGCCACATCGCGGTTCACGCCGGCCGCGACATAGGCGGCAACGGTTTTCTCGAAATCCGCATCGGACCACAGGGATTGCATCGGATCTTCTCCTTGGACATTCAGGTCTGAGTTGATGTCAAATGACAGTTATTGGTGTCAAATGTCAATGCGAGTACGAAAGAGATCGGTGAAAGCCTCGCCAAGGCCTGGGTTTCGTGGCAAAGCTGATGGCATGACTGGGCGTGACGGGCAGGGGGACTGATGTCGGCAGAGGCGCAGATACGCGGGCGGGGGGCCGTGCCGGCAGAATTCGACGATATCGTGATCTGGGCGGCCTGGCTCTATTATGAGGAAAGCCTGAACCAGAGCGATATCGCCGCGCGGCTCGGCGTCTCGCGTGCCAGCGTGGTCAATTATCTCCAGGAAGCGCGCGAACGCGGCGCGGTGCGGATCAGCATGGATGCGGGCGTTATGGCGCGGCATTCGCTGTCGCTGGCCCTCGCCGCGCGCTTTGGCCTCGAAGAGGCGCTGGTGGTGCCGGTGCAGCCCGGAGACGATGCGGCGACGCGACTTGCAGCCCTTGGCGCCGCCGGGGCGCGGCAGCTTGAGCGGATGCTGACCCCGGGTGAGACGCTTTGCATCTCCTGGGGTCGCACGGTGCTGGCGGTGGCCGATGCGATCTCGCAGCCCGTCGAGGGGCTGAGCGTGGTCCAGGTCACCGGCGCGGCCATGGGGCGGCGTGATTTCTCGGCCGAGCTCTGCACGGCGATCATGGCGCGCAATCTCGGCGCGCTGAGCATGGTGATGCATGCACCGGCGGTGCTGTCGAGCGCCGCGCTCTGCACCGCCTTGCGGGAGGAGCCGGCACTTTCCGAGCAATTCGCGCTGATCCGCAAAGCGCGCACCATCGTCTTCGGTCTCGGCGCTCTCGGGCCGGACAGCACGATGCGGGTTGCCGGCATCGCCGGCACGGATGAGATCGACGCCTATGCCGCAGATGGCGCCGAAGCGGTGCTGATCTGCCGTTTCCTCGATGCCGAAGGGCAGCAGATCCGCCGTGATTTTGACAGCCGTATGATGGGGATCGAACTTGAAGAGCTGCGCGCCATCCCCCGCCGGGTCTGCGTCGCAGGTGGCCCGGGAAAGATCGCCGCGCTGCGCGCCACTTTGAAGGGCGGCTATGTCAGCCATCTGGTAACCGATACCGAAACAGCCGCGGGCCTGCTGGCACAGACCCCCTGACGCTTTCTTTCGCCCGATAAAATCACACAAGGAGAGGTCCGGAGGGATGCAACACCCCTCCGGCGGTTCGGCAAAGGGCATTCAGCCTTTGATCTTCGCTGTATTCATGAACTCAAGCGTATGGTCGAACGACTGCACACCCGCATCTGACCCGAGCCCGGTCGCCACCAGCGCCGCCGTCGCCTGGGCGAAATTGAGCGCGGTTTTCAGATCCATTTTATGATGCAGTGCCGTGATGAAGCCCGCGTCGAAGGCATCGCCGCAGCCGGTGGTATCGACCACTTCGATCTCAAATGCCGGCTGGCGTACGACGGCGCCCTTGTTATCCATGAAACAGACGCCATCCCCGCCAAGCGTAAAGACGCATTGTTTCACCCCGCGATCGAGGAAGAAGCGCCCCGCGGCCTCGACCGTCGTCGCGCCGGAAATCGCCTGGGCCTCTTCGACCGAGGGCATGAAATAGTCGATATGCGGGAAGAGCGGCGCGACGAGGTTGATCGTATTCTCATCGGCGCCAAGGAGGTCAAAGGTGGTCGTCCGCCCGCGCCGCTTGGCCTCAGCCAGAAGCTTCGCGCTCGGCTCCCCATCGAGTTTCGCCAGAAGACCGGTGCCGCCGAGATGGATGATCGGGGCTGCCAGCACCGCATCCAGCGTTTCGGGGATGATGTCGAAATGATCTGACGCACCGCGCTGATGCAGGGCAGGGCGCTCGCCATTCCGGCGGATGTTCAGGATCGAGGCCGAGGTCGGGACGTCCGCAAGGCGCTGCATCTGGCTCGTGTCGACCCCGAACCGCGCCAGCGTCGCCAGCACGAAATCGGCCTTTTCGTCATCACCAACCGCACCAACCGCAAGGCAGTTCAGCCCGTGTTTCGCCAGATCGACCACGGTACCGCCGGCGGTACCGGCCACGGTCAGGCGGATTTCGTCGATAAAGGCGACAGAGCCGCCCGGCGGGATCGCATCGACCGGCCGCCCCAGCACGTCAAGGATATAAAGGCCGATGACCGAAACATCATGGCTCATGGTGGTTCCTCCCGGAAGGTTAATCAGCCGCGCCTTGCTCAGTTGCGTTGGCGCAGCGCGAAAATGGTGCCGGCGATCAGGATGAAGATGCCGACAATGGCAAGCTGCAGCGTCGAGGGGATGCCCACGAAGACCAGAACATTGCTCACCAGCGTGATCAGGAGCACACCGAGCAGCGTGCCGATCACGGTGCCCGAGCCGCCGGTGATCCGCGCGCCGCCAAGCACCACGGCCGCGATGATTTCAAGCTCCATCCCGGCCAGGTCAAAAGGATTTGCAAGACGGTTCGAGGCGACATGCACGATGCCCGCGATACCAGCCAGCAGCCCCGCCCAGCCGAAAACAAACAGCCGGATATGGAAGAGATTGAAGCCAAGGCGTTCCGCAATCCCCGGATTGCCGCCCGAGGCAAAGATCGCGCGGCCCATCAGGGTGCGCTCAAGGATGAACCAGGTGGCGAAAGCGACCACGACCAGCACCAGCACGGTCGCAGGCAGGGTCGAGATCACCCCGGTCCCGCCGGTCCAGGTGATGAGGGAGGCCTTGCCGAAGGCCTCCATCGAGGCGGGCAGGTTCATGAACAGGGCCGTCCCGACAAAGGTCAGCAGCGCCGAGCGGATGATATATTGCGTGCCGATGGTGACGATCAGCGAGGGCGCGCGCAGGGAATGCACCAAAAGCCCGTTGATCACGCCAAAGACCGCGCCGCCCAGGGCCGCCAGCGGCAGGATCACCCAAAGCGGCATTCCCGGGAAGATATTCGTGACCAGCATGGTCAGCGAATACATTACAAAGGCTGCGATGGCGGTGAAGGAGACGTCAATGCCGCCTGCGGCCAGCACCACAAGGACGCCCATCGCAAAGATCCCCCGCACCACCGAGGCACGCAGGATGTCGAAGACATTGTTCATCGCGAAGAAATTCGGGTTTGCAATGGCCACGCCGATCACCGTGACCACGATCAGGGCAAGGGTGAAGAGCTCGGGCCGGCGGCCCATCAGATCCCAGATGCGCGCGGGCAGACCCGGGGTTGCGGCGGAAGCGGGGACGTCGGTCATGCTGGCATTTCCAGGTCTGTGACGGCGGGCGCTGCGCCGGCCATTGTCTGATAGAGGCGATCTTCGCTGGTGGTCGCCGCGTCATAGGTTGCGGCAATCGCGCCCTGGCGCATCACGGCGATCCGGTCGCAATTCTGCAAAAGCTCGGGCAGGTCATCCGAAATGATGATGACGCCCATCCCCTCATCCGCAAGGCGCTGGATGATGCGGAAGATGGTGTCTTTCGACCCGACATCGACGCCCACGGTCGGGCCGTGGAGGATCAGAAGGCGAGGTTCGATCGTCAGCCAGCGCCCGATCAGCACGCGCTGCTGATTGCCGCCCGAGAGCGACTGCACCGGGGCCGCGACATTCGGTGCCACGACCTGGAGGTCGGCAATCTGGTCTTCCGCCAGTTTGCGCGCGCGTTTCGGGCTGATCATGCCGATTGCGTTTTTCAGCCGGTCAAGAACCGGCAGGGTCACATTGTCCTGGATCGGTTTTTCCAGAAACAGCCCTTCGGTCAGGCGGTCTTCGGGAACATAGCCGATGCCGTCCCGGATCGCCTCGCCCGGGTTTTTCGGCCAGACGGATTTGCCTTCCAGCCGGATTGCGCCGCTGCTCGCCGGGCGCACGCCCGACAGCGCCAGCGCAAGTTCATTGCGGCCGGAATCGAGAAGCCCGGTGATGCCGAGGATCTCGCCCTTGCGCAGGCTCAGCGACAGATTCCGGAAGGCGTTTGTCTGTGTGAGGTTCTCGACCTCCAGCAGCCCCTCGCCGATTTTCGGTTCGGTCCGGTAGCGGGCCTCGGAAATCTCGCGTCCGGTCATCAGCTGACTGATTTCGGCTTTATTGGTGGTGGCGACCTCGCGTTCCGCCACTTTCAGGCCGTCGCGCATGATGATCGCGTGCCCGCCCAGCGATTTCACCTCGTCGAGCTTATGGGTCACGAAGAGCACTGTCACGCCCTGGTCAAGAAGGCGGCGCACCACGGAAAGCAGGTTCTCGACCTCTTGCCGGGTCAGCGAGGTGGTCGGCTCGTCCATGATGACCAGCCGCGCCGAGGCCGCGATGGCGCGGGCAATGGCCACGAGCTGGCGGGTCGCGAGCGGCAAAGTATCGGTGCGGCGCGTCAGGAAGGCGGCGTCGGTCGGCAGATGCACCTCGGCCAGCGCTTTGGCGGCGGTGGCGAACAGTTCTGCCCGTTTCAGCCGCCGCGCCAGACGCCCGCCTGCTGCGACCAGCTGGCCGGTCAGCGCGATATTTTCTGCCACCGACAGGTTCGGCAGCAGGGAGAGATCCTGATAGACGGTCTCGATCCCTGCCTTCAGCGCGCCGATGGCACCGATATCGCCTGCCAGCGGGCCGGTGGCCTCGCCATCAATGAAAATCTGCCCCGAGGTCGCGTTCTGCGCGCCCGAGACGATCTTGATCAGGGTGGATTTGCCGCAGCCATTCTCGCCCATCAGATGATAGATCTGGCCCGCCTCCAGCGTGAGGCTGACATCTTTCAGCGCCTGCACGCCGCCGAAGGACTTCCGCAGGTTGCGGATTTCCAGAAAGGGCTTCTGGCCGGTGGATTGGTTGGTCTGGCCTGGCTGCGATTGCATCGCGGTCGTCCTCAGCTTGTGGATGCGAAGGCGCGGGCAGAATGCCGCGCCTTCGCCTGGTTGTCCGGTCAGGGAAGGCAGATCAGAACGGGTAGTTCTTGTATTCGTCCTTGCCGACATCGACCCAGGCAGCGCCCTGGATGATGATGCCCTTGCCAGGGCCCTGCGTCACGGTGACGGCGTTATAGCCAGGCACGCCGAGATCGGCGCCATCCGCGATTTCCTCGCCTGCCAGCACTTTGGCAGCGACGACATTCATGACATAGCCCGCGTCTTTCGGATCCCAGAAGTAGATGCGGTTGACCGCACCGGATTCGAGATAGGGGCCGGTGTCTTTCGGAAGGCCGAGGCCATAGACGCAGACCTTGCCGACAAGGCCGGCCTCTTCGACGGCGCGGCCGATGCCGATCACGTCGATGGCGGAAGAACCCTGGAAGCCCTTGATATCCGGATAGGCGCGCAGGATTTCTTTTGCTTTGTCATAGGCCTTGTTCGCGTCGTTGAACGACTCGTTCTTGGCGGCGACCAGCTCCATGCCCGGGTGGTTTGCGGCGGCGCTTTCAGCACCGGCATCGGCCCAGATATTATGGGTCAGGCTGCCGAGCGAGCCGACAAAGCTCGTCCATTTGCCTTCACCGCCCATGCATTCCGCAAGGCCGTCATTGATCTTGCGGCCGAAGGCTGCGTTGTCGAAGGCTTCGATATCGGCATCGGCGCTGACGATGCTGTCGCCTTCATGCGCGATGACTTTGATGCCACGGGCCTGGGCACGCCGCAGCACGCCTTCAAGAGCGGCCGGGTCCATCGGCACGACCGCGATGGCCGAGACGCCTTTGGCCACGAGATCTTCGATGATGCGGGCCTGTTGTGCGGCATCGGCCTGAGCCGGTCCGACCTGAACCGCGTCAATATCGGCGTGATCGGCGGCAAAGGCTTTCACACCTTCATCCATCCGCACGAACCAGCCTTCGCCGGTGATCTTGACCACGGTGGTGATCGACTGCTTGTCCTGGGCCATGGCCGCGCCTGCGACCATCGCACCGGCGATCATGGCGCTTCCGGCCAGTTTCGCGAGTGTTTTCATGGTAGTCCTCCTCCGGTTTTCAGGGGCATTTGTCTTGCAGCGATCCGGCCTGCCCTGCGGGGCCGGCGCCGCATCCGTTATCGCGCTGGTCGGAACCAGTACGACAGATTCACCCGCGCCGAGGCCAGCAGCGCCAGAAGCAGCACCCCCCAGGCCAGATCGCGGAAAAAATTTGAGATGCCGAGGAAGTTGAAAAGGCTCGACAGCATCTGCAATGCGGTGGCGGCGAGCAGCACGCACAGGACGCGGCCATATCCGCCTTCGGGCTTAACCCCGCCCAAGACCGCGATCAGGATGGCGATCAGCACGTAAGAGCTGCCGTAATCCCATTTTACCGAACCGGCGCGCGAGGCGATCACGATGCCCGCAACCGAGGCGAGGATGCCGCAGATCGCATAGGTGATGACGATCATCCGCTTCACCGGGATACCGCCATATCGCGCGGCTTTCTCGTTCGATCCCAGCAGCATCAGCTTGACGCCGAAGGGGGTGAAGCGCAGCAGATAGCCGATCAGCCCGGCGATCAGCACGAACAGCGCGAAACACAGCGGCACACCCAGCACCGGCAGATTGCCGAAATCATCCAGCGGCGGGATATAGCCAAGGCTGACGGAAGAGCCATTGGTCAGCCAGACCGCGATCCCGGTGAACAGAAGCTGGGTGCCGAGCGTGGCGATCAGCGGCGTGAGCCCGGTATAGGCAATCATCAGCCCGTTGATCAGTCCACCGGCCAGACCCACGCAAAGCGCGATCCCGGCGAAGGTCCAGGAGAAGGCCATCGGCGCATCACCCGGGGGCAGGATGCGGCTTGCGACCAGAAAGGCGGTGATGCCGGCAAGGTTCGCCAGTGCGATCCCGGAAAGGTCGATGCCGCCATTGCCGGAAATCATCGCCAGCGCGACGCCAAGCGCCAGCAGGCCCAGTTCCGGCACCTGCGCGGCCATCACCTGCAGATTATAGCTGTCAACGAAATTCGCCCCGGCCAGCAGGGCGCCTGCCACCAGCACAATCACATTGATCAGGGCCAGAAACACGGTCTGGCGGTCAGCGGTCTTGATCACAGTCTTCCTCCCGCCGGGGCAGGGGCAGACGGCGCGCCCTGATCCGGTTCTGTATATCGACACTGGCCCGTGACAAATGTCAATGCTTGCTGTCGTATGTCATGGGCCTGTTGTGTGGCCTGTTGTGTGGCCTGTTTTCTGGTCTGGTTTCCGGCGGGGCAGCGGGTCATGCGCGGCCCCCTTTGCTCATCAGCGCCGGCGCGTCACAGGGATGATCCATCAGCGCCGCCAGCTCATCATCGAGATGCAGGACCGAGAGCGAGACGCCCGCCATATCCAGCGAGGTGTAATAGGGGCCGACCAGCATGTGGCTGACCGTGATGCCATGCGCCGTCAGGCGCTGCCGGATGCGGCGGGTGAGAATGTAAAGCTCCATCGCGGGCGTCCCGCCCAGCGAATTGACCAGCACCGCCACCCGGTCACCGCGCGCGGGCACCATTTCGGCAAGGATCCGGTCCAGCAGCAGATCGGCGGCATCATCGGCAGAGACCAGCCGCTGCCGCTCCACCCCGGGCTCGCCATGGACACCGACGCCGATCTCCATCTCATCCGCGCCCAGCTCGTAGCCGGGGCGACCGGTATCGGGCAGGCGGGCGGGTTCCAGCGCGAGGCCCATCGTATAGACACGCTGCGCCGCGCGCCGCGTCACCGCCTCGCAGGCCTCAAGCGAGGCGCCAAGATCGGCGGCAGCGCCCGCGATGCGGAAGACAAAGACATTGCCCGCAACGCCCCGGCGCGAGCCACGGCTGTCGGGTTCTGACGAGGCGATGTCATCGGTGGTGATGATCTGGCGCACCGGGATGCCGCCGGCCTCGGCCATCTCGCGCGCCATCTCGAAATTCATCACATCGCCCGAGAAATTGCCGAAAATGTACAAAAGCCCGGCGCCACCATCGACGGCGCGGCTGGCCGCAAGGATCGGGCCGGGCGGAGGGGCGGCAAAGATATTCCCCACCACCGCCGCATCGGCGAGGCCCTGGCCGACATAGCCCCAGAATCCCGGCTCATGCCCGGCGCCGCCGCCGATCACGATGCCGACTTTGCCCGGGCGCGGGCCGTGCTTTGCCATCACGGCGCGGCTGGTGCCGGGGACAAGGCTGATCAGCGCCTCATGCGCCAGCAGCGCGCCGGCGAGGCTCTCATCAACGGCGTTCCGTGCCTCGTTGATCAGTTTTTTGCCGTGGCTGCGGGTGGCGATTGCGGGCACCACGGGTGCCGGACGGCGGCTGCTTTCCTGCCAGCCATCGGCGGTCAGCACGCCGCGGGCGGTGGCGGCATCGGTCACCAGCACATCGATCAGCCCGCCGCGCAATGCCGCAAGGATTGCGGCCACTTTGTCGATACCGCCCGCCACCGCGATCTTTTGCGGCACGCGGCGCAGCCCGTCGAGATCCAGCCCGATGGTACGGTCATTGACCGGCCCCGCGACCAGCTCGCCCCTGGCCGAGATGAACCGGCCGAGCAGGCTGCCGACTGCATCCTGGTAATGGGCGTGACGGTCGACGCCTTCGAGGAATCCCGAGCTGTGGATCGTGCTTTCGGGCCGCATCGATGAGATGCCCATGATGATGCGATTGGCCTCGGACAGGACCTGGAGCTGTTCTGCCAGAACCGGCTCTTCCATCAGCATGGCGCGCATCGCGGGTGATGAAACGATCGCGGGCACCGAGAGCGGGATCCAGCGTGCACCAAGCGCCGAGGCAAGGCGCGAGGCGCAGGCTTCTGGCGTCCAGGCGATGCGCGCCGTGGTCGAGCCGGTGGCCTGAACCACGCGGATATCGGCAAGCCCGGGATGATCCAGCGCCGAAGCCAGCGCCAGCACCGACCGCCCCCAGGTCACCGCCAGCGTGTCGCCCGACCGCACCAGCCGCTTCAGCACCATCGCACCGGCCTGGCCAAGCCGTTCAATCAGCGGTTTGCCGTCGCCTTCCGAGGGGATCACAAGGCAGTCATGCAGGCCGAAATGGTCCTTCAGCCCGCGCGCAACCGAGACCGCCCGAAAGCGCTCGGGCTGGATCTCGATATTGACGAGGCCGCGCGCCCGGGCATCGGCCAGCCAGGTGTTCACCGAGGCACGCGACAGGCCCATCTTCTGCGCGATCTCGCTCTGGGTCAGCCCGTCCTCGTAATAAAGCCAGGCGGCCCAGAGGAGCGCATCATCGCCAAAGCGCATCGGCATTTCCGCCAGCGCACCGCTTTCGGGTTTCAGGGCCATCAGCTGCCCCCCCGCGCAAGATGGGCCTGAAGGCCTTCGCGCAGCCCCTGGATGATGATCACGGCCGAGGCCGCGCCCGGGTCGATATGGCCCAGCGTCCGGCTGCCCAGCCGCGCGGCACGGCCAAGGGCTGCAACCATGGCGCGGGTGGCATCGCGGCCCTCGCTTGCGGCGGCTTCGGCGGCGGCGAGCGCGTCCAGCGGGTCGGGGCCGGCGGCGGCAACTGCACGCGCAGCAGGCCGCCAGGCGTCGAGCATGGTCTTGTCGCCGACGCTCGCCTTGCCGCGCCTTGCGATGCCTTCATCGAAGGCGGTGACCAGTTCGGGGATGCGCGCGGCAGGAATGCTGTCCATGCCGCTGAACAGCTGCCCGGCGCTGAGGAAGGCCGAGGCGTAAAGCGGCCCGGTGGTGGCGCCCACCGCATCGAGAAAGCTCTCGGCGGCTACGGGGAAAAGGTCGCCCGCGCCCTTGCCCTCGCGGGTTGCGGTGACGAGCGCCCGGGTCAGGGCGGCAAAGCCTTCGGCCATGGAATTGCCGTGGTCTCCATCGCCGATGGCGCCGTCAAGTGCGCCAAGCGCCGCGCGTGCCTCGCCGATCCGCAACGAGACGGTGCGGAACAGGTCGGTCACATCTGCGGCGCTCAGACCGGTCATGTCAGGCCAGCCGCTTCAGGGCGGCATCCGCCAGGGTGGTCAGGATCAGGCAGCAGGACGTCGCGCCGGCATCCGGCACCCCGCGCGAGCGTTCCCCAAGCCGGCTGGCGCGGCCGATCTTTGCCACCAGATCAACGGTCGAGTCGCGGCCTTTGACTGCGGCCTCAGACATCGCCGTCAGTGCAGCGGCAAGGCCCTCAGCTTTCGCCGCATCAAAGGCCTCGACCGCAGGCACCAGGCAATCGATCAGTGTCTTGTCACCCACCTGGGCCGAGCCGGTCTTGCGCACCCCCGCCAGGGCCGCGTTCATCACATCGGCGAAACCATCGGCATCAAGACCCGGGCGGCCTGCGACTTCATCGGCCATCCCCTGGAACATGAAGCCATAAAGCGGGCCCATCGAGCCGCCGATCTCGCTCATCAGCACATCCGAGAGGATCCGCAGCGCCTGATCGAGGCTGGCATCCGCCGGGATCCGGTCTGCGGCGCGGCCAAAGCCCTTGGCCATATTGATCCCGTGGTCGCCATCGCCGATCAGCCCGTCGATTTCTGACAGATGCGCCTTATTGGCGACGATCACGGCGGCGATCTCGCGGACAATCCCGGCGCTGCCCGCCACCGGCACAGATGCGCCGGTGAGGGTGACATTCTTTGCAATCGTGGTGGCGGTCGCAGCCGCGCTGGCGGCATGGCGGCCATGGGCCACCCCTGCGTTTTTCGGCGCTGCCACCGCACCCGTGGCCATGCCAGGCGCCTCGGCTGCAAGATCGAGGAGTTCTTTCAGCTCGGCATCCAGCGCCATCACGGTCAGCGTCGCGCCGACCATCTCAAGCGAGGTGAAGTAATTGCCGACGAAAGCCTTGTGAACATGAATGCCCTTGGCATCCAGCTGGCTCTCGATCCGGTCATAAAGCACATAAAGCTCGTTGATCGGCGTTGCGCCAAGGCCCGAAAGCAGCACCGAAACCTCGGCGCCCTCCTGCAGCCCGTGATCACCCAGCACGATGTCCAGCATGTCATCCGCCACCGCATCGGCGGTTTTCAGTGCTTCGACCCGGACGCCGGGCTCGCCGTGATGGCCGATCCCGACCTCCATCGTGCCGGGCTCGATTTTGAAATTCGGATGGCCCACGGCGGGCAGGGTGCAGGGCCCAAGGCCGACACCGACCGACCGACAGGCATCAATCGCCTTTTGCGCGGCCTGGATTACCTCGGCCAGAGAACCGCCTTTGGCTGCCTTCGCGCCGCCGATCTTCCACATGAAGATCTCGCCCGCGACGCCGCGCCGGCGCTCGCGCTCGGCCAGCGGGGCCGAGCAGACATCGTCATTGGCGACGACTGTGGCGACCTCGATCCCGTCGGGGGTCACCATCTCTTTCGCCATGCGCACATTCATATTGTCGCCGGCATAGTTGCCGTAGAGCACCGCGACCCCGGCGCCGCCATCGGCTGCGCGGATCGCATCGGCAAAGCTTTTGGCGGTCGGCGAGGAAAACAGCTCTCCCACCGCCACCGCATCGACCATATTGCGGCCGGTATAGCCGATAAAGGCCGGCTCATGCCCCGACCCCCCGCCGGTCACGATGCCGACCCGGCCCGGCTGCGGTGCCGCCGTCGAGACGACCACACGCGGATTGTCGGGATCAAGCCGCACAAGATCGCGATGCGCACGGACAAATCCCGCGACAGTTTCATCGACGATATCGTCGGGGTTATTGAGGAAGCGTTGCATATCTGATCCCGTTTTCCGTTCGCAGCCAGGCCGTCTCCATGCCCCGCGCAGGCTGCGCGATCTGGCCGGATTTCGGACTGAGCTGGTCTCCTCCGGACGGCGGGCTGCAAAGCTGCCGGCCCCGTCCTGCGCCTGTTTTTTCGCGCCGGTTGATTTTTGTCAAGACACAACTGAAAAATGTCAGATCTGCCTCGGCTGCGCCCCGACGGCACAAATATCCCTGCTGCCAGTGCGGCTGGAAATGTGCTGTGGCGATGTGACTGCGCCCCGACGGCATCTCTGTGCAGGGGGGGCTGCGATGCTCCACCCAGGAGAGCGGTGATGCGTGTTGTTGCAGAAACCGCCGGCAAGCGGGTTTCCCTCGGCGAATCCAGGGGGTTAATGGTCTGTCGTGACCAGGCCCGACCCCGCCCGCTGCCGAACCCAAAGCCTAGCCCCCTGAATGCTGAGACCGACATCCGGGGCGCGTGACGTTCGAATGCGACCGATCCCCCGACCACCGACCCCGACGTGCGGCTTTACAGATTGTCGCCGGGCACCTGGGCCATGCTATGCTTCGTTGGTCATGCGCTGATGGAAAACCGAAGCTGGCTGACCGATCGACCGGGCGGCTGCCGCCGGCGACCGGAAATCTCGCAAGACTGCCCAAACTGCCTCGCGCCTGAGGGGAACCGGCCAGGCCAGACCATGCCGAGCCGCGCGCAGACCCGGCAGACCAGGGCGCAAATTGCCTCACATGCGAGACCGACATTCCAGGCGCAGGACTTAATCAGCAGCCTTCCAGAACGGGGGCAAACATAAAAACGCGATATCATCACCCGCTGATGCGGGGTGACACCCTGGCAGCGTTCAGGGCATCCGCGATGGCAGCCCGCGAGGTATCGGCGCGGCACATGGGCAAGAAGCACACGGGCAAGAAGCACACGGGCAAGAAGATGGATGCGGCCTGCCGGTCAGCCGCGTCGGCGACCTGGGCGGCTTCGGCCTCTGGCTTTCCGCATCCATCGCGTCAATGTTGGCCTCGCGCTGCCTTGCCCAGGCTTTCGCGGTCTTTTCGCGGTCGAAAGATCGCAATTCCTGGAACCCGTGGCCCCTGCGCACGATCTGCGTTATGAACGCGCTCGTGCCGTCCGTTACGGTCCGTCCATCTGTCGTTGACATGTATGACACTTCACCAGCCCGCAGGGCCCGGAGACATGCAACATTCAGAGATGGTCGAAAATCTGCCAGAATGTGTAAGCTCGTATGACCGCGAAAATGAAGATAACTGACCAAAATCAAGGTGCTTACGGCAGTCAACGGCTTTCCGTTGCCCCGATGATGGACTGGACTGACAGAAATTGTCGTTATTTTCACAGGGTCATGAGCCGTCGCGCCATGCTCTATACTGAGATGGTGACTGCGCCTGCGATCCTTCACGGGCCCAAAGCGCGGCTGCTGGATTTTTCCGGCGAAGAGCATCCGGTGGCGCTGCAGCTCGGCGGCTCTGACCCGCGCGAACTGGGCGAGGCGGTGCGGATCGCGCGCCCCTGGGGCTATGATGAGGTGAACCTGAATTGTGGCTGCCCTTCCGACCGGGTGCAGTCGGGCTGTTTCGGCGCGGTGCTGATGAAGGATCCCGATCTCGTTGCGGAATGTGTGACCGCGATGCAGGCCGAGGCGGATGTGCCGGTGACGGTGAAATGCCGGATCGGGGTCGATGATCAGGACGAAGAGGCGGTGCTGCCTGCCTTTATCGAGCGCCTCGCCAGGGCCGGGATCACGCATTTCATCATCCATGCGCGCAAGGCCTGGTTGCAGGGCCTCTCGCCGAAAGAGAATCGCGAGATCCCGCCTTTGAATTATGACCTCGTCTTGCGGATGAAGGCCCGTTTCCCGGACCTGACCATCTGCCTCAACGGAGGAGTCGCCGATCTCACAGCCGCTAAAACCTTGCTTGATCAGGGGCTTGATGGGGTGATGACCGGTCGGGCGGCTTACCACGATCCCGGCCATGTGCTGATCGGGGCGGATCGGCTCTGGGGTGAGGAGCGGCTGCTGTCGCGCGACGCGGTGGTGCGCCAGATGCTTCCCTATATCGACGCACATATGGCTGATGGCGGGCGGCTGCATCAGGTCACCCGCCATATGCTGGGGCTGTTTCACGGCCTGCCCGGCGCGCGGGGCTGGCGTCAGGTGCTGTCAACCAAAGCGAGCCGTGAGGGCGCAGGGGTTGATGTCGTGCTGGAGGCGCTGGAGCAGGTCACCCGGCTGCCTGCGTGACAGACCTTCGACCGAGCCAGGCGCAGGCAGTTCTTCACGCGGCCAGGTGGAGGGGATTGGAAGGGTTTTCGCCTGGGCTGGTGGCAGCAGTGGACGCCAGAAGATAAGCCTTTCGCCGCGATGCCTCCGGCAGGGGCGTGGCCTCCGCTGCCACGTCCCCGACTGAGCGTTTAAGCGCGCGGGGCAGCCATGCCGGGGTCTCCCTGATCGTCCGGACCCCGTTCCGTGATCTGTACGACCGCATCGCGGTTGCCCTTTTCGGTGAAAATGGCTGTGCCCGTTATGGCCCTCTGGCCTCAGGCGGGCCCAAAAAAGGCGCCTGCGGCACATGGTCCTGGATGCTCCCGCTCGGACGACACCGGGATGACACGTACCGGTTGCCTGCGGCTTCTGATCCGGAAACGCTTCTTAGGTCGTGTTGACCAAAGGGATTCCGCTTGCAGGCGTCCTATGATTCAAGCTCATCTCTACTTGGGAGATGGGCTTGGCGCGCAACCTGATATCCGACGATGAGTGGGCCTTCTTTGAGGGCTTCATTCGTGGCGTCCGACACCCGAATGGGCGGAATCCTGCGGATCATCGTATTGTTCTGAATGGTATTTTCTGGGTCGCAAGAACCGGCGCGCCTTGGCGCGACCTGCCCGAAGGGTTAGGCAAGTGGTCCTCAGTCTACCGGCAGTTCCGCCGCTGGACGCTCGCAGGGCTGTGGGAGGACATCCTGGACGCGCTGAACCACGCTGGGATCGCGCCAGACAAGCTCCAGATGGTTGATAGCACTGTGATCCGCGCCCATGATCATGCGGCAGGCGCAAAAGGGGGACTGCTGACAAGAGGCTCCTGGCCGTTCGAGAGGTGGGTTCTCGACCAAAATCCATCTCCGGGTCAACGGTGCGGGCCTCCCGATGAGGACCGAGATCACGCCCGGGCAGGATTCCGACTACACCGGCTACGATCTGGTGATGGCTGACAATCTGCCCCAACCGGCAGTTCTGGTCGCCGACAGGGGCTATGACTCTGATAAAATTCGGGAAGACATCGAGAGCCGCAACGCCCTGCCCATGATACCGATGCGAAAGAACCGAAGGGTGCGCAAGACTGTCGACATGACCATTTACACCCTGCGCAACATGGTCGAGCGCTGCTTCAACAACTGAAAAACAGCCGCAGACTGGCAACCCGCTATGACAAAACCGCAGACAGTTTCCTCGGCTTCGTAGACGTTGCCTGCATCAGGCTATGGCTTCGCCATTTGTCAACACGACCTAGACGAGGACATTAATCTGGTGTCATCAGAGATATGACCGGCGTTGTTGCAAAAGTCAGGGTCAGAGCGGGTTCGCCCCTTTCCCGTTGAGTTCATGCCATATGTTCGATCTCGGCCTGACCGAGGGCATTGAAGCAGTTCATAAGAGCGACACGGATGTGGATTTCGGCTGTCTGGTGGTCCGGATTTCGTGATGTGATCCGTTCGCCGAGGGCTTTCAGGCATCTCATCTTCGCCTCGATCCGGCTTCGGATGTGATATCCGGACCAGCGTTTGCAGGCTGCGCTTCCCAGGCGTTGGGTCGCGCGGAGGATCTCGTTGCGTGCAACGGCGGCGGGACAATCCTCCCGCCATCGTCGCCCGTTCCTGCGGATGGGAATGACCGCCGTGCCACCGCGTTCCAGGATCGCCGTGGGGCACCGGCGCCTGTCGAACGCGCCGTCCCCGGTTACGGCGCCGAGCGGTTCACCGGGCGGTATCTGCGCCAGTAGGTGCGGCAGAACAGGACTGTCGCCCTTGTCGCCGGAGGTGAACTCCACCGCGCAGACGTCACCGGTGGCCGTATCCATTGCCAGATGGGCCTTGCGATACTGGCGCCGGCGATGCGTGCCGTGCTTGCGCGCCAGCCACCCGCCATCGCCCAGGAACCTGATCTCGGTGCTGTCCACCAGCAGGTTCAGCGGGCCCGGCGCGCGTCGGCCCGGGATCCGGACCGTGATGGTCTTTTGCACCCGGTTCAGGGTGGAAAAGTCCGGCACTGGCCAGTCGAGCCCTGCCATCTGCACGATGCTGCCCAGCATCCAGGTCGTTTGTCGGAGCGGCAGTCCGAACAGGACTTTCACCATCAAGCAGAATTGGATGGCGGCATCACTGAACACCGGCGGCCGACCGTTGCCCCGGCCCTCGGAGCGCGCCAAACCATGTCCCTGTCCTGCAAGATCAGCAGCGATCCGCGCCGCCTGAGCGCATCGTTGCAGGACTTCCAGTTCGTCATGCGGTAGCGGGTGGGGCCAGGCTTGCTCATGCTGACGGTCTGACCCGCTGGCTTCGCAACGTGAATCCTTGCCCAGAAAGAGTTTTGCTACAACACCGATGGGAGGGCAAAATCTGCGGTGGCGGGATCACTGCATCCTGACCCGATAAGACCCGCCGCAGGTTGCGGCCCCGTTTCAGGCAGGGGCCGTCTCGTCCAGCGTCCAGGCAAAGCCGGAAAAGCCGTCGCGGAAGGCAAAGACCACCAGATGTTTGTCGACGATATAGCGCGCTTCGATAATGCCGCGCACATCTTCCGCTGAGACCTTCACCGAGAGGCCGCCTGCATCGGCCTCCATCTCAAGAGGTCCCGGGCCGAGCGTGGCCCGACCGTGATGCGCATCCACTTCGACCTCGATCTTATGGGCGAAATGCCGGAACAGTTGTTGCATATATTTCGAGCCATTCGGGGTCTCGAAACGCGCCGATGATGTCAACATCGCTGGATCCTTCGCTTTTGTCTTTCCGGATCTAAGAGCTCACTCTCCGCCGGGCAAGACCGGGTTTATGCTCAGTCCGGCGGCGTCACCGTGCAAATTCGCACCGGGGCGCGACAGGTTGCGACAACTATTCGATCAATGCACGAGGCGCAGGTGCCGTGCCGCAGGGGGATGGGTCGGACGATGGTCCGGTCGCTCTGTGGGCCGCAGTGAGGGGCGTTGTGAGGCGGTGCCGGCGGCAACCGGGATAAGGCTCAGGCCCTCAGCCTGTGCGGCAGATTTTGCGGCGGCCTTTGCGGCGGCGGTGTTTTCCGCATCCTCTGCCGGGAACCGCGCCGCGAAAGACAGGGCTACCTGGATCAGCAGCGGATCCATCCGGCCGCCGGTGACCTCAAGCACCGGGCCGCGCGCAAGATCGGCGCGGTCGCGGCGCATCGCATGCAGCATGAGGCAAAAGGCAGCCTCCTCCGGCGTCACCTGGTCGCGGCAGGAGGTGCAGAGCGGGTTGGCATAGTGGAAATCTTCGTCCCGCGCCTGGCGCAGCGCCTGGATCACCGCAAGAAGCCCATGCGCGATCTGCGGGCCGCGCGCCTGGCCCCAGCGTTCGGCGGCAATCGTATAGGCGCTTTGCCAGGCCTGGCTTTCAGGCCGCGCGAAGGCGGTCATGAAATGGCGGGTGACGGCCAGCATCCCGGTCTCGAAAGCATCGAGCCCCAGCGAGGCAAGCTGCAAGGCATCGGCATCGGCGAGATGTTCAGACATCGGGGCAGGTGGCTCCGGTCGGGGGCCGTTTCTCAGGGCGCAGTCCCGGCTTATGCGGGTCCTGTGCGGAAACGGTCGCTGTTGCGGTAAACTGGGGCGGGCGTGGGAAGGCAGGCAAGTCGCAGATCGTAAAGTCAGGATGACATCGGGCGGCGCGCCCGGACATATCTGGCGAAAAGCTGGACTTGTATTTCCTATTAAAATACTCTGAATTAATCAAGCCGAATGTTTGCTGCGTTTTCAGAAGTTTGTGTTCGGGGAGTGTTCACTTCCACGCGAGACACTGCCGCGAGAAAACAGTAAATGGCCCGGCGCGGAAAGCTCCGGGCCGGACCATTAAACCGGTTTATCGTTTTGGCAATGCAGCCATCTGGTCAGCCGGCAACCTGATCTGTCAGTCTCGGATCCCATAGGCCGAGCGGTCGGGCGGCAGCGGGGTGAACCCGGCCCGCAGGAGCTGCGGCTGATCAGACCCCGCACCCCCGGAGAACACGCCCCCGGAGAACGGGCCCCCGGAGAACACGCCACTTTCCACGGCCACCGATTGCGACCCGCCCAGGAGGCCGCGCGGCGCGATCACCAGTACCATTGCTGAGCCATAGGCGAGCGCGAAAACTATCGCGGCCAGAACCGGCCCCCGCGTCAGAGCGTGTCGCTTCTGAGAAATGTCGTTCATGTGATTCTCCCTTTGGCAGCTTCGGGAAGCGGAACGAGCAGTGGCGACAGTCTGCCATGGCATGGCGAGTCTGAGGTTCTCAGTTTTTGCCCAGGTTAGGGAAATATTCCCTGATGTGGCCGATTTGGTTAAGATAGCTGCTATACATCTGGCGAATTATTCGCAAATGCAGGAATTTTTTCGCGCTTGCAGCATTGCAGGAGGCCAGCCCCGCGACATTAATAATGCTGCCGGATTGCTCCGGCAGGCCTGCGTTGATCAGCATAGGCCTGTGCTCTGACCAGCAAAGATAGCAGTGGTCCCGGTACCACAAGGCGCGGTTCCGGGGTTCGGCGCATCGCACAGGCTGTAGGCTTTGGCGGCAATCAGCGGCTCCCTCCTGACCAGCGCAAGTGCCTCATCCGGCTGGCCGCCGGTCGATCCGGGCGGGGGCGCTCCATGGGGAAATGGGCTGTGCTGTTTCGCTCTGGATTTCGGAGCCGCGATACGCGGAGGCGGCCGGGCCGGTGTGAGGCCAGGCCCATGAATTTCATCGAGGGCAGACTGAAGACAGGGCAGATCTTCCCTGTCAGGACTGACCCGGGCGCGGCTTTCCTGCGGCGCCCGGGGCCAGAAAGGGGGGCGTCTTCAGCTGCGGATGCCGGCAAAGCGCTGTTGCCAGTCGGCGCGCTCTTCATCGGTGATCTTGCGGAAGAGGTTTTCGGGCACGGCGAAGGCGCTGCCTGCGACCACGCCGGCCATGGCATCGGCGACATCCTCGGGCCAGGCCCAGTCCTCGCGGCCAAGTGACGCCATCATCGCCGCCGCGGCATCCGGGATGAAGGGGCGCGACAGCACCGCGTAAAGCCGGATCAGGTTGAAACCGAAGCGAACGATGGCCTGGGCGGCCTCCGGGTCGGTTTTCACCACCGACCAGGGCGCAGCGGATTGCAGATATTCATTGCCCGCAACCCAGATCGCGCGCAGCTCTGCCGCCGCCTTGCGCACCTCGATCGCATCCATCAGCCGTTCATATTCACGGATGCGCGTGGTCAGATCAGCAATCAGCGCGGTCTCCTGCGGGCCATAGGCACCGCCCGCCGGCACATCATCGCCGAATTTCGCCTTTGCGAATTTGGTGATGCGGGAAACGAAATTCCCCAGCACATCGGCGAGATCCTTGTTCACCGAGACCTGGAAATTCTCCCATGTGAATTCGGAATCCGCGCTTTCCGGTGCATGGGACAACAGCCACCAGCGCCAGTAATCCGAGGGCAGGATCGACAGCGCCTGGTCCATGAACACACCGCGCCCGCGCGAGGTCGAGAACTGACCGCCGTCATAATTCAGGTAATTGAAGGATTTCAGGTAATCCACGAGCTTCCACGGCTCGTTTGAGCCGATGATCGTTGCCGGGAAGGACAGCGTGTGGAAGGGGACATTGTCCTTGCCCATGAACTGGTAATAGGTGACGTCAGCGGCGCCTTTGTCGGTGCGCCACCAGCGTTCCCAGTCAGCGGCCGGGCGGCCATTCGCATCCGCCCATTCGGCGGTGCAGGCGATATATTCGATGGGCGCGTCGAACCAGACATAGAAGACCTTGCCTTCCATCCCCGGCCAGGGCTGGTCCCCCTTTTTCACCGGGATGCCCCATTTCAGGTCGCGGGTGATGCCGCGATCCTGCAGGCCATCGCCGTCATGCAGCCATTTCTTCGCAATCGATGTGGTCAGGATCGGCCAGTCCTTCTTGCCGTCGATCCAGGCCTCGATATCGCCCTTCAGCGCCGACTGGCGCAGATAGAGATGTTTGGTCTCGCGCAGCTCGAGATTGGTCGAGCCGGAGATGGTCGAATGCGGGTTGATCAGATCGGTCGGGTCAAGCTGCTTGGTGCAATTGTCGCATTGATCGCCGCGCGCGGATTCGAACCCGCAATTGGGGCAGGTGCCCTCGATATAGCGGTCGGGCAGGAAGCGGCCATCATCGATCGAATAGAACTGCTGCTCCGTAACCTCACGGATCAGCCCGTTATCGGCCAGAACCCCCGCGAAATGCTGGGTCAGGCGGTGGTTTTCCGGGCTGGAGGAGCGACCGAAATGGTCAAAGCTCAGCCGGAAGCCCTTTGCCAGATCGGCCTGGACGAGATGCATTTCGCGGCAATAGTCTTCGACCGGCTTGCCGGCTTTGGCGGCGGCAAGTTCGGCGGGGGTGCCATGCTCGTCGGTCGCGCAGATGAACATCACCTCATTGCCGCGGCCACGCATATAACGGGCAAACAGATCCGCAGGCAGCTGCGAACCGACAAGGTTCCCCAGATGCTTGATCCCGTTGATATAAGGAATTGCAGAGGTGATGAGAATGCGGGCCATGAAGACGCCTTTCGACCGGTTCGGATCCGGGGTTTAACGCGGGGCGCCGCCAAGGGCCAGAGCTTTGCGATAAACCATCCCCTCCGGGCCGGGCCATCCGGTTCGCCTGTCAGGACCGGGGCAGGGCCGGATCATCAGTCCGGGCGGGTCATGGCTTTTACGCGTCCGGAAATATCCCCGGGGGCGGCTCCGCCACAGGTGGGGCCTGGGAGGTATCGGAGGGCAGAGCCCCCTCTGTTTCGGTGCGCAATAGCCCCCATCGACCAGGTGATAGCTTCCGGTAACAAAACTCGCCCGATCCGAAAGCAGGAACAGAACCAGTGACGAGACCTCCTCTGAGCGTCCCAGCCTGCCGACCGGATGCTTCGAGATCAGCCAGTCGCGGGTCTCTTTGTCGAAGCCCGAAAGCAGCGGCGTGTCGATAAAGGCGGGGCCGACCGCATTCACCCGGATGCCCTTTCCGCCATATTCCATCGCTGCGGTTTTGGTCAGGCCCAGCACGGCATGTTTCGCCGCGACATAGGCCGCCGATCCGGCAAAGCCCTGACTGCCGAGGATCGAGGCCATATTGACCACCGCACCGCCGCCTGCGCGCTCCATGGCTGGCAGTCCAAAACGCAGGCCGTAGAAAACCGCATTCAGATTGACGGCGATCACCCGGTCCCAGCCGTCCAGCGGATAGGCGCCTGTCGGGGCCGAGGGGCCGCCGATCCCGGCATTGTTGACCAGAAGATGCAGCCCGCCATGCTGTTCGGCCAGCGCGATCTGGGCCTCCACCACCGCAGGATCCGCAACATCGCCGTAAGCCGCAACCGCCGCGCCCCCTGCGGCGATGATCTTTGCAACCGTCTTTTGCGCTGCATCCTCGGTCAGATCCGACACGACCACGACAGCACCGGAGGCGGCCAGATCCAGCGCGACCGCCTCACCGATCCCCGATCCGGTCCCGGTTACCAGTGCCGTTTTTCCGTCAAACCTGATTTCCATATTCAGGACTCCTCTGTGTCCGGGATGGGCTCAGGGCACAGTCTGGGCCTGCCGGGGCGTCCCTGCCTTGATCTGGCGCAAACCGGCCCTGGGCGCGGGGATGTGCAGATGTGGCGGCCTTTTGCGCAAACGCCGCCCCTGCATGCCAGCCTGTCCGGGCGGCCTTGCCTCCTGCTTCCGGCGCCCGCAGTCTCGCCCGCAAAAGGAGCTCTGCCATGAAAATGATTCCCCTCGGTCGTTCCGGCCTGACCGTCTCAGAGCTCTGCCTCGGCACCATGACCTGGGGCAGCCAGAATACCGAGGCCGAGGGTCATGCCCAGGCCGATCTGGCGCTGGATCGCGGCATCACCTTCTGGGACACTGCCGAGATGTATCCGGTCAACCCGGTCCGGGCCGAAACCGTGGGCCTCAGCGAAGAGATTGTGGGCTCCTGGATCAAAGCGCGGGGCGGGCGCGACCGGCTGGTGATTGCCACCAAGATCACCGGCACCGGCCAGCATGTCCGCCCCGGCCAGCCGATCACCGGCGCCAGCCTGCGGGCGGCGGCAGAGGCTTCGCTGAAGCGGCTGAACACCGATTATATCGACCTTTATCAGCTGCACTGGCCCAATCGCGGCAGCTACCATTTCCGCCAGAACTGGAACTATGCGCCGACCGGAATCGACCGTGCCGCCGAAACCGCTGCGATGACCGATATCCTGACCGCCGCGCAGAGCCTGATTGCCGAGGGCAAGATCCGCGCCATCGGGCTCTCGAATGAGACCGTCTGGGGCACGGCGCGCTGGCTGCATCTGGCCGATACGCTGGGTCTGCCGCGCATGTTCAGCGCGCAAAACGAATATTCGCTGTTGTGCCGCCAGTTCGACACTGATCATGCCGAGCTTTCCCTGATCGAGGATCTGCCGCTGCTGGCCTATTCGCCGCTTGCGACGGGGCTGCTTTCTGGCAAATATGCCGGCGATGTGACGCCCTCAGACAGCCGCCGGGCGCGGGTCCCGGATCTCGGTGGCCGTATCACACCGCAGGTCTTTCCGGCGGTGGCGGCCTGTCTCGCGGTGGCGGCGGATCACGGGCTCAATCCGGTTCAGATGGCGATTGCCTTTTGCCGCTCGCGGCCCTTCACCTCGATCCCGATTATCGGGGCGACCAGGCTTGCCGATCTCGCGACCTGCATCGGCGCGGCGGGGCTGAATTTGTCGCCCGGGGTGCTGGCCGATCTGAACGAGGTCTATCGCCTGCATCCGCGCCCGTTCTGATCCTTTGCCGGGCGCTTCGCGCTTGCCCGCCTGGCCGTTTCGGGGCAGTCTCGCGCCATAATGATAAACACGGGCAAGAGCGGCGGGACAGCCGGATGACAGGTATCGGGTATCGGTTTGTGACACTGGCCGGGGCGCTCGCGCTCGCGCTGACGCTTGGCGGCTGCCTGCCTGGGGTCGAGAAATCCGGCGCGGGCGGGGCGGGCACGGAAAAATCCGCGACGACGGTTATCACCGGCGATGCGATCGAGACCACACCGCTTGGCCCCCCGGTGCTGCCGCTGGCGCGCCGGTGGCAAAGACGACACCCGCCACAGCCGGGGCCGCGACGGGCGCGAAAGAGGCCGCCCCCGCAGAGGCTGCCGGACAGCCTCATGAGGCCGCCCCGCAAGTGCCCGCCGCGCAAGAGGTGACCCCGCAAGAGGTGGCCATGCCGGAAGCCGCCCCGGTCGAGACCAACCCCTTCACCGCTGAGGCCCGCCTGACCTGTGAAAAGGCCGGGGGCAGCTGGGCAAAGACCGGGTCCGGCTTCAGCAGCTGCGTCTGGAGCACGAAAGATTCCGGCAAGCGCTGCACCGCGTCGAGCCAATGCAAAGGGCAATGTCTTGCGCGGTCGGGCACCTGCGCGCCGTTCACACCGCTGTTTGGCTGCAATGAGATCCTTGATGACAGCGGCCGAAGGATGACCGAATGCCTGCAATAACCCGACTGATCCGCCTTGGGCTTGCCGCGGCGGGGCTTGGCCTCGTCCTGCAGGCCTGCGCGCCCCGCGCGCCTGAAACCGTCGGCCGCACGGTGTTTCGCAACTCAGGCGCCGGGATCTGGTCCGCCGCCGCTTTCCAGCCCGCCCGCATCACAGGCGACTGGCGCCAGGCTGCTGCCTATACAAGGGGCGCGACCCAGAGCTGCGCGCCCGGCGGCGCCGTCTTCAGCCAGACAGCTTCCGGCCAGCTTTCCCTCAAAGCCCGGCTCTGCCTCGACGGGCGTGAGATCACCGCTTCCGGCCCCGTGACCGTGACCGGCCCCGGCAGATTCACCGTGCCCGGAATGGGAGAATGGTGGGTGATCTGGGTCGACAGCGGCTACCGCACCCTCGCCATCGCAACGCCAAGGGGCGAATTCGGCTTTGTGCTTGACCGGGGCCGCATCAGCCCAGACCGCCTGCGCGCCGCCGCCGAAATCTTCGATTTCAACGGCTATCCGAAAGACCGGCTGAAGCCCTTCTGACCAGGTCTTTCCGGCAATGCCGTCTGCTCATGACGAAGATATTCCCGCCGGAGGCGTCAGCCCCCGGTGGGAAACCCGTCCCTACAGTATCCGCCGAAACGCCGGCCGCGCGCCGGAATTGTCGAAAAACGGTACGCCGGGCTGATCGCCACCGCGCAAAAGATTGCTGATCTCGGCCAGAACCACTTCGGTGACAAAGGGCAGATCAAGCCGCCTTGCCTCCTCCAGCCCCAGCCAGGCCAGATGCGACAGCTCATCCGAGGCCTGCGAGAAATCATCCGGATCGCCGTCCAGCCCCGCCGCATCAGCGAGGAAAAACCGCGCATCAAAGCGGCGCGGCCGCCCGGGCGGCGTGATGGCACGAAACACATAGCGCAGCTTTGCCGCCCCCGGCGGATATCCCAGCCCGGTCTCTTCGCGCAGCTCGCGCAAGGCGGCCGTCACCAGCCGGCCAGGTGCTGCCCCGCCGGGAACGCCCGGGCTGATCTGCGCCAGGCGTGCGGCGCAATCCGCGCTCAGCCCCGAGACCCCGGCATCCTCATCCGCCGCATCCAGACCACCACCCGGAAAGACGAATTTCGACGGCATGAAGACCGCTTTCGCGCCGCGCTGCCCCATCAGGATCCGCGCCTCGCCGCCCTCGCGCCGGGTGAGGATTACCGTGGCCGCATCGCGGATCTGTGGCTCATCCACGTTCATTTCCTCCAAAGCCATGCATCCTCCGCGACCATTGCAATCCGACAAAGGCCCCCTTGATCCGGGGCAGCAAAAACAGCGACATCGCCACACTCGCCACCGACAAAAGCGCAGCGGTAATCAGCGGATCAGGCGTCCATTTGATATAGAGCGCGAGCATCAGCGGCCCGATGATATGGCCCACGATCAGGATCGTCACATAGGCCGGCCCGTCATCGGCGCGCTGGTGAAACAGCGCCTCATTACAGACCGGGCAGTGATCGCGCACCTTGAGAAAGCCCTGGAACAGCGGCCCCGCGCCACAGGACGGGCAGCGGCGGCGCCAGCCGCGCAACATGGCCGGGCGCAGGGGCCGTTCAGAGGCATCCTGGTCCGGCGCTGGCTGCTCTGCTGTGCCTCCGGCTTCTTTGCTGACCCGCCCCTCCGCCAGCAGATCATAGCCGGAGGCGGTTTTCGGATTGCTGCTCTGCATGCCGCGTCTTCTGCCTCTTCGATTCTCGTCCCCGCCATCAGATTAGGCAGTTTGAAACCTGTTTCACAGGGATGTTTAGTCGCATCCCGCCCCGGCGCAGGTGCTTTATCGGGAATGCTCTTGCGGTGGCGGGCCGGATTTATCTGCGATACCGCGACGGAAGCGCCGATCCGCGCCGTTATAAAGCTGTCAGGCACTACGGGAACGGCCGGTTTCGGACAGCATATATCGGATGGCGGGCCGCTTCGCGGATCGTTCAGTAAAAGATCGGTTGAGGGCGGGGGGCCGCAAGCCGGGCTTTGCGGTGACCCCGGGTTCCGGGGTAACAGATGGGAATGAAGATGCCCCGGGATACGGTCGAGGACGAGGACGAGGCGGTTTTGCTCGCGCGCTATGCGCAGGGCGATGCCGTTGCGGCCCGGCTTCTGACGGCGCGGCTTTTGCCGCCGGTCCTGTCCTTTGCCAGCCGGATGATGGCGGGCGACCGGGCCGAGGCGGAAGACATCGCGCAAGAGGCGATGCTCCGGCTCTGGCGCGCGGCCCCGGGCTGGCGCGAGGGCGAGGCGAAGGTCTCGACCTGGCTCTACCGGGTGGTGGCCAATCTGGCGACCGACCGGATCCGCAGCCGGCAGCGCCGCCACCGTCACACAGGCGGTGCGCCGCTGGAACTGAGCGATGCGCCCGAAGCGGCAGATGGCACGCCGGGGGCTGAGGCGCGGCTGATCGCGTCCGAACGGATGGCCGCACTTGACCGTGCGCTGGCCGCCTTGCCCGACCGCCAGCGCGAGGCGGTGGTCCTGCGCCATATCGAGGGGCTCTCGAACCCCGAGATCGCGGCGGTGCTGGGCGTGGGGATCGAAGCGGTCGAAAGCCTGACCGCACGCGGGCGCCGCGGTCTGGCGCAGGCGCTCGGGCCGTATCGGGCGCTTTTGGGGTTTGAAGGGGATTGAGCGATGGGCAAGACAGAGCTGAATGGACCAGAACGGAATGGGCCGGAGCTGACGGGCGCCGAGCTTGACCGCGTCTTCCTTCTTGCGCGGGCGACTGCCCCCGAGCCATCCGGGGCGCTGATGGCGCATGTGCTGCAGGCGGGCCTTGCGGCGATGCCGGCACCTTCAGAGACACCCTTGCGGCGGGCACATCCTGCGGCTGCGGGTCCCCTTGCGGGGATCGTGCGGCTCTGGACGTCTTTCAGCGCGGGGTTCGGAGGCAGCGGTGTGGTGGCCAGCCTTGGCGCCGTGGCCGCACTTGCGCTGTTTCTGGGCTATTCCGACCCCGCCGGGCTGAGCGACGGGTTCTGGACCGGGGTGGCGGCCGCGACCGGGGCCGAGGGCGATGACGGGCCTGAACTGGAGCCGGTGGCGATCTATTTTCTGGCCGGAGGCTGAGGAGAAATGGGTGTGACGGATCCGCAAAACGGGGCAGGACAGCCTGGAACGCGCGGCTGGGTCAGGGCGCTTCTGGCGGCCTCACTGGCGCTCAATCTGGCCATTGGCGGGTTTTTCGCCGGTGCCTGGCTGGGGGCCTGGTCGGATATGCATTCGGGCGCCAGAAGCGGCGGGGAACATGGGTCGGGCGCGCGGCGCGACAATGGGCTCGGGCCGCTGGCGACAGCGATGCGGGGCGAGGACTGGCGCGCGATGCGCGAGGCCTGGGTCAGCCGCAACCCCGATCTGAAACGCGGCCATGCGCAGCTGCGCGCCGATTATGACCCGCTTCTGGCCGCGCTGCGGGCCACGCCTTTTGAGGCCGGAGCCATGCAGGATGCGCTGGTGACGATCTCGGAAAGCAACAGCCGCCGTCTTATCAGTGCCAGCGAGGTGATGGGCGCCTATCTGGCCACCCTGAACGAGACCGAGCGCCGCGCCTATGCGGAACGGCTGGAACATGCGTTGCAGCCGAAGAAGAAAAAGGACTGACCACAGGGGTTTCCGGACCGGGCTTTCAGGCGCCGGTCAGGCGCAGATCTCCGCCCGGTCCAGCCCGAAACGCGCAAGATATTTGCGCAGCCCATCGGCATCATTCTGACTGGCCTTGTCCTGGCGCGAGGCGGCAAAGCGCCTGCGTCCCGCCGCCGAAAGGCTCGCGCAATCGCGACAGGCGCGGATCGTCGCCACCAGCTGGACGCACGCCGTGACCTCGGTCTCGGAGACGGCCGGACAAGAGCGCCACGCCCCGATCAGCTGCAAAAGGGCGGCCTGTCCCGCCGGATCAAGCGCATCGATCCGATCAGGAAACAGCCCATCGCCATCGGCTTCGCGCGGGGGCCTGCCCTCTGGGGACAGGCGCGCGCGATGATGGATCAGATCCGCGACTATGGCCTCGCCGCTGTGGGCAATTGCATCGACCCTGACGGCGGCATGATGGCGGGCGATATGCCGCAGCCCTGAATGACCCGCAATCGTCGCTGAAGAGACCGCCCGGACCGTAAGGCCCGGGCGGTTTTTTGTCATTCGGCAGCGGTGCGCAGCCCGGTATTATGGCTGTCGATCCGGTCGCCGATCGCAAGGCCGAGGCGGCTGGCATAGTCTGCCGCGCTGAGCTTCTCGCCCTGAGCGGTGCGGACGCGGCCGATCTCGATCAGACCGCCTTGCAGCGCGACCTGGACCTTGCCGCCGTCGATCCCGGCGATGGTGCCGGGCTTGCCTTTCACATCGGCAAAGCGGCGGGCGGGGATCAGATGGCTGTCATAGATGCGGATCTTCTCGTCGCCGACCAGCATCCAGGCGCCGGGCGCCGGATCGCATCCCCGGATCAGGTTGTGGATATCGATCGCATGGGCCGACCAGTTGATCCGCGCCTCGGGGTCGCGGCACCAGCCCTCATAGGTGGCCAGGGCCTCATCCTGCACGGTCTCGCTGTGTTTTCCCGCAAGGATCAGGTCGGCGGCTTCGAGCATCGCGGCCACACCCATCGGGAAGAGCCGGTCGAAATAGACGGTGCCAAGCGTGTCATCAGCGCTGATCGCAGTGGTCTTTTGCAAAACGACATCGCCCTCATCCAGCCCGTCATTGGGGCGGAAGATCGTCAGCCCGGTTTCGGTCTCGCCCCGGATCAGCGGCCAGCTGATCGCGCTTGGGCCGCGATATTTCGGCAAAAGCGAGGGGTGATAGCAGATGGCGCCATGTTTCGGGATGGTCACAAAGCCCTGCGGCGCGAATTGCAGCACATAGGCCATGACCGCGAGGTCGACATCCAGCGCGCGCAGCGCCTCTGCCGCCGCGTCGCTGGTCAGATTGGGGAGCTGCAAGGTCTTCACCCCCTTTTCTTCGGCCGCAAGCCGCAGCGGATCGGGTTTCGCACCAGGCTTTTCGGGCGCACAGAAGACGGCGGCGACATCATCGCCACGCGCGAGGAAGGCTTCAAGAACGGCTTTGCCAAAGGCCTGCTGGCCGATGATCGCGATACGCATCGGGAGATCCTTTATGGGAATTTGGGGAAAAGCGGGGTCCGCCACCCTGGCCGTGACCAGTCAGACGGACCCCGAAGTGAGCCTCGGGAAAAGGCTTCAGGGAGTTAGGGGGGCAGGTCAGGCTGGTCCGGTATTGATCCAGACCACTTTCGGTTCGGTGAAATTGGCGATGGCTTCTTCGCCATGTTCACGCCCGAAACCGGAATCGCGCACGCCCCCCAGGGCAGGCGGATATCGGTCGGGCCATAGGTGTTGACCCAGACGGTGCCGGCCTTCAGCTTGCGGGTGAAGCGGTGGGCACGGGTCATATCAGAGGTCCAGACCCCGGCGGCGAGGCTGTAGACGGTGCCATTGGCAAGGCGAAGCGCATCGTCATCGTCTTTGAACGGGACCACTGCCGCGACCGGGCCGAAGATCTCTTCCTGCGAGATACGCATGTCGTGACGGACATTGGCGAAGACGGTCGGCTCGATGAAATAGCCCTGGTCGCCGTGGCGGGCACCGCCGGTCACGACCTCTGCGCCCTCGGCCCGGCCGATCTCGATATAATCGAGAATGCGGTTCATCTGCACTTCTGAGACCACCGGCCCCATCGAGGTGCCCGACTCCTGCGGGTTGCCAAGCCGCATGCCTTTGGCCCGGGCCGCGAGTTTTTCAGCCACCTCGTCATGGATCGATTCATGAACGAGGATGCGCGAGCCGGCCGAGCAGACCTGCCCGGTATTGAAGAAGATCCCCGAACCCGCCGCCCGCACTGCCGCATCGATATCGGCATCGGGGAAGATGATATTGGCGGATTTCCCGCCGAGTTCGAGCGTCACGCGTTTCAGGTTCCCGGCCGACCCTTGCAGGATCTGGCGCCCGACAACCGGCGAGCCGGTGAAGGTCACTTTGTCGATATCGGGGTGATCCACGATGGCCTGGCCCGCAACCTTGCCAAAGCCCGGCACCACATTCAGCACACCCGGCGGCAGCCCGGCTTCCAGCGCAAGCTCGCCCAGCCGGATCGCGGTCAGCGGCGTAATCTCGGCCGGTTTCAGCACGACCGTGCAGCCACAGGCCAGCGCCGGTGCGATCTTCCACATGCCGATCATCAGCGGGAAGTTCCAGGGGATGATGGCGCCGACCACACCCAGAGGCTCGCGCACCGTATAGGTCAGCGCGTCCGGGCGGGCAGGGGTCACAGTGCCGGTGATCTTATCGGCCCAGCCCGCGTAATAGGTGAGGGTATCGATCACCGCCGGCAGATCCTGGCGGCGGATCGCGGAAACCGGCTTGCCGGAATCAAGGCTTTCCAGCTCGACCAGCTCTTCGCTGTGGCTCCGGATCACCTCGGCGAATCGCAGAAGAAGCGCGCCACGGTCGGCGGCGCGCATCGGGGCCCAGACCTCTTCAAACGCCTTGCGCGCAGAAGCGACGGCGAGATTGACATCCTCGACCCCGGCTTCGGCCACATGGGCAAGATGGGCGCCGGTTGCGGGGTTCAGCGTCTCGAAAGTGCGGCCCGAAAGCGCAGGCCGCGTCTCGCCGCCGATCAGCAGCGGATAGATCCCGCCGGTTCTCTGGTCGAGCATAGTTCCCTCCATCATATGCACGTCAGTTCATATATTGACCGGGCGATCCGCTCTCCCCCCGGAATCGCCTGATGAAAATAAGCTTACTCCGGTGAAAAATTATGTGAATATGATTTGGGTTACATGACTCGCCGGGCAAGGTCCGGCAAGCTTGTGCCGGACTTGCAGGTTAAAGACATGAACAGGAGTTCATAAGATGGACAGGTCAGTCAGGGTTGAAATCGCGCCGGTCTGGGCGTTTCAGCGCCGTGAGACCCAGGAGCGACTGGAGATCACGCTGGGCTTGCTGTCGGATATTCGCAATACCGGCAAGCTCTCGGTCGCGGCGGCCAGGGCGGGGATGTCTTACCGCCATGCCTGGAATCTGCTGGTCAAATGGTCGGAGTTTTTCGGCTCGGATCTTGTGGAGCGCAAGCAGGGCAGCGGCACCAGCCTGACGGCCTTTGGCGACAAGCTGGTCTGGGCGGCGGAACGGCTGGAAGCGCGGCTGCGGCCTTTGCTGCAAAACCTGGCACAGGAACTCCAGACCGAGGTGAACCAGACGCTTGCCAGCGGGCGGCTCGAGCTCCGGGTGCGGGCAAGCCACGGCTTTGCGGTGCCGAAACTGCGCGAGCTGCTGGCGCGGGATTTCGAAGGCAGCGTTGATTTCCGCTATGTCTCGAATTCGAACTCCCTGGTTTCGATGGTGGAAAACACCTGTGATCTTGCCGGGATGCATTTGCCGCAGGGCGAGCTGCGCGCGCGCACGCTCGCGATGACGCGCGGCTGGCTTGACCCCGAGGAACATCGGGTGATCTCATTCGTGACGCGCGAGATGGGGCTGATTGTGGGAAAGGGGAACCCTTTGGGGATCACCCATTGCCATGATCTGACGCGCTCAGGCGTGCGGCTGGTGAACCGCGATCCCGACAGCGGCACGCGGATCCTGTTTGATCACCTGCTGGCGCAGCACCAGGTGCAGGGCGCGGCGATCAACGGCTATTCGCATTCCGAATTCACCCATGCGGCCGTGGCGGCCTATGTCGCCTCGGGCTTTGCCGATGTGGCCTTTGGCGTCGAGGCGGCGGCGCGGCAGTTCGGGCTGGATTTCGTGCCGGTGCTGACGGAAGACTACGTCTTTATCTGCCACCGCCGCATTCTGGACCACCCGGCGATGGAGCGGGTGCTGGCGGTGATGCGCGGGCCGGAATTCGCGCGCGAGATCTCGCAGCTGCCGGGCTATCAGGTGAAGGAGCCGGGTAAGGTCAAGACGATCCGCGAGGTGTTCCGCGCGCGCGGCTGATATGGCGCTATTCGAGCGATTTCAGCTGGCTGACCCGCGATGTATCATCCGTCAGATCTAAGGATTCGGTCGATATGGCCAGCATGGCCGACGGCGCGAACAAAAGCCTGGCATCCATCATCTTCCGGCCATCCGCCGCCGTCATCACCTTATGGATCCGGAAGCTGGTATAGATGCAATCTTCCCAGGTCACCGCCTCTTCGCCCAGGACCCGGATGGTGAGCGAGACTGTCACCGGCGCTGCTTTTTGCCGCGTCATCCGGGCCTTCAGGGTGATCTCGCCGCCCTGATCCCGGATCGCTTCTGGCCCGGGCAAGGGCAGGGGGGCGTTCCAGTCATAGCTGATCCGGAAGCCCGGCGCCTCGCTCGTCAGCGGCCAGAGACCAGCCGCCAGGCGCGAGGTGATCTGGCCGCTGCGATAGGTCAGCACATCATCCGTCAGGTCGAGATATTCGAGCGTGGCACCGTCGGAATAGACCGCGCGCGCGGGCAGGTCCTCTGCGGTGAAGCAGCCGGCCGCTGCGGGGCCCGCGGCGAAGAGGCCGAGGACCAGGCCGCGGATCACCCGAAAACCCTGACGCCGCTTTCGGTGATCATGACGTCGAGCCGCTGATCGGTGCTGTCGATCGGCACCTCGTCCATCTCCTGCGCGTCAAAGGCGAAACCGACCGCCAGCGTAGGGCGGCGCGCGCGCAGGGCTTCGAGCGTGCGGTCGTAAAAGCCGCCGCCATAGCCCAGCCGGTAGCCGCGGGCGTCAAAGGCCAGCATCGGCACGATCAGGATCTCGGGTTCCGCCCAGGCACCCTCGGCCGGGATCAGCGCCTTGAAGGTGCCCTCGATCAGGGGGGCACCGGGGCTCCATTCGCGAAACCTGAGCGGCTGGTCGCGGCCAGCGATCACCGGCAGGCAGAGCGGGCCCTGATGTGCCGCCATGGCGGGCAGGGGGTCGATCTCGGTCCGGAATGGCATATAGCCCGAGAGCACCTTGCCCGCATGTGCCGCCAGATAATCCGCCAGCAGATCCGCTGCCTGACCTTGCCCTTTCGCATAGGCAAGCGCGCGGGCTTCGGCCGCCTGTCTGCGGATTTCAGCTTTGAGTTCTTTCACAACAGCACCAGTGCAGCGAAGCCAAGAAAGGCAAGATAGCCCATCACATCGGTGAGTGTAGTCACAAAGGTTCCCGAGGCAAGCGCCGGGTCCATCCCCATCCGGTTAAAGGCAAGTGGCACCAGAACCCCGCCCGTTGCCGCCACAACCTGATTGCAGATCATCGCCATCGCCAGCACCGATCCAAGCCAGGGGTCGTGGAAGAAAACTACGGCTGCAAGGGCCAGAACCAGCGCGAGGAAGATCCCGTTCACCATTCCTGCCCGGAGTTCGCGCCAGATCACCCGCCGGGCATTCGCCGGCGTCAGATCGCGGGTCGCAAGCGAGCGCACCGCCACCGCCAGCGACTGCGTGCCCGCAATCCCTCCGGTCGAGGCCACAATCGGCATCAGAGCCGCCAGCAGCACCAGCGAGGCAATCACCCCTTCGAATTGCGAAATCACCAATGCGGAAAGCGAGGCGGTGAAAAGATTGACCACCAGCCAGGGCAGGCGGCTTCTGACCGTCGCGATCACCCCGTCCTGGATCGAGCTCTCATCCGAGACACCGGCGAGGCGCAGCATGTCTTCTTCATGTTCTTCGTCGAGCACATTCATCGCGTCATCAATGGTGATGACGCCGACCAGCCGACCATTCTCGTCCACCACCGGGCAGGAAATCAGGTGATACTGGTTGAAGTAATAGGCGACATCGGCCTCTTCATCGGTCGCCTTTACGGTGCGGAAACTCTCTTCGGTGATGTCTTTCAGCTTTGCATCGCGCGGGGCCGAGAGGATGCGGCCAAGGGTGACATAGCCGATGGGGCGCATCCTCGGATCGGCGAGGATGACATGATAGAACTGGTCGGGCAGCCAGTCGGCACCGCGCAGAAAGTCGATCGTCTCGCCTACATTCCAGTGCTCGGGGCGATCACCACCTCGCGCTGCATCAGACGCCCGGCGGAATACTCCGGATAAGACATCGCCTGTTCGACCGCGATCCGGTCGGCATCTTCCAGCGCATCAAGGATTTTTTCCTGCGCGGGCTCGTCGAGATCTTCGAGAATATCGACCACGTCATCGGTGTCGAGTTCGCGAACGGCCTCGGCCACCACGCTGTCAGGCAGCGATTCGATAACCTCTTCGCGGATCGACTCGTCGATCTCGGACAGCACATCGCCGTCGATGCCGCCATGCCAGAGCGCCAGCAGCCCGCTGCGGTCCCCCGAGGAGATCTGTTCAAGGATATCGGCGATATCGGCGGCGTGCAGGGGATCAAGCAGTAAATCAAGCCGCGCGGTATCCTTTGCCGCAACGGCTTCAAGCACCTGGGTCAGGCGTTCGGCGGCCAGTTCCTCGTCGTCGCGCTCCTGGACCGTTTCCCTCATGGACACTCCTTCACCGCACTCTCCGGACACCGCATTCTCCGGGTTTACCGGAAGCCGTATGCGGGAAACAGGGGGCAAGCGGCGGATTTCCTTTCGCTGATGACGGCTTATTGTAACATGGTGGCGGTGTTTCGCTGACAGGATGTGAACGGATCGGAGAGGCGAATGGCGGATCTCTTGCTGGGACAGGTGCTGAGTTTCACCGGCGACCCCTTTGTGATCGGCGAGGCTGCGGCGCAGCATCTGAGCCAGGGCGCGGTGCTGGTCGACCAGGGCCGGATCAGGGCGGTGGGGCAGGCGGGTGATCTGCGTGCGGCCCATCCCGGCGCCAAGGTGCATGATTACGGTGACTGCCTGATCTCGGCCGGGTTTATCGACGCGCATGTGCATTACCCGCAGACGGCGATCATCGCCTCCTGGGGCAAGCGGCTGATCGACTGGCTGAACCTCTATACCTTCCCCGAGGAAATGCGCTTTGCCGATCCCGCCTATGCGGAGGAGATCGCGGGGCGCTATCTCGATCTGGTGCTGGCGCGCGGCACCACGACGGTCTGTTCCTATGCGACGATCCATCCGGCCTCGGTCGATGCGATTTTCAGGGCCGCGCAGGCAAGGGGGATGCGGGTCTATGCCGGCAAGACCTGTATGGACCGCAATGCCCCCGAGGGCCTGCGCGACAGCGCGCAATCCGCCTATGATGACAGCAAGTCCTTGCTGGAGAAATGGCACGGCCGGGACCGGCTGTCCTATGTGATTACGCCGCGGTTTTCGCCGACCTCGACGCCGGAGCAGCTTGCGGCACTTGGTACATTGTGGCGCGAGCACCCCGATTGCCTGATGCAGACGCATCTCTCGGAACAGACCGATGAGATCGCCTGGGTGAAAGACCTCTTCCCGCAATCGCGCGATTACCTCGATACTTACGAGACCCAGGGGTTGTTGCGCGAGGGCGCGGTCTACGGCCATGCGATCTGGCTGACCGACCGCGAAAAGGCGCGGCTGCGTGAGGCCGGTGCTTCGCTGGTGCATTGTCCGACCTCGAACATGTTCATCGGTTCGGGGCTTTTCGACATGGGTCTTGCGCGGCATTTGCGGGTCGGGCTGGCCACGGATACCGGCGGCGGGTCGTCATTTTCCATGCTGCGCACCATGGCCGCCGCCTATGAGGTCGCGCAGTTGCGCGGCGAGGCGCTGCATCCGGCGCAGCTCTGGTGGCTGGCGACGGTCGGCTCGGCCCGCGCGCTGCATGCCGAAGGGCAGGTCGGCAATATCGCCCCCGGGATGGAAGCCGATCTGGCGGTGATCGACCTGAATTCCACCCCGGCCATCGCCCAGGCCACTGCCCGCGCCGAAACCCTCTGGCAGGCGCTGTTCCCCACCGTTATGATGGGCGACGACCGTGCCATCCGCGCGGTCTGGATCAGCGGCAGGCCGCGCTGAGCGGGTGCTGGCAACCAGTGAGCCAAAAAAAAGGGGAAGCATGCGCAAACGTAAGGAATAGTGTGCGCAAGGGCGTCAAGTGAAATCTGCGGGTAAGGGGTATTCAGGGCAGCAGCTGGCTGATTTCAGCACGGGAATAAATCCTCGCACTGCCGCCCGCAGGCCCGATGCTGCTTTCATCAAGCAGGGCCTGAAGCACGTCTCATCCCAAACCAGCCGCTATTCCCAAGTCGCGAAAGCTAATGAAGCGGTCATGGAAGGCCTGCCTGTCCGCCGCGCTCATTCGCAGCTTTGCGCTGCCCCGGGCCCCGGCCATCTGCTGACAAGAGACCTTGTTGCGACGGACGAAGGTGATGAGTTCAACCGGGCGCAGCCCCAGCGAAAAGGCAAAGGTTTCAATCGAAATCGCTTCGCCCTCCTGACCCACATGGCCGAGATTGATCAGGACCGAGGCAAAACCGGACCGCTGCACATATTTGCCAACCCGGGCAATCCGCCCGGAGCGGATTTCATCGATGATCCTGGGAAATGTCATCTGCAAGCGATCTGAGGCTTCTGTCAGACTGCACCAGTCATGCAGGGCGAAAGATATCGGCTCCGCCCCAAATAGCAGGTCGTCGATCAGATCCTGCGCCGCCCAAACGTCCCAGAACCCGCCCTCAACGGGCTGCAGAAAGCCCTCATCTCGCATTTGTTCAAACTGCCGGGTTGAAAGCGAGAGAGCTTTGCAGAATTCAGGCTCGGCGAGGCTCGGCGGGAAAAGCGCCTTCGCTTCAGACCTGTCGATCAGCCTCCATTCCGGCGGGCAGCTGCGGTCTTCGCCAATCGCCGCGATGACCTCAGTCTCTGGGATCTGCAGCAGATGCGCCACTGCCCGCACCCCCATACGCCCAGGGTGCAGGACGGGTTCTCCGAGCACCTCATCCCCCGGCGCGAGCGGCCAGGTTTCCAGAATGTGGCGCTGCAGGATACTGCGAAACGGCCGCAATTCCTCGGGGCAAGGATCGCGGGCGAGCAAATCGTAAAGGCCGCCAAAGATCTTGCTTGGCCCTTCCCCGCAATGCCCCATCAGATGTTGCAATCCGACCAAAGCGGCGCAGAGATCCGCGTCCCCACCAGCGCATAGCCGGAAACCGATAGCGGCAGGCCACCAGTGCAGATCCTCTCGGATCGCGGTTGATCTTCGCAGCTTCGTCGCAATTGCCGCCCGGCCAAGTTCGAAGCAGAATTGCGCCGCCGCATGAGGTCGAACTGATCAAGCCATTGTCCTGGCTCAGATTTCCCCTCAAGACGACCCTGGAACCAAAGTTCAAACCCGGAAGGATCGCGGGTCGCAGGGCGCGTTACCGCGGACAGGTCAAGCTCTGCAAGTCGCTCGACGACATCGTGGCAGTCCAACTTGTCCGGAGCCGTCCATAGCGTCATGAGTGGCCTCTTGTGATCAAGGCAAATTGTCATGAGCGGCAATGATCAGACGCCAAGCAGTCCCGGCTGCGATTCAATGCAATCAGGGCAGCCACGCACTTTTTTGCCCCCGACGCCCGCAGCGGGAAAGCGTCTTCCGGCGAACCACGCCTTGTCTTCGAGAATATCCGACGATGAGTGGACCTTCTTCGAGGGCTTCATTCGTGCCGCCCGGCACTCTAACGGGCGGAAACCTGCGGACCATCGTCTTGTTCTCGATGGAATTTCCTGGATCACAAGGACTGGTGCGCCATGGCGTGATCTGCCCAAAGAGTTTGGCAAGTGGTCCTCGGTCTACCGTCAGTTCCGCCGGTGGACTTTGGCGGGATTGTGGGAGGATACCCTGCGCAACATGGTCGAGCGCTGCTTCAACAACCTGAAAAACAGCCGCCGCCTTGCAACCCGCTACGATAAAACCGCCGAAAGCTTCCTGGGCTTCGTCGACGTCGCCTGCATCAGGCTCTGGCTCCGCCATTTGTCAACATGACCTAACAGATCTCACGGATCCGAAGTTCGAGGTCGGCCTGCACAGTTCGCGGCGGGATTTGCAAGGGCAGCTCGAGGTTGTCGAACAGCAGCGCCTGACAGGCCCGACGGATCGACACGTGCCAATCGACCAACATCCCGTCGATAAACTTGCGCGTCCGGGCAGGTCTCAGAGCTTTCGGCGAATGGCGTCCTGCAGCATGTCCCGATCAGGCGTGAGGTCGGCCATGATCGTCTTCAGCCGCGCATTCTCATCTTCAGGGCCTTCAGCCAGCGCATCTCGTCTGGCAACAAACTGCCATAGCGCTTCTTCGAGGTGAAGCAGGTCGCCAGGCTGATCCCCGCCTTACGGCAGATCCCGGCCACGGCCGTTCCTTCCTTGCCCTGCTTCAGGAGGAACGCCTTCTGCGCCGCCGTGAATGCGATGCTTTCATCGTCTTCAGCTCCTCTTCCAGCCAGGGAAATCCAGCCGTAAAATCCAGCTCCAAACGATCCAGTTCTCAGGGGGCAGGGCGCCCATACCTCGCGAGGCCAGGCCCTATTTCATCTGTCCTGAAATATCCCGGGGGAGGCTCCGTCAGGAGCCGGGGGCAGCGCCCCCCTCCGGCGCCCGCCAGCCCCCCTTCGCCCGGATCTTAGTGGATGAGGCATCCTTCATCGGCAGATTGACGAAGACCCAGGCCGGAGGCTTCATCCGTGCAAGGTTTTCGCCCCGCCCGACGCGATTGCCGCCATAGATCTGTGCCGCCGGTGACAGCCGTGCGCGCAGACCCGCGCCTGGCCGCGCGAGGACACCAACCGGCACCGTCTCCATGATCCGCCGCCAGCGGTCCCAGCGGTGGAAACCCGCGAGATTATCGGCCCCCATCAGCCAGACAAAGGTCACGCCCGGGTAGATCGCCCTCAGCATCGCGATGGTATCCGCAGTAAAACGTGTGCCGAGGCGCCGCTCGAGATCGGTGATCCGGACCCTGGGGTGGCGCATGACCCGCCGCGCCTGTTGCAGCCGCGCCGAAAGCGGCGCCGGCTGACGCGCCTTGAGCGGATTTCCAGGCGAGACCAGCCACCAGACCTGGTCAAGCCCCATCCGCTTCAACGCCTCAAGGGTGATATGGACATGCCCCTCATGCGCCGGATCGAACGACCCGCCGAGAAGACCCACAACCATGCCGCGTGTCGCGAGAGGAAAGCCCTGTGCCATAGCGGGGTTCATATTTCATTCATGACGGCTATGGAAAGATGGATAGCGCCGCCGTCGGGCTAAACGACGCCGGCAATCCGGACTTTCGCCGGGCGCCGGTGTCGCCCCGGGGGTCCACCTGATCTCTGGCGTGTCTGCGCGCATACCGCCGCAGAGGCTCAGGGCGCATCCGGCGGCAACTATCGGGCGGGGCTGACCTCGCCCGACCGCGGGGGGCAGGGCGGGCCACGGCGGTCAGCTGCTGCCGCGCGGCATATTATCCGTGACTTCATGGCGAGCGATCAGCATCAGCCCGAAGGTCCCGCTTTTCCCACTGCAGGCGGGAAAAGTGGTAGCGGTACTCTTGAACTCCGTTTCCGCCCCGTCGAAAAACCTGTGGAGCTGCGGGTGGCACCGGTGCGGTTTTCTGCGGGGGCAGGCAGGTGCCAGTCGACACAGCTATCATGACGCTGGTGGCAAAGGGGAGAATGCGATGGCTTTTGATGCCCGCTCATGCCCCCCTGGCCAATCATCGACCTCGGGAAGGTTTGGCGCAAAGCGCGCTCATCCCTGGCCCGATGGTCGCATGGGCACTCAGTTCACAGAGCGTATCGGCCGGGGAATCACCCGGGACCTGCGCTTATGACCCTGACGCTCCTGGCGGAACAGGCTTACGCGTTTCCCGCTTTCATTCTGGCGCATGAGGTCCAGTTTCATCGCAAGAAGATCAAGTTCCGCTTGCTGCTGGAAGTCGATATCGCTTGTGTGGGCGCCGGACGTGAGCATGGCAATGATGGCTGCAAAGGTGATGTTGCCCGCGATTGCATAGGTCACGACAATGCCAAAGATATCAGATCCGAGGCAATAGGCGGCTCCGGCTGCGAAAGCTCCGGCAAGGGTTGCGGCGGTCAGTGAGACAAGAAACATGGCATCCTCCTCTTAGGTATTGCTTAAGACTCGGTAACCAACTGTGGGTTGAGTATCGTCTGGGTATTGTGGTTACAATGTGGCGACAATCTGGCCATTTCATCCGTTTTTCTGTTTGGCTCAGGATCGCATCACTTCTCGCCCGTCCGGGCACTTCGACTTGCCTTTCCACCCGGCAGCAGGGGGGCAGGCTGTGTGTCATTTTCTCTTCTCGCATGCGGCACTGCCGCGATGGTCGAGAGATGGTAAAGTCGGCAGACCGACGCTCTGAACGCTTCGCGGGCGCGCCGCTATCTGGCCAGCTCATCTCATGCGCAAATTCTCTGCACCCGGAGCGTGAGCCTGGCCTCGGGGGCCAGCCTGCACCACTCTCAGTTGCTTTAATACGAGAGCGCAGACGCTGGCCGATCATCTCGCCCATATGGCGAGAGATCGGCCACGGATCTTCACACAAGTGGAACAGAATTATGCCAAAAGCTCACCGGGCAGGTATCTGCAACCCTCGGGAAATCCCGCGTCCGAAGGCCGGGCGCAGTCAGTCAGAGCGCGGGATGCCGCGCGGTCGCCGTACGATGTCCTTTTGCTACCTGCTCGCATGAAACGCAGAAAAATGGGGGCACCAGGCTAGGCGTCTGCCTCCCCGGGTGATGGGCTCCCCCGCCGGCAATCTGCTGCCGCCCCGGCGTCATCGGGAGGGGGCAGGGCGGTCAGCGCGACCACAGCAGCGGGGGATAGCTATAAGCGCACGGATTGCGCCCCCAGGGGATCTGCCGGGGCGCGGCCGGCATTAATCCGGGCAGTGCTTCAGCGCGGGGCGCCTGCCGCCTCGCGCGCGGCCTGGCGCTTTGCCACCCGTGCCCGGATTGCCTCGACATCGGTGACCGGGGTCGCGGCGAAAAGCTGGCGGGTATAGGCATCGGCCGGATTGGCGAAAACCGCCTCTCGCGTGCCCTGTTCCACCGCCAGGCCCTGGCTGATCACCATCACATCATCGGCAATATAGCGCACCACAGACAGGTCATGGCTGACGAAAACATAGGTGAGCCCGAATTCCTCCTGCAGATCGGCGAGGAGGTTCAGCACCTGCGCCTGTACGGACAGATCCAGCGCAGAAACCGGTTCATCCAGCACCAGCAGCGACGGGTTCAGCATCAGCGCGCGCGCGATCGCGATCCGCTGCCGCTGCCCGCCCGAGAACATATGCGGAAAGCGGTTGAAATGCTCGGGGCCAAGGCCAACCCTGACCAGCATCGCCTCGGCCAGCGCGCGGCGTTCTTCGGCTGCGATCGCCGGCCGGTTGATCACCAGCGGCTCCATCAGCACCGAGCCGATCTTCTGGCGCGGATTGAGACTGCCATAGGGGTTCTGGAACACCATCTGAACCTTGGAGCGCAGCACCGGATCGGGGCGCTTCAGGGCGATATCGACCGGCTGGCCCTCGATCAGGAGATCCCCGCCAGAGGGGGCGTCGATCAGCGCGATGATCCGCGCCAGGGTCGATTTGCCCGAGCCGCTTTCGCCGACAATCGCCAGTGTCTTGCCCTTTTCCACCGAAAAGCTGACGCCTTTCAGCGCCTGGACTGTCTTTGAGGCGCCGAACAGGCCTCCGCCGATATGATAGTCCTGGGTGATGTTGCGACCTTCAAGAACCACGCTCATCGCACAGCCCCCCGAAGAAATCAGAGACGGTCGGCAGCCGGTCGCCGGTCGCATTCTCGGGAAGAGCCGAAAGGAGCGCCCGCGTATAGGGGTGCTTCGGGGCCTCGAACAGCGAAAGCACATCGGCCTCTTCCATCTTTTTGCCCTGATATTGCACCACCACCCGGTCGGCGGTTTCCGCGACCACGCCCATATCATGGGTGATCAGGATCAGCGCCATGCCGTATTCCTCCTGCAGATCCATCAACAGATCGAGGATCTGCTTCTGGATCGTCACATCGAGCGCGGTCGTTGGCTCATCCGCGATCAAAAGGCGCGGTTTCGAGGCAATCGCCATGGCGATCATCACGCGCTGACATTGCCCGCCCGACATCTGATGCGGATAGGAGGTCAGCTTTTCCTCGGGCTGGGGGATGCCGACCTGGCGGAACAGCTCCAGCGCGCGGGCGCGGGCCTCGCGGCGCGACATGCCGAGGTTAAGACGCAGCACCTCTTCGATCTGGAACCCGACCGTGAAGGACGGGTTCAGCGAGGCAATCGGCTCCTGGAAGATCATCGTGATCTCACGCCCGATCAGCTGGCGGCGTTCGGCCTTTGTCATATGCAAAAGGTCGTGGCCGTCATAGCTCATCTCATCGGCGGTGATGGTAGCGGTGTCGGGCAAAAGCCCCATCACCGCCAGCATCGAGACCGATTTCCCCGAGCCGCTCTCGCCGACGATGGCCAGCACCTCGCCGCGGTCGACCTGGGTATCGATGCCGTCGACGGCGGTGAAAGAGCCGGTCGAGGTGGCAAAACGGACCGTCAGATTGCGGATTTTCAATATCGCCATCGTCTCAGCTCCGCTTCAGTTTCGGATCAAGCGCGTCACGCAGCCCGTCACCCATCAGGTTGATCGCCAGCACCGAGATCAGGATGGCAAGGCCCGGGAAGGTCACGATCCACCAATGGCTCAGGATGAATTCCCGCGCCTCGGCCAGCATGGTGCCCCATTCGGCGGTCGGCGGCTGCGCCCCCATGCCGAGGAAACCAAGTGCTGCAGCATCCAGCACCGCCGAGGAAAACGACAGCGTCGCCTGGACGATCAGGGGGGCAAGACAGTTCGGCAGGATTGTCTTAAACATCAGCCGCAGATTGCCTGCCCCTGAGACCCGCGCCGCCGAGACATAATCGCGCTTCAGCTCTGACATCACCGCCGCCCGGGTCAGCCGCGCGAAATGCGGCTGATAGACGATGGCAATGGCGATCATCGCATTGGTCAGCCCCGGCCCCAGCACGGCGACCAGCACTAGCGCCAGCAGCAAGGACGGGAAGGCAAGGATCACATCCATCACCCGCATGATCACCACATCGACCCAGCCGCCGAAAAAGCCCGAGATCAGCCCGATCACAATGCCTCCGACCAGCGCGATGGAAACCACGACCACCCCGATGAACATCGAATATTGCGAGCCCTTGATGAGGCGCGACAGCATATCGCGGCCAACGGCATCGGTCCCGAGCCAGAAGTCGGAATTGCCGCCCGCAGCCCAGGCGGGCGGCAGTTTCTCCATCCCGCGATATTGCATGGTCGGGCTGTGCGGCACGATCAGATCGGCAAAGCAGGCCATCAGCACCAGAAGCACAAAGACGCAAAGTCCGATCACCGCGCCGCGATTGCGCGAGAAATAGAACCAGAATTCGGCCAGCATCCGGCGACGGATCTGCGCATCGGTGAGTTTGACGAAAGTGTCGCTCATTTGTTGCGGATCCTCGGATTGATGAGGCCATAGGTCAGATCGACCAGCAGATTGACCAGCATGACGACGCCCGCGACCAGCAAAAGGCCCGACTGCACTGCCGGATAATCACGGCGCGAGATGGAATCGATCATCCATTTGCCGATCCCCGGCCAGGAGAAGATCGTCTCGGTCAGGATCGCGCCCGCCAGCAATACCCCGATCTGCAAGCCGATGGTGGTGACGACCGGAATCATCGCGTTGCGCAAAGCATGGACGCCGATCACCCGGCGCGCCGGCATCCCCTTGGCGCGGGCGGTGCGGACGTAATCCTCGCCCAGCACCTCCAGCATGGCAGACCGCGTCTGCCGCGCGATCACCGCCAGCGGGATCGTGGCCAGCACGATGGAGGGCAGGATCAGGTGATGCAAAGCCGAGGCGAAGGCGCCTTTCTGGCCCGAAAGCAGGCTGTCGATCAGCATGAATCCGGTGACATTGGGGAAGAAATACATCAGCGAGATCCGGCCCGAGACCGGCGTCCAGCCAAGATTGCCCGAGAAGACGATGATCAGCAGCAGGCCCCACCAGAAGATCGGCATCGAAAAGCCCACAAGCGCCGCAGACATCGACAGCTGATCGAACCATGAGCCGCGTTTGATCGCGGCCAGCACGCCAATCGGCACGCCGACCAGCGTTGCCAGTACGATGGCGACAAAGCCAAGCTCAATCGTTGCGGGGAAAAGCGTCAGGAATTCAGACAGGACCGGCTTTTTCGTCACCAGCGAATTGCCGAAATCGCCCTGAAACAGCCGCCCGACGAAATCGAAATATTGCAGGACGATGTTCTTATCGAATCCCAGCTGCGCCGAGATCTCGGCATGGCGCTCGGGCGAGACGCCACGTTCGCCCGCCATCAGCAGCACCGGATCGCCCTTAAGTAAACGCGGGAACGAGAAGGCTACGATGGTGATGCCAAGGAAGGTCGGCACCAGATACAAAAGTCGCGAAAGGATGAAACGGATCATACGCCTCTTTGCCCCTGAAAGAGACGCGCGGTGAAGGCCTGGCCTTCCCGCGCGTCCGGGTGGAGAGTTCCGGGCTGATTACTCGGCGATATCGACAGTGTCGAAGGTGTAATCGCCAAGCGGGCTTTGTACGAAGCCGGTCACCTTGTTGCTCATCGGCACATATTGCGTCGAATGGGCGATGGTGAACCAGGGCGCCTGATCCTTGAAGATGACCTGGGCCTCTTCATAAAGCTTGGTGCGCTCGGCCTGGTCCGACGTGACCTTGGCCTTTTGCAGCAATGCCGAGAAATCCTCGTTGCACCAGAAGGCGCGGTTCGCACCGCCAGGTGCCGCACCGGCGCAGCTCAGCAGAACCGAGAGGAAGTTGTCGGGGTCGCCATTATCGCCGGTCCAGCCAAGGATAACGGCGCCTTTGCGGCCCGGCTCCATCGACTTGTCGAGATATTCGCCCCATTCATACGAGACGATCTCGGCCTTGACGCCGACTTTCGACAGGTCTTCCTGCATCATCTCGGCGGTGCGGCGGGCATTCGGCATATAGGGCCGCTGCACCGGCATCGCCCAGATCTCCATCGAGAGACCCGAGACGCCCTCTTCCTCAAGCATCTTCTTCGAGGCTTCAGGATCATAGGGGTCATCGATGATGGCGTTGTTATAGGACCACATGGTCGGCGGGATCGGGTTCTTGGCGGGCTCTGCATGGCCCTCGAACACGGTCGAGACGATGGCTTCCTTATTGATCGCCATGTTCAGCGCCTTGCGGACCTTCGGATTGTCGAAGGGCGCCAGCGTAGTGTTATAGGCGAGGTAGCCGACATTCAGGCCAGCCTGTTCGTCCAGCTTGAGGTTCGGATCAGCCGCGATTGCTGCCAGATCGGCGGGCGCCGGGAACGGCATCAGGTGGCATTCACCGGCCTTCAGCTTTTGCAGACGAACGGCCGCATCCGGGGTGATCGCGAAGACCAGATCGTCGATCAGCGGGGCAGGACCCCAGTAATCGGCGTTTTTCTGATACCGGATCACAGCATCTTTCTGATAGGCCACGAATTTGAACGGGCCAGTGCCAATCGGCAGATTGTTGAAATCTTCGCGGGTGCCGGCGGCGTCCAGCGCATCGGCATATTCTTTCGACACGATCGACATGAAGGGCATGGCGATATTGGCGATGAAGGGGGCCTCGGGCTGGTTCAGCGTCACCTTGACGGTGTAATCATCGACCTTCTCGACCGATTTCACCAGGTTCGGCATATCCATCGAGGTGTAATATTCGTAGGTAATGCCGGGGATATACTGGTGCCAGGGGTGGTCGGCGCTGGACTGACGCTCGAAGGAGAAGATCACGTCATCGGCGTTGAAATCGCGGGTCGGGGTGAATTTGTCGTTCGAATGGAACTTCACGCCCTTGCGCAGGTGGAAAGTATATTCGGTGCCGTCTTCCGACACATCCCAGGACTCTGCGAGCGCCGGTTCGGCTTCGGTTGTGCCCTTCTTGAATTCGGCGAGGCGGCTGTAAACCGGGTGCGCGCCGGCGTCAAAAGTGGTGCCGGCGGTATAGGGGGCCGGATCGAAGCCCTCGGGCGAGGCCTCCGAGCAATAGATGAAGGTTTTCGCCATGGCGGGCGCTGCGGCGCTGAGCGCCAGCGCCGAGGCAGCAATCAGGCTGCGCGAGAGAAGCTTCATAAGTGGTTCCTTTCACTCACTGTTGACGGTTTTTTGTTCCGGATTCGTGCCAAATGTCCGGACTGTATTCTGTTTGCATACATCGCCAGAATGTCGATGTTCCACTTTATTTGGCCGAAAAGCGAACGAAATTCCTGACAGAATGACGGGCCTGTCAGCATTCAGTCAAAAGGCCGGTCCAGGCTGACTGATGGCGGGCAGAACCAGCGCGGGCCGTCTTCCGCCATCCAGGCAATATCCTCCAGCCGGATGCCGCATTCGCCGTAAAGGCAGAGCATCGGTTCGATTGAAAAACACATGCCGGGGGCGAGCGGAGTCCGGTTGCCTCTGACGATAAAGGGGTCCTCGTGAATGTCCATCCCAAGCCCGTGTCCGGTGCGGTGGGGCAGGCCGGGAACCGCGTATCCGGGGCCGAAACCGGCAGCGGTCAGGCTGTCGCGCGCGGCGAGATCCACGGCTTCGCAGGGGGCTCCGATCCGGGCTGCCGCAAAAGCCGCCGCATGGGCCGCATCTTCATGGTGCCATAGCTCCCGCTGGCGCGCGCTTGGCGTGCCGAAGACGTAACTGCGGGTGATATCTGAGCAATATCCGTGCAAAACCCCTCCCATATCGATCAGAACCATATCGCCCTCAGTGAGGATCTGCGGCTCGGGCACGCCATGCGGATAAGCAGTGGCCGCGCCGAATTGTGCCGCCGCGAAAAGCGGTTTTACCCCGAGCGCCTTATGCGCGGCCGAGATGAAAGCGCAGGTCTCGGTGGTCGATATCCCGGCGCGCAGGTTCTGCCAGACGGCTTTCTGGACCTGATAACTGGCCTCCATTGCAGTCTGGATAATGGCGATCTCGGCTGCAGATTTTACCTGGCGCAAGGCCGAGATCAGCGGTTTCGCCACCGTGATCCGACCCGCCATCGCGGCTTGCAGAGGCGCCGCGAACAGCCAGGGCGTTGCGGGGTCAAGCGCCAGGACCGCGCCTTCACCCGCGATCCGGGCGACCTCGGCTGCGATCAGCGCGTAGGGGTCTTCGTCTTCCTGCCAGGTGGTTATAGGCCCGTCTTCGCGCAACAACGCGCGCAGCTTCGGCTCTTCAAAGGTAGGGCTGATATGAACCGGCGCGCCCCGGGCGGGGATCAGGGCCCCGTGGATCCGCTCTGAAAGGCCAAGACTATGACCGAGGAAATAGCTCAGCGAGGACGAGGCATCGAGCCAGACCGCGCCGATTTCCGCCGCCCGCATCCGCGCCTGCAAAGCCCCGACCCGCGCCGCATATTCCGCGCCGCCAATTGCCGGAACCGAAACCGGACGAAATCCGTCAAGCGCCCTGTCAAAGCTCATCTTCTGTCACTCCCCGGCTGATCTGCCACCTTTGTCCCTTGCCTTTCGGCGCGGAGCAAGAGCGGCGGCCGGTCACGGCGGAATTTCGGTCAGGACAGGCGGTTTGCCGGCCCTGACCCGGGTCTCGCCTATCATCTGCCTGCGGGGGGCAACGCATCCCCTTCTTCACGCCTGGGCTGATGGCGTCTTTTCCAGGCGCAGGATATGGAATAACGCTGCCGCATGGCCATCAAGCTGAACTCACTTCATGATCTTATAAGACAGGGCTTCGACAACGTCATCGATGTTCGGTCGCCGTCAGAATTTGCGGCCGATCACCTGCCCGGAGCCATCAGCCTTCCTGTCCTCGATGATGAGGAACGCGCCCGCGTCGGCACGATCTACAAACAGGTCGCTCCTTTCGAGGCGCGCAAACTTGGCGCGGCGCTGATTTCACGCAATGTCGCGCGCCATCTCGAAGGGCCGCTTGCCGACAGGCCGGGCGGCTGGCGGCCCTTGCTCTATTGCTGGCGCGGCGGTCAACGCTCCGGTTCGATGGCCATGATCCTGTCGCAGATCGGCTGGCGGGCGGAGATCATTGCCGGCGGCTACAAGGCCTGGCGCGGGTTGGTGGTGCGCGCGCTGGAGGCCGCGCCCCCGTCACGCATCATCTTGCTTGATGGCAATACCGGATCGGCCAAGACCGAACTCCTGCAGCTGCTGGCGCTGCGCGGCATCCAGACCATTGATCTTGAAGCCATGGCGAACCACAGGGGGTCGCTGTTTGGCAGCCGGGGCCTTCAGCCGTCGCAACGGATGTTCGAGGGACGCATCGCCCAGGCATTGAGTGATCTCGACCCCAGCCGCCCTGTTGTTGTCGAGGCCGAAAGCTCGGCTATCGGTCAATGCCGGCTTCCGTCACAGCTGTGGAAAGCGATGTGTGCGGCGCCAAGGATCGAGCTTGATGTGCCGCCGCAGGAACGGGCAAGATACCTTGCCAGTGCCTATAGCGACCTGACGGCCGATCATGACCGGCTCAGCGCGACCATCGATCAGCTGCGCCCGTTCCATCCGGCTGAGCGGGTCGCAGAATGGCATATGCTTGCCGGGCGGGCGGATTATGTGGCGCTGTCAGAAGCGCTGATCGCAGCCCATTACGACCCGCGCTATGCGAAACACCGGGCAAGAAGCGGCATGGCCCGCCACAGGGTCTTTGTGCCAGGTCTCGATCCGGCGGGGCTGCTTGCCGCAGCGGACAGTCTGGCCGAAGAAGTGCAGCGCATATAGCAGGTGCAGGCGCGCTCCCGGTCTCGCATCCCCATGGGGTCGCGGCAGACCTCCTCTGCTGCCTTATATCCCAGTCCTGTCGATTCCTGACATTTTCTGTACAATCACAACTGCTTGCCAGATTTCGTCATAATTCGGGACAAAGCAGCAAGCTTTTTTGCGCTATTAGGGATGAGGCTGGACTTGTCCCTTTTCCTGGTATCTTCGGCGCCTGCGGACGGTCTCGGGCGTGCCGGGTGATGTGAAGCGGTCCCTGAGTGCGATCCGGATCAGGACCTTAGCATCCTGCCTGTCGAAGTCTTTCGCCATGATGCGCTCGCCGAGGATCTTGACGCATCTCATCTTGGCCTCGATGCGACTTCGTCGATGATATCCGGGCCATTTCTTCCAGTTGGTCCGTCCGAAGCGCTTGCAGGCGCGCAGGGCTTCGTTGCGAGCCTGCAGGCCGGGATCATGTCCCTTCCAGTCCCGGGCATTCCGGCGGGGCGGGATAACGGCATCTGCACCTCGGGCCGCGATAGCGATGTGACAACCCCTGGTATCATAGATGCCATCGGCGGTGACGCTGCCGATCTGTTCCTCCGCCGGGATCTGTGCCAGCAGATCCGGCAATCCGATCTGCGCAGCATCCAGAGTGGGATCAGCCGTATCGAGGCGCAGTTGGAGAAGTTGCAGCTGAGGCCGTGATATCTCACCCCGCTCTGGGGGCGGGGTGAGCCGTGATCGCTGGCAGGGCTTAGACAGAGAACGGCAGAGGTTGTGGATCTATTGAAGAATATGGCGGAAATCGGGGGGTTTGATCCGGAAACTGTATCGCAGCATCTGCATGGCGGGGCGCCCGCACAGCAAAAATACGAAAGCCCGACGGGCTCTCGCTCCGACGGGCTTCAGCGGTCAATTCCGCATAACTCGTAAAATCTCAATGACACAACTGTTTACGCGACATGCGGCTAACGCCGCCAACTGATTAAACAACAGTTTTTCAATCGGTTACTCACTATGTGGCTTTAGAGCTGTAATGCCGCTGCGAGGATAGACGGCGAGATTGCGCAGGTATTTTTGCCTATATCCCGTCCGGCTCCCGCGCCGGCTCCTCACACCCAGCTTGCAGCTCGACACGATCCAGTTCGTGACGCGGAATGGCCGGGGATGCCCTCGGCGCCTACATGGGCCTGTCGCGTGAGGTCACGGTCGGGCTGATCGCGGTCCTGTCCTATCTGGGCCCGCGTGGCGCCGGGGCGATGGTAGAGCGGTGGGCCAGCAGGCGGGGGTGACGCTTTGAGCCCTTTGCGGTCATTGCTCAAGAACACGGGCGCCTTTAAAAGGTGGCGGAACGAAAGGTGAATTCATGCGCAGACATAGCTTCGAACATGATGGTTTGGTTTTTTCATTTCTCGATGCAGGAGGGGCAGGAAAGCCCATTATTGCGCTTCACGGGCATTGGATGGGCGGGTCTGATTTCTCCATGCTTGCAGAAGACCTTGCCCCTGAATGGCGTGTGATTGCTCTGGATCAGCGGGGCTTTGGTGAAACCGAGCACGCTGCACGGCATAGCATGCCAGCCTATGTTTCTGATGTGGAGGCACTTCTGGACCATCTGTCCATCACTGGACCAGTCCCGGTCATTGGCCACTCTTTTGGTGGGATTGTCGCCTATCACTTCGCGGCGGCACATCCTGAACGCGTGTCCGCGATGGTCATCGAAGACATAGGTGTGAATATTCAGGACGATTCATCGCCTTATGTCGCGAGTTGGGGCGGTGTGTTTCGTTTGCGTGAAGCCCTTGAGGAGCGCCTCGGCACCCGCCTTTCCCCATATTTACAGAATTCCATCCACCGCCTTCCCGAAGGGTGGGCGCTCAATTTCGATCCAGCGGAGTTTCTGGTGTCAGAGCGGGCGACCAATGGCGACCATTGGAACAGCTGGCTGCAAAGCCAATGCCCGGCACTTGTTATCTCGGGTAGCGAAAGCCGCATCTGTGATGCCACCGAGTTGAGGGCAATGGCGGAGCGGCGGAGCGGCACCAAGTTCGCGCAGCTTCATGCGGGACACTCTGTCCACATTGATGCCCGTAAAGAGTTCGCAGAACTTTTGCGGCAGTTTCTTAAAGGTTGACGCCGCATCCGTCCGCTTCGTCCGCATAGCTGACCCTTGCATCACCTGAAGCGCAAGAGCCGTTTGCGGTCAGTCGGAAATACATGGTATCAGACAGCATGCTTATTTTCAGACCTTCAACAGATCAGGACTTGCCGCGCGTCATGGAGATTTGGCGCCGGTCTGTCGACGCCACCCATCACTTTCTTGCGCCCCTCGACAGACTGGCAATTGAGGTCGAAGTTCTGGAGTTATTTCCAAAGTTGAGCCTGGTGCTTGCTGCGGATGCAACGGGGATGCCGCAAGGCTTCATGTTTCTGCATGCGGGGCATCTGGAGGCCCTGTTTGTCGACCCGGATCAACATGGCAATGGGGTTGGCAGAGCTTTGATTTCACGAGCAGTCGCGGCACACTCTGAACTGACGACCGATGTGAACGAGCAAAATACAGAGGCGCTCGGGTTCTACGAGCATATCGGGTTCGTCCGCACGGGACGATCTTCCCATGATGGGCAAGGAAGACCTTACCCCCTTATTCACCTACGATATCAGTCGCACATGTGAGCGTCCGCTCTGTCCGCATAGCTGACCCTCGCCACACCTGAAGCGCAATCCGCTTCTCATCATGCCGGCCGCCGCGCCGGGCTTTTTCACATCCATCATGGAGAACGACATGACCGAGGCATTCTTTGCCGCGATCCGTCCGCTGTTCGGCGGCAGCCTGAAACAGGCGCAGGTTGATGGCCTCAACGCCATCCTTGCCGCCACCACGACCCTGCCGCGCAGTTTCCGCGCCTATATCCTTGCGACCGCTTATCACGAGACTGCCCACACCATGCAGCCGATCCGGGAATATGGCCGGGGCAAGGGTAAGAAATACGGCGTGGTCGATCAGACCGGCAAGGCGCCCTATGGCCGGGGCTATGTCCAGCTCACCTGGCGCGAGAACTATCAGCGCGCAGATCGTGAGCTCGGTCTGGGCGGCCGGTTGGCGGCGGATTACGACCTCGCGCTTGATCCGGCGATTTCGGCGCAGATCCTTGTCGAGGGAATGCTCGACGGCTGGTTCACCGGCAAGGCGCTGCGGGATTACCTGCCCGGGGTGTTGAACGGCTTGCAATAAGGACCCCGCTTCTGGGGTGATCGGCGTCCAAAAGGGACCCCACCGACCGGGGGTTGGGTCCATTGTGCCTTCGATGATTATCGGAGGCCGAGCACGGGATGCTGATCGTGGAGACAATAGCAAAAATCAGGCGGCTACATTTCACCGAGGGCAAGGGGATCAAGACGATCTGCCGTGACCTGAAGCTGTCGAAGAAGGTGGTGCGGAAGGTGGTCCGCACCGGGATTACCGAGTTCACCTATACCCGGACGGTGCAGCCGCGCCCGAAGCTGGGTGCCTGGCTGGGTGAACTCAACCGGCTGCTTGAGGTCAACGCCGCGCGGGCCAGCCGGGAACGGCAGTCTCTGACACAGATCTACGAAGAGCTGAGCGGTCTCGGTTATGAAGGTGGGTATGACGCGGTGCGCCGCTACGCCTCGAACTGGGCGCGCAATCAGAGCTGGGGTGCCTCTTCCGCTTTCGTGCCTCTGAGCTTTGCGCCCGGCGAAGCCTATCAGTTCGATTGGAGCCACGAGGTTGTGGTCATTGATGGGGCGACGACCACCATCAAAGTGGCTCATGTTCGCCTGTGTCACAGCCGGATGTTCTTCGTGCGGGCCTATCCTCGCGAGACGCAGGAGATGTTGTTCGATGCCCACGACAGGGCCTTCGCCTTCTTCAAGGGCACCTGCACCCGCGGGATCTACGACAACATGAAGACAGCGGTGGAGACCATCTTCACCGGCAAAGAGCGTCTCTACAATCGTCGGTTCCTACAGATGGTCAGCCATTATCTGGTAGAACCTGTTGCCTGCAGCCCTGCTGCGGGTTGGGAGAAAGGCCAGGTGGAGAGCCAAGTTGGCACAGTTCGCCAGCGGTTCTTCGCGCCGCGCGTCAGGGTCAAAAGCTACGAGGAACTGAATGCCTGGCTGCTGGACAAGTGCATCGCCTCGGCCAGAACCAGCAAGCATCCGGAGCTGACGGACAAAACCGTCTGGCAGGTCTTCCAGGAAGAGCGCCCACACCTTGTTCCCTATGCCGGGCGCTTCGACGGGTTCCATTCGCTGCCTGCGGCGGTGTCGAAGACCTGCCTCGTGCGCTTCGACAATAACAAATACTCGGTTGCGGCAACGGCTGTCGGGCGGCAGGTCGAGATCAGGGCCTATGCTGAGCGGATCGAGATCCGGCAGGAGGGCCGACTGGTCGGAGACCACCCGCGCCACTTCGGCCGAGACCGAACGGTCTACAATCCCTGGCATTATGTGCCTGTTTTGCTTCGTAAACCCGGAGCGCTGCGTAACGGCGCACCGTTCAAGGATTGGGTTCTTCCCGGAGCTCTCGAACAGATCCGCCGTAAGCTGCAGGGCTCATCAGATGGCGACCGCCAGATGGTGAAGGTCCTCGGCGCCGTGCTGACGGAAGGGATGCCTACGGTGCAAAAGGCATGCGCCGAAGCCCTCTCGCAAGGTGTCCATTCTGCCGATGTGATCCTCAATATTATATCCCGCAGGCGCGATCCCGAACCGCCGCCTCTCCTGCTGACCTCCCCGGCCTTGCGCCTGACCCACGAACCGGTGGCGGACTGCGCCCGTTATGACCTGCTGCGGAGGGCCAGCTGATGGATCGTGCTGACATCATGGCCGCAATGGGCGAGCTGAAGCTCTACGGGATGCGCGCCGCTTATGATGAACTCATGGCGGTGGCTGTGCGCCGCCAGCATGAACCCCGCCAGATCGTTGGAGATCTTCTGGCCGCCGAGATCAACGAGAAGAAAGCGCGGTCGGTCAAATACCAGATCACCACCGCCAAGCTGCCCTATGCCCGGGAGATCGAGGAGTTCACCTTCGATGACACCCCGATCAACGAGACCCTGGTGCGAGATCTGGCCAGCGGGGAGTTCCTCAGCCAACAGCGCAATGTCGTGCTGGTTGGTGGCACGGGGACCGGCAAGACCCATATCTCTGTGGCCATCGCGCGCGCGGTCATCCGCAATGGTGCCCGGGGCAGGTTCTTCAATGTCGTCGATCTGGTGAACAGGCTGGAGGCCGAGGCCCGTGCTGGACGGGCGGGCCGGCTTGCAGAACATCTGATGCGGCTCGACTTCGTTATCCTCGATGAACTCGGATACCTGCCATTCGCCCAATCCGGAGGCCAGTTGCTGTTCCATCTGATCAGCAAGCTCTATGAGCAGACTTCCGTCATCGTCACCACCAACCTCGCATTCGGGGAGTGGCCGACCGTCTTCGGGGACGCAAAGATGACCACCGCGCTGCTCGACCGGCTCACCCACCACTGCGACATCGTCGAGACCGGCAACGACAGTTGGCGCATCAAAACCCGAGTCTGAACACCCTCCAAAACGCAGGCCCGCGTCGGCTGCGCAAGCTGAAAAGCTACGCCGCCACGGGCCTGCTCACCCGCGCGCCGAAGGGGTTACTTTTGGACGCCGATCAGGGGGCCCGTTTGGATGCCGATTGACATGGTGACCGCATCCATGGCTGCGCCGGGCCGAGAGGGGGCTCCTGTGGACCTCTCCGTGCCCCGTCCGGTGGCCCCGCGTTACCGTCTCACCGATATCCGGAGCGGCGAGGAGGTCGACCTGCCACATGACCGGATCGCTGCCACCCTTGGCATCGAGATCGGCTATGTCGACTGGTGCATCGCCTGCGACGGGGCTTTTGAGACAGGAAGTTGGCGGGTCACGGTGGCGCAGTGAAGGGGGATGTAGCCCCCTCTACCGTGCCGGGTGCAGCTGCGGAGGAGTATAGATACCACTGCACCGAGAGCGACGGCTTGAGGCAGGTCTTGCCTACAGCTTTCTATCGTTGGCACGCTCCAGCCTCGGGCGGGGGCGGAGCGACCGGATCGTCGTTTCGAGCCCTTAGCTGCCGGTTGGCCTCGCCAACGGCGCTCATAGATTAGCGCGTTCAGTTGAGCGCTTGGCAGAAGCGAAGCAGGTAGCCGTCAGGATCTTGCACAAGCAATTGGCGCTGCAGACGTTCACCGCCCCTGACGCGATAGCGCGCGTCCGAGATCGGTTCGAACAATTCGATTTCTGCTTTTGCAAGTCGGTCATTGAGGAGCTCCACATCGTCGACCTCAATCTGGAAGTTGATTCCGCGACCGAAGGGATGTGTTAGTTCTCCGGTAACCCAGTGATCTTGCGGGCGGGTCAGGTTCACCTGCTCAAGCATAACTTGTGATCGGCCAAGCGCGAGAAATGCGAAGCCTGCCTCTGGGCGATCATAGGCGACGCAGAAACCCACGACATCAACGTAGAAATGTAGACTTGCTGCCAAGTCGACACATGCGAGTTCGGGGATCAACGGCGACCATTCGAAATCGGTTGGTGTTTGCATGTGTTAACATAACCCTGAATGAAGCGTGGTGCGCACCTTATAATGGCCGCACGTCAAGAAAAAGGGCAGGTCAAACGACCGCATAGTCCGCATAGCTGCCACCGCCGCCCTGGTCCAGCGCGGCTGGCGGTGCCAAGCCGTCAGGATCGACGTTCAGAGCCCTTTGCGGTCAGTGGCGGTTCATCCATAGCCGCGCTAGATCGAAGAACGATAGGCTTTGCCTGCGGCCATTCGCGTCCGGTGGTGTGAGCTTGTCGGTCGAAGAGAAAAAGCCGCGGAGGTCCAGCTCTCCCTGCCGTGCGGCATCACATATTTTAGAAGCAGTTTGCCTATCTCCGCAACAGATCCGCTCCACAACTCGGGTCATATGATAGCGATACGGTTCCTGCGGTCTTTCGTCTGCAATCGCGCGGGCTAGATCATATTCCTGCCACAGGCTCACCATATGCGGGATGCGCTTCGCAAGCTGGACCATCTCGCGAGCAAATTGCTCATGTGATGCAGATGGTTCCAGATCTTGCTGAAGTAGCGCGGGACTGTCACAGGTAAAGGCTCCGGTGAAATGAAAGCTCGTAGGCTGCAGATCATTCCCTTCAATCTGAAGGATTGACCATAACATGTAGTCCCAAGCGGCGGGCTTCGCCCGGAACTCGATCCGTCCTATCGATCCCCTTCGGGGATGGACGGCGAGAAGGTGGTCATCAATACGCTTTGAAAGCACATCCCGTTTCACGGTCCAGCCGCTTCCTTTTGCTGCTGTTTGAATAGCTTTCGCAAGCAAGTCGCTCACTGGCATCCCTTCACGTCACTGTAAGCGGAGGATGACGGCTTACCTGATCGTCCGCAATGTCCTGCATAGCCACCACGGCTGGCGCGGTCCAGCGCCGCAGCGGCGATCACGCGGTCAGATCGACGCGAAGAGCCCATTGCAGTCATTGGCTGAACGATACAACGTCACCTAGTGTTGATGGTATAGGTACGACATGCATCCGCCGTTCCCTGAGCGCTATTGGACAGGCCCGTCCATCGAGTTCTTGTCGAAAAGGCTTGATCATCCGCTCGACGGAACCCAACAAGATTGGCCTTTCGAGGTTGCCGATTTCTCGCATCTAGATACCTATCTCGCGCTGTATGACGAAGTGTCCCTAGACGAGGACATCCGCTTCACACTGGCGGATATGATCATTCAAGCGTTCGCAGACGGTAACGACTTGTCAACCGATCCTCGGTGGAACGAGTTCCTTGTTCGGCTGTCCGAGAACCTCAGCATCCATGCTTCCCAAGTCTGGTATTGGGCGGCAAATGACGCACCTGAAGCAGATCGTTGGAAAGTGTCCCCGTGGATGCATGATCTGCTCCGCGACAAAGCTACACGTTGAGCGACCGTCTGCTTCGTCCCGCATAGCGGCCCCACGTTCAGGCGCTGTCGAGCGCCTTGAGTTGGCTCAGCGCGATCTTCATTCGCTCGTCGCTCAGCCCGCGCAGCAGTGCCGCTGCCTCGGCTTCCAGCCGCATCCGGTTCGGGCTCTTGTTCTCCACCGCCCCGGCCTCGGGGAAAAAGTCCCGCAGGGGCACCTTCAGCGCCTGAGCAATGGCCATCAGGGTGTCGAGTGCCGGGAGCGATTTCGCCCGCTCGATGTTCGATATCGCCTCGGCGGTGCGGTCGATTGCCTCGGCGAGCCGGGTCTGCCGCATGCCACCCGCCTTGCGATGTGTCCGCACCTGCTGCGCGATATAGGTTTTGAGATCGCTGTCCATGATGCCGGATTAGGCTTCATAGATTGACAGCATAAATCGATCATGCTTTGAATTTTCTGAAAAATTGAAGTGTAGTTCTGATTATTGGAGATATCCGGCATGAAGGCGATGAAATGGCTGGTGATAAGTGCGGCAGCTGCCCTGTCGGGCTGCGTCCCGGCGAACCAGAAGGCCGCAGCCGCAGGTCCGCATCCGTCCGTCTGGCCGTGCAAAACTGTCCATGCAGAGTTGCAGCGGCAGGAGGAGGCCGACCGGCGCGCGAGCCAGACCCGCGAAACAATCATGTGGATCCCCGTGGTAGGGATGGCGGGGATGGCAGTGCAGCCAGATCGTACCCGCCAGTCTCACCTTTCCAGCCGCGCCTATGAATGCAAGCTGAGAGGGAAAGCGGGGTGAACGCAACCGAACAGTTCACATGGCTACAGCGGCTGGATCCCGCGAAATGGGAGCGTCCCGAATGGCTGCCAGTTTTTGAGCTGCCTTTATGGGTGCCGGTCGGCGACGAGATGTGGATGATATTCGCACTGTGGTGTGTCATCTCGCAAGATATCGACAGCGATCTTGCTCTCATGGCGGTCGGCTTCCTAATTGTTCTGGCCGTTTGTCTCGCCCGGTATTTTGGTCTGAGCTTAAACTAATGCCGCCCCGGCTGATCAGGATCCCAACCCATGAGCCCCGACAATTTCCGCCTGATTCTCGCCATCTGCGCTATCTTGCTCACCTTCGGTTGTCTCTTCATAATTCAGCCGCTGCTGGCGATCATCGCCCTGCTCGGTGGTGCTCTGTGGCTCCTTGGTGCTGCCATTTGGTGGTGGTGGAAATGGTGGAACAGATGACGGGCAGATGAATGGGGGCGGGGCAGATCGACGTTTTGAGCTTATAGCGGACGGTCAGCTGGATGTGTAGCCTCATAGCAGATCGGGAAACGCGCGAGGGGATGATGGCAACGATGGCTGATGTTACACCAAGACGATATCCCGAAATGAAAGGAAAAGTCGCGCTGGTGACGGGGGGCACCACGGGGATTGGTCTGGCGACTGCTCAGGCTTTCGCGCATGAGGGCGCTACCGTTGTCATTGCCAGCCGCAATGAAAAGCGAGCGCAACAGGCTTTGTTGGGGCTTGCCGATGTTGGGCGAGTAAGTTGGATCGCCTGCGATGTCACTAGCGGGCGCGATGTGGAACGGCTAATCACCACGATTTCCAGAGACCACGGTCACCTCGACTATGCGTTCAATAATGCGGGCAGCGGCGGAAAGATGTCACCTATAGCGAGCATGAGCGAGGAAGCATGGGGGAAGACAATCACCGGCTATCTGACATCTGTTTTTCTGTGTATGCGTCACCAGTTACCCGTGATGCTGAAGGCCGGCCATGGCGTGATCGTGAATAATTCATCCGTCGATGGTCTTCGGGGTTACCCCTTAACTGGTGGAGGGGCCTATGCCGCAGCCAAACATGGCGTTCTTGGCCTGACCCGAAGCGCCGCGCTCGAACACGCCAAGGATGGCATTCGCATTACCGCTATATGTCCGGGCTGGATCGGAACCCCTCTGGTTCAGAACTACATCAAGAAAAACGAAGAGATTGGTGCCCGGATCCTCGGCCAGGAGCCAATCGGTCGCCTTGGAACGCCTGCTGAAGTCGCAAATGGTGTCTTGTGGCTCTGCTCTGATGCCTCCTCTTTCGCTCTTGGAAGCCCGATGATACTTGACGGCGGCTACATGGCATGAGGGTCATCAGCAGATAGCATGTCGGCTGCGCAGGCCTTAGATCAAACGGCAGCTTTGTCCGCCATAGCGGACCCATTGCGAAGTGTAGCGCGTGTAGACGATGCAGATGCTCGCCGGGGGCACCCCGTACCTTGCCGTAGCCATTGTCCCTGAACTGCTACATATGCCCGGCAAACCGCACAGCCCTATTTTGTGCGCCATCCCGTCAACCTGCTAATTTTCCTTCTTAAATCAAGGCAGAGCAGGAGCCAAAACAATGACGAAGAGCAAAATCGACGGCGCGACATGGGCCACTGTGACTTTGGCGATGCCGCAGCTTGTCGAGTGGCAGATCGAAGGCGATACCACGCCGCAAGCGGGCAGGAGCCTGCGCGAGTTCGTGGTGGCGCTCGCGAGTGCCAGTGAAGGGCGCGAGACCGTGGTTCGGATGAATCTGGTACTCAGCCTGTGACGCGGGCCGGGCTTCGATTCGAGCAGTACCTCGGGCAGGGGCTGGTGACCGTGGCAGCGGATCCGTTCCAAAATCTGGTGACCGCGCGGTGACCGCGTGACATCTTCGGGGTATTTCCGAAGATGTCCGGCAGCCCGAGAATGCGCTCTAAGGCGCTGTAAAATATGCCATAAAGTGCTCGGAAATATGGTGGGCGGTGAGGGACTCGAACCCCCGACATCTTCGGTGTAAACGAAGCGCTCTACCAACTGAGCTAACCGCCCGCCCCGCCGGGGACCTAACCCGGACACGGCCTGGACGCAAGGGATTTACGCAACAGGCGGGGTGGTTGTTCGGCTGGTCACTCAAGGGGTGGGTCTGGCCGTTTATTGTGCGTTTTTGAACAGCCATGCCGCAGGATGCAAAGGGTGAAATGCTGCGAAAAGGCGACTAGTCTTCAGACCGGGACTGCATGGGCCGGCGCAAAGACAGCGCAGGTCGTGCAGGCCCTTCACAGACGCGCCAGACCCCGCGCCAGATCCCAGGAGGCAAGCCATGAGCTGGAACCCCGCCCTCGACCCTTCGATCCCTGTCGGCAATCAGGTTGATTCCATCGAGACCGTCATTGTTCCGCGGGCGCGTGACCTTGGCGGTTTCGAGGTGCGCCGGGCGTTGCCCTCGGCCCAGCGTCAGATGGTGGGGCCTTTCATCTTCTTTGATCAGATGGGCCCTGCCGAATTCCTGACCGGGGAGGGGATCGATGTGCGTCCGCATCCCCATATCGGGCTTGGGACCGTGACCTATCTGATGAAGGGGCGTCTCCATCACCGCGACAGCCTCGGCACCGATCAGTGGATTGAGCCGGGCGCGGTGAACTGGATGATGGCGGGCCATGGCATCACCCATTCCGAACGCACCGACGGCGCGGCGCGGCGCGCGCCCCTGACCATGTTTGGCCTCCAGACCTGGCTTGCCGTGCCGAAGGACCGCGAGGATGATCCCGCAGACTTTATCCATGTCGAAAAGTCGCGGCTGCCGGAGTTGGAGGGCGAGGGCAAACAGGTGCGTCTGATCCTTGGTCATGCCTGGGGCGCGCGGATGGATCTCGAAATGCCTTCGGAGGTCTTCTATGCGGATGCTGTGCTGGCTCCGGGCGCGTCAATTCCGTTGCCCGATGATCATGAGGATCGTGGCGTCTATGTGTTGACCGGCGAGGTCGAACAGGGCGGTCAGGTTTTTGAGGCCGGACGGATGCTGGTGTTCCGCCCAGGCGACCGGGTTTCGGTGAAAGCCGGCGCTCAGGGCGCGCGGATCATGCTGCTGGGCGGCGCGACGATGGATGGGCCGCGCTATATCTGGTGGAACTTTGTCGCCTCGTCGAAAGACCGGATTGATGCCGCGAAAGAGGCCTGGCGGGCAGGGGACTGGGCCCATGGCCGCTTCCGCCTGCCGCCGCAGGATGACCAGGAGTTCATCCCCGCGCCGGAAAAATGATTTTTTGACGAAAAATCGAGGTATTGGCGGACAAGGTGAAATTTCCTCATTCCGCCGCTTGACGGGGGGGGCGACCCCAGGTATCTAGCCCCCACACCCGGTTCGCCGGGGAAGCAAGAGACCAAAAGCGCGGTTGTAGCTCAGTCGGTTAGAGTACCGGCCTGTCACGCCGGGGTCGCGGGTTCGAGCCCCGTCAACCGCGCCACTTGCTTTCCGGATGCGAACAGGGACGATAGCGCGGTTGTAGCTCAGTCGGTTAGAGTACCGGCCTGTCACGCCGGGGGTCGCGGGTTCGAGCCCCGTCAACCGCGCCATTTCGTATATAATTTCTCCTGAAAGATACAAATAAACAGCCCATTCCGGGCTGCTTTGCGTATTCGTATCAGGAGGAAATTGGCATTTCCTCCTGACCTTTATACTCCCGCCAGAGGCATCCCTCGCCGTCAGAGGCGCATTCGGTAGCGGATATGCCCGTCGCTTTGCACGAATGTATCATAGAGCGCCCGGGCGCGCGCGTTTGTCTCATTCGTATGCCAGTAGAGCCGGTTCCAGCCTCTCTCCCGCGCAAGCGCGACCAGGTCCTCCAGCAGCGCGCGGCCGATTCCCTCACCCCGCGCCGCTTCGGTGACGCAGAGGTCTTCGAGGTAGCAATCCTCGCCGATCACCCAGGTCGAGCCATGTGTCAGGTGAAGCGCGAATCCGAGCAGGCGACCGTCCTGCACCGCCACCCTTCCGTTCAGCGGTGCGGCGGGGTCCATCAGGCGTGACCAGGTATGGCTGGTGACCTCGGGGGCGAGGCTGACCTCATAATAGGTCAGGTATTCGTCCCAGATGCCGCGCCAGGCGGCTTCATCCGCCGCTGTCAGATCGCGAATCTCCGGCGCTTTTTTCGTGACGGCGCCGCTCATGCGATGCGATCCAGCACGCGCGCCCAGGAGCGCATGCCTTTATGGAAACTTTTCACATCGTATTTCTCATTCGGCGAATGGATCGCATCATCGTCATTCGCGAACCCGATCAGCATGGCATCCATCCCGAGCACGGATTTGAAAAAACCCGCAATCGGGATCGAGCCGCCCATGCCGACAATCACCGCCTCGCGGTTCCATTCGTCGGACAGTGCAACGCGCGCGGCTTCGAATTCCGGGCGGTCGGTGTTCATCACCGCCGCCGGCGAGCCTTCGAGATTGTTATCCCAGGTGATCTTCGCGTCCTTCGGCAGGCGGGCCTCGACATGGGCGCGGACCTTCCGGCGCAGATCATCGGGGTCCATATCGCCCACGAGGCGGCAGGTGATCTTGCAATGGGCCTCGGCGGGAATCACCGTTTTTGAGCCGGCACCCTGATAGCCGCCCCAAAGCCCGTTGATCTCCAGCGTCGGACGCGCCCATTGCTGTTCCAGCGTCGTATAGCCGGCCTCGCCATGCGGCACGGTGAAGCCGACCGATTCGAGATAATCCTTCTCGTCAAAGCCGCTCAGTTCCCATTGCCGTTTCAGCTCGGACGGGACCTCATGCACGCCCTCATAGAAGCCCGCGACCGCGACGCGGCCCTGGTCGTCATGAAAGCTCGCGATGAGTTTTGCGATTTCGCGCAAAGGGTTAAGGCCCGGGCCGCCGTAATGGCCGGAATGAAGGTCGATCTTTGGCCCGTGCAGGGTGAACTCATCCTTGAGCATCCCCCGCAGCTGGCCCGCGATCGAGGGCACGCCGGGCGAGACCATCGACGTGTCGCAGATCAGCGCGATATCCGAGGTCAGTTCGGCGGCGTTTTCCTGCATGAACGGGATCAGCGAGGGCGAGCCGGATTCCTCTTCGCCCTCAAGGAAAATGGTGATGCGGCAGGGCAAGCTTCCATTCACGGCCTTCCAGGCGCGGCAGGCCTCGATAAAGGTCATCAGCTGGCCCTTGTCATCCGAGGTGCCACGGCCGCGGATCACATCGCCTTTGGGGGTGCTTTCCACAACAGGATCAAAGGGATCGCGGTGCCACAGCGCCAGAGGATCCACCGGCTGCACATCGTAATGGCCGTAAAACAGGATATGGCGCGGTCCCTCGCCGGCATGGGCGACCACCATCGGATGCCCCGGCGTCGGGCGGGCACTGGCCTCAAAGCCAAGGCTCTGCAGATCGGCGACCAGCCAGTCGGCGGCGCGGGCGCAATCGGCTTTCCAGGCGGGGTCGGTCGAAATCGAGGGAATGCGCAAAAGCTCTTTCAGGCGCTCAATCGCGTCGGGCAGGGCCCTGTCGATCCCTGCAAGGATCTGGTCCAGGTGATTGTTGGTGTCGGCGGCGCTCATCGCGGTCTCTCCCGGGTCATGTTGAGGAAACCTGCCAGGACCGGGCGCAACTGTCCAGAGGCGGCGCCTGCCATCTGTTTGCGGTGAGGCCGTCCGGATATCAGTTAACCAATCCGGAGAGGTAGCATTTTGTGTCGCACCACGCTAAAGCTGGGTTTAGAATGATTATATGGTGGCAGCGACATTTCGTCAGGTTCACTTGTGTCGTGACATGACGCATATCAAAGCCGGGCGGCGGCTTGAGGTCCATAAAGGGCGCCGCAAAGACGTGAGGACGGACCCATGAATTACGATGCAGCGCTCGATTCCGCGCTTGGCAGGCTTCATGACGAGGGGCGCTACCGCACCTTCATTGATATCGAGCGTCGCAAGGGCCAGTTCCCGCATGCGATCCGCACCCGTCCCGATGGCAGCGAGCAGCAGATCACCGTCTGGTGTGGCAATGACTATCTTGGCATGGGGCAGCATCCGGACGTGCTGGGCGCGATGCATGAGGCGCTGGAGGCCACCGGCGCCGGTTCGGGCGGCACCCGCAACATCTCGGGCACGACCGTCTATCACAAACGGCTCGAGACCGAGATCGCCGATCTGCATGGCCAGGAGGCGGCGCTGGTTTTCTCTTCTGCCTATACTGCCAATGATGCGACGCTTTCGACGCTGAAGGTGATTTTCCCCGGGCTGATCATTTACTCGGACGCGCTCAATCACGCCTCGATGATCGAGGGGATCCGGCGCGGCGGCGGTCAGAAGCGGATCTTCCGCCATAATGATGTGGCGCATCTGCGCGAATTGCTGGCGGCGGATGACCCTGCCGCGCCGAAGCTGATCGCGTTTGAATCGATCTATTCAATGGATGCCGATGTGGCGCCGATCAGCGCGATCTGTGACCTGGCCGAAGAATTCGGCGCGCTGACCTATCTCGACGAAGTCCATGCCGTTGGCATGTATGGCGCGCGCGGGGCAGGGCTTGCGGAACGTGATCGCCAGATGCACCGGATCGATATTGTGAACGCGACGCTGGGCAAGGCTTTCGGCGTGTTTGGCGGCTATATTGCTGCATCTGCGAAGATGGTTGATGCCGTGCGCTCCTATGCGCCCGGTTTTATCTTCACTACCTCGATTCCGCCGGTGGTTGCGGCAGGTGCGGCGGCCGCGATCCGGTTTCTGAAGGGCGAGGGCGGTCGGGCTTTGCGCAAACAGCACCAGGACCAGGCGCGCATCCTTAAGATGCGGCTGCGCGGCCTTGGCCTGCCGATCATCGATCATGATACACATATTGTGCCGGTTCATGTCGGCAACCCCATCCATTGCAAGATGCTCTCGGATATGTTGCTCGACCAGTTCGGCATCTATGTGCAGCCGATCAATTTCCCGACCGTGCCGCGCGGCACCGAACGGCTGCGGTTCACGCCCTCGCCGGTGCATGGCGCGGCGGAAATTGACCAGCTTGTGAAGGCGATGGATCAGCTCTGGGGGCATTGTGCGCTGAATCGCGCCGAAGCATCCGCCTGAGCATTCTCGCATGTGCAAAAACTCTTGCCCTGTGTTAGCGTTTTCGCAATACGAAGCGAGGTGAGTCGCGCGAACGTGATAAGGACGCGGAGACTCACCCGGTGGGACAACCCGAAGAGACCGATGCCAGATAAGGCGCGGCCAAACGGGTCCAGAGGCGCAGGCTGGGGGACGGGCATCGCATGATCAGCTGGAGGTCGAAACCTCAGGCAGCGGAAGACGAAAAGCCGAAAGGCTTTGACGATTTCGACTTGCGGCTTGGTGATATTATGCGCGGTGAACGCGCGACGCTGGGCAAGTCCCTTCTTGATGTTCAGCGCGATCTGAAGATCAAGGCGACCTATATAGCCGCCATCGAGAATGCTGATATCTCCGCTTTTGAATCGCCCGGTTTCGTGGCGGGCTATGTGCGGTCTTATTCCCGCTATCTGGGCATGGATTCGGATATCGCTTTCGCACGCTTCTGCAAGGAAGCGAATTTCACCCCCGCCCATGGCATGTCGGCCCAGGCAGGGACGCCGCGCGCGGCCCAGGCGCGCCCGCGCAGCGATTTCTCGGAACCGCTTGCCAATCCCAATCTGACCTTCGTGCCGCGCGGCGAAAGCTGGCTCTCGAAGATCGAGCCGGGGGCTGTGGGTTCGCTTGCCGTTCTGGTCGTGCTGATCGGCGCCATCGGGTATGGCGGCTGGTCGATCCTTCAGGAGGTGCAGCGCGTGCAGCTGGCGCCGGTGGATGAGGCCCCTGCGGTCGTCGTCTCCATCGATCCGCTGCAACAGGATGTGGCGCAGCAAACCGCCATGAGCGACGAGGCGAGCCGGACCCCGGTGACCCAGACCGCTCAGGCCGGGGCCGCGCCCGATCTGATGGACCGGCTTTACCGTCCGCAGGCGCTTGATGTGCCGGTGTTTGAATCGCGCAATGGCCCGATCGGCTCGATTGACCCGCGTATAGGCGGGGCCGAGGCCGGCGGTGTCAGCGGCGTTGTCGCAGCAGAGACCGGCGCCGGGCCGCAGGAGGGCGTGATCCAGGTCACCGCCGATGCGCCTCCGGGTGTGCAGATCCTGGCGGTGCGCCCGGCCTGGATGCGCGTGAGTTCTGCCGATGGTACCGTCCTGTTTGAGAAGATCCTGAACACCTGCGAAAGCTATCAGGTGCCGGCGATGGAAGAGGTGGCAAGCCTGCGCACCGGCAATTCCGGCGGCGTCTATTTCGTGGTGGGCGGCAAGACCTATGGTCCGGCCGCACCCGGCGCCAATGTCGCGTCGAATATCGCGCTTTCGCCCGAAGCGGTGACCGGCAAATATGCCGAAGCCGATCTGGCGAAAGACCGCGATCTGGCGCGGATCATGACGGCAGATGCCAGCGGCGCGCTGCCCAATCTGGCTTCCAGCTGCGCGACCACAAAGCCCGCCCAGTAATCAGGGCGCGGTAATCTGCGACATTGCTGCAATGTGACCCGGCCCGTGCTGCGGGCCGGTTGCCGTGCGGCACGGGCGGGATTACATAGGGCGAGGCATCAACCGGAGTATGCGGGAATGAGTCTCAACCCGATCCGCCCCTGGCGGAATATCGAACGCCGCCAGAGCCGGAAGATCATGGTCGGCTCTGTACCGGTCGGGGGCGATGCGCCGATCTCGGTGCAGACCATGACCAACACGATCACGTCGGATGTGCGCGCGACGCTGGATCAGGTGATCCGTGCGGCAGAGGCGGGGGCGGATATCGTCCGTATCTCGACGCCCGATACGGATTCGACCGCCGCTTTGCGCGAAATCTGCCGCGAAAGCCCGGTGCCCATCGTGGCGGATATCCATTTCCACTACAAACGCGCCATCGAGGCCGCCGAGGCAGGCGCCGCCTGTCTGCGCATCAACCCCGGCAATATCGGCGACGCGAAGCGCGTGGCCGAGGTGGTCCGCGCCGCGAAAGACCATGGCTGTTCGATCCGGATCGGGGTGAATGCCGGGTCTCTGGAAAAGCATCTCCTTGATAAATATGGCGAACCCTGCCCGGATGCGATGGTCGAAAGTGGCCTCGACCATATCAGGATCCTGCAGGATCACGATTTCCACGAATTCAAGATCTCGGTGAAGGCCTCGGATGTGTTCCTTGCAGCCGCCGCCTATCAACAGCTGGCTGCCGCCACCGATGCGCCCATTCACCTCGGGATCACCGAGGCCGGGGGCCTGATGTCGGGCACCGTGAAATCGGCGGTAGGGCTGGGGAGCCTTTTGTGGTTCGGCATCGGCGATACGATCCGGGTCTCGCTTTCGGCGGACCCGGTCGAGGAGGTCAAGGTCGGCTATGAGATCCTGAAATCGCTGGGCCTCAGGACGCGCGGCGTGCAGATCATCTCCTGCCCCTCCTGCGCGCGCCAGGGCTTTGACGTGATCAAAACCGTCGAGAAACTCGAGCGCCGGCTGGAACATATCAAGACGCCGATGAGCCTTTCGATCATCGGCTGTGTGGTGAACGGGCCGGGTGAGGCGCTGATGACCGATATCGGCTTTACCGGTGGTGGTGCAGGGAATGGCATGGTCTATATGGCCGGCAAACAAAGCCATAAGATGAACAATGACCAGATGATCGACCATATCGTCGAGCTGGTCGAGAAACGCGCAGTCGAGATCGACGCCGAGACGATCAAAGCGGCAGAGTGAACCCACAGACATCAAAAAGCCCCGCAATCTTAAAGGATTGCGGGGCTTTTTTAATCTGTGGTCTGAAGGTCAGCCCTTGCGCTGGCGTTCGACAATCTGGCGCATTCCGTCCAGCGGCACATAGCCCCGCACCATCGCGTCATCGATCACGAAGGTCGGTGTGCCGTTGATCGCCATCGTATCGGCCAGCGCGTAATTGGCGTCGATCACTGCCTGGACTTCGGGCGTTGCGGCCTTTGCCAGCAGCGCCGCCCCGTCATGGCCCAGCCCTTCCGCCAGCCGCGTCAGCGTATCGGGCGTCATATCGCCGCGCATCGCGAAAAGCGCGTCATGCGCTTTCTTATAGGCCTCGTCGCCATGGAGCATCTTCACCGCGATGGCGAATTTTGCCGCCAGCACCGACTGCTCGCCCAGAACCGGGAATTCCTTCAGCACGAAGCGGATATTGCCGTCGCTTTTCACCAGTTCTTCGACCTCTTCAAAGGCCTTGTGGCAATAGCCGCAGCGGTAATCCATGAATTCGACCAGCACCACATCGCCCTGGAGATTGCCGCCCGACCAGTCGGCGGCATTGTTGAAGATCGCATCGCGGTTCGCGGCCAGCATGTCGATATCGCGCGAGGCGGCGGCATCATCCTCGCGCGATTGCAGAACCTTCATCGCCTCGATGATGATCTCGGGATTGGCCAGAAGGTAGTCGGCCACCGCGTCGTTGAAGACCTCCGGCTCGGCGGCGATCATGTCTTTCAGGCTTTCCGCCTTTACCGCAGGAACTGAGACAGCCGTCAGAAGCGCGGCAAGGGCGAGGGCGGGGCGCATAGGGGGAATCCTTCCGGGTTGACCTTGGCACGCGCAGGGTCCAGTCAGCCGGCTCGCGCGTGATTTCCGGCATTTTAGGGGGCAGCGGATGGGCATTACAAGTCAGGGATCCAGGCGGGGTGATGTCGATCCCTTTATTGTGATGGATGTGATGGAACAGGCCCGCCGGCTTGAGGCCGAAGGCCGCCATATCATCCATATGGAAGTCGGCCAGCCCGGCACGCCCGCGCCGAAAGCCGCCCGCGACGCGCTGATCCACGCCCTTGACCAGCCGCTGGGCTATACGGTCGCGACCGGCCTGCCCGAGCTGCGCGCGGGCATCGCCGGGCTTTACCGGCGCTGGTATGATATCGACATCGATCCTGCCCGGGTCATTGTGACCTCAGGCTCTTCCGGCGCGTTCCTGCTGGCGTTCACCGCGCTGTTCGATGCCGGCCAGCGGGTCGGGCTCGGGGAACCGGGCTATCCGAGCTATCGCCAGATCCTGCGCGCGTTGTCGCTGGTGCCGGTCGGCATTCCGGCGCAGGATGAGAACCGGCTGCAGCCGGTGCCGGCGGATCTTGACGGCCATGACCTCGACGGGCTGATCGTCGCCTCACCTGGTAACCCGAGCGGCACGATGCTCGACCGCGATGCGCTGGCGGCGCTGACCGGCTGGGCAGAGGCACGCGGTATCCCCTTCATCTCGGACGAGATCTATCACGGGCTGCATTACGCCGCGCGGGCGGTTTCGGCGCTGGAGGTCAGCGACACTGCCTGGGTGATCAATTCCTTCTCGAAATATTTCTCGATGACCGGCTGGAGGATCGGCTGGATGGTGGTGCCGGAGGATCAGATCCGCCGGGTCGAGCGGCTGGCGCAGAATATGTTCATCTGCCCGCCCCATCCTGCCCAGATCGCGGCCCTGGCGGCGCTGGATTGCACCGATGAGCTGGAGGCCAATCGCGCCGTCTACCGCGAGAACCGCCGTCTGATGCTGGAAGGCCTGCCGAAAGCCGGTTTCACCCGGATCGCGCCGCCGGACGGGGCGTTCTACATCTATGCGGATGTATCGGATCTGACGGAAAACAGCCTGGAATTTGCGAGCGAGATCCTGCAGAACGCAGGCGTGGCGGTGACGCCGGGGCTGGATTTCGATCCGATCCGGGGCCGGCAGCGGCTGCGCTTTTCCTATGCGCGGGCGACCGCAGATATTGTCGAGGGGCTGGCGCGGCTCTCGCGCTTCATGGCCGCAAGGTGAATGGACTTCACACGGCGGATTTTCCATAATCACGGGAACATTTTCCGGCCTTTGACAGGTTCCGGATGCGGGTTGCGGGGATCGGGCTCTATGGGAGTTTCAAGGCTGGCGCGGGCTTTGGCCGTGGCCTTTGCTGTTATGCTGTCGGGCGGACCTGTCCCTGGGCTGAAGGCTGAAACCAGCCCGCCGGCGGTCACACCTGTGCTGAGCGCGCTGGCCCGGTTTGATCCGGCGCAATCGTCGCTTTCGCAGGAAACCGGCGATCTGGTGCTGGATCTGTCGATCAGCCAGCCGGTGCCCTGGCGGGTGAGAATGCTTGATAACCCGCCGCGCATGATCCTTGACATGCGCGAGGTCGACTGGGCGGGCCTTGAGCGGATGCCCCAGGTGGCAGAGCCTGTTCGTGCGATGCGGGCAGGGATCTTCCGTCCCGGCTGGTCGCGGCTGGTGATCGAACTGGACGGGCCCTGGCAGGTGCTCCGGGCGGGGATGGAGACCGGCCGGGCAGGGGCCGCCGAGACGGCGCGGCTGACCATTCGTCTGAGCCCGAGTTCGGCGGCAAATTTTGCAAAGATCACCGCGCTGCCGGAGCCTGAGGAATGGTCTCTGCCGGTGCCTGCAGATGTTCCGGTGATCGCGAGGCGCGCGGGCGGGTCGATCATCGTGGTGCTTGATCCCGGTCATGGCGGCATCGACCCGGGCGCAGAACGCGACGGCCATAAAGAAGCCGATCTGATGCTGACATTCGCGCGTGAATTCAAGGAATTGCTGGCGCGGGACGAGCGGTTCAAAGTGGTTCTGACCCGCGAAGAAGACATCTTCGTGCCGCTTGAGACGCGGATCTCGGTGGCGCGGGCAGCGGGCGCGGATCTGTTTCTCTCGCTCCATGCCGATGCCCTGGCCGAGGGCGAGGCGCATGGCGCGACGCTTTACACCCTCTCAGATGCGGCCAGCGATGCCGCGGCGGAGGCGCTGGCCGAACGGCATGAGCGTGACGATCTGCTGGCGGGGATCGATCTTTCGGCCCAGGACGATCTGGTGGCGACAGTGCTGATCGACATGGCACGGACCGAGACAAAGCCAAGGATCGACCGGCTGGTGTCGGCGCTGGAGGCGTCGATAAAGGGGGCGGATCTCAGGATGCATCGCAAGCCGCATCAGGAAGGCGGCTTCTCGGTGCTGAAATCCCCCGATATTCCTTCGGTCCTTGTGGAGCTGGGCTTTTTGTCCTCGGCGCGGGATCTGAAACGGCTGACCGATCCGGAATGGCGGGCCAGGATGGCCGCGGCGATGCGGGACGGGATCCTTGCCTGGGCAAAGGAAGATGCGGCTTTGCGGGCGGCGCGGGACTGAGGGCCGCGCTGGACTGAGGGCGGCGCTGGACGGGGGCCGCGTGCAGTGGCGGGCCGGGCAGGGGGCGCTGCCCCCGTCATGGCGGAGCCATGACTCCCCCGGGATATTTAGTGACAGAAAATGCAGCGCGATGTCTGGCGCTTTGGTGAGGTTCCCCGGGCCTGTTCGGTCAGGTATGTTCGGTCGGGCGGTTTCCGCCGGGGTGACGATCTGGTGATGGCCAGGGTTTTGACGGGGGGGCGCGTCTGATATAGGGAAAGGCAGCATCATCCGGGGATCAGAGCAGTGTTGCGATTCATCGCCTCTTTCTTTGGGGCTATCTTTTCAGCTGTCACGCTTGGCATCTTCTTTGGTGCCCTGACGGTTGGCGCGATTTTCTGGATGTATTCGCGCGATCTGCCGAGCCATGAGAGCCTTGCGAAATATGCCCCCGCCACCATCAGCCGGATCTATTCCGGTGAGGGGCGGATTCTGGATGAATTCGCCGATGAACGCCGGTTGTTTGTCTCGGCCGAGGATATTCCCGATCTGGTGAAGCAGGCCTTTGTTTCGGCCGAGGACAAGAATTTCTTCAGCCATCAGGGCTATGATGCCGGCGGTATGCTCGCCGCCTTTTCCGAGGCGGTCAGATCGCGCGGCCAGGATGTGCGCGGCGCCTCGACCATCACGCAGCAGGTGGCGAAGAACATGCTGCTCGACGGGACCCGTAAGGGCGCCGCCGGGGTCGAGCGCAAGATCAAGGAAATCATCCTCGCCACACGGCTTGAGGAGACGCTGTCAAAGGAAAGGATCCTCGAGATCTATCTCAACGAGATCTTTCTCGGGCAGAATTCATATGGTGTCGCAGCAGCGGCCCAGACCTATTTCAACAAATCCCTGACCGAGCTGTCACCACATGAGGCGGCGACGCTTGCCTCGATGCCTAAGGCGCCCTCTGATTTCCACCCTGTGCGCAATCGCCAGAAGCTGATCGACCGGCGCAACTATGTGCTGCGCGAGATGCGGGACAATGGCTATATCGACGAGGCCAGCTGGAAATCCGAACGCGAGGCCCCGCTTTTGTCCGTGCAGAACGGTGATTTTCCGTCTTTCCGGCAAGAGCTTCCCGGGCGGACCTATTTCACCGAAGAGGTCTCGCGCCAGCTGTCGCGGGATTTCGGGCGCAAGGAATTCTTTGAAGGCGGCATGACGATCCGCGCCACCATTGACCAGGAATTGCAGGAGATCGCCCAGGCGGCTTTGCGCAAGGCGCTGGAGAAATATGACCGTGGCATCGGGGTCTGGCGCGGCACCGGCAAGACCATCGCAGCCGATCAGCTGTCCCGCGAGGAAGACTGGCGCGCGGCGCTGAGTGCGACGGATGTGTCGCGCGATATCGAGGGCTGGTATCCGGCGGTGGTGCTCTCGCTGGGCGAGCGCTCTGCCACGATCGGCATCGAGGGAGTGGCGGAAACCGGCGATATTCCGGCCGATGACGTGAGCTGGGCCAGGAAGCGCCTGGCCGATGGCAAGCTTGGGAAGAAGGCGACACGCGCTTCGGATCTGGTCGAGGTCGGGGATGTGGTGCTGGTGCGCCGCATGGTGAAGGATGCGGATGGCGCGTTCATCCGCTGGACCCTGCGCCAGGTGCCGGAAGTGCAGGGCGCCTTCATGGCGATGGATGTGAATACCGGCCGGGTCCTCGCGATGCAGGGCGGGTTCTCGTATCAGTATTCGGTGTTCAACCGCGCCACCCAGGCCGAACGCCAGCCGGGCTCTTCGTTCAAGCCCTTCGTCTATGCGGCGGCGCTGGACAGCGGCTATACGCCCGCGACCATCGTGGTCGATGCGCCGATCGAGATCGAGACGCCGCAGGGGCTCTGGACTCCCAAGAATGCCTCGAACAAATTCTACGGACCGACGCCTCTGAGGACCGGGATCGAGCAATCGCGGAACCTGATGACCATTCGTCTGGCGCAGGAAGTGGGGATGTCGACGGTCGCGGCCTATGCCGAGCGTTTTGGCGTCTATGACCGGCTGGGCCAGCATCTGGCGAACAGCCTCGGTGCCCAGGAGACCACACTTTACAAGATGGTGGCGGCCTATGCGATGTTCGCCAATGGTGGCGAACGCGTGGAGCCCACGCTGGTCGACCGGGTGCAGGACCGCTACGGGCGCACCATCTACCGCCATGACAAACGCTCTTGCGAGGATTGCGGCGCCGGTGATCTTCCCCGGGGCAACGGGGTGAAGATCACCTCGAACCGCGAGCGGGTGATGGATGCGATCACCGCCTATCAGCTGACCTCGATGCTGGAAGGTGTGGTGCAGCGCGGCTCGGGCAGTGGGGTCAGGTTGCCGGTGCCGGTGGCGGGCAAGACCGGCACGACCAATGACGCCAAGGATGTCTGGTTCATCGGCTATACGTCGAACATTGTGGCGGGCTGCTATATCGGCTTTGACCAGCCGCGGACGCTTGGCTCGCGCGCCTATGGCGGGACGCTTTGCGTGCCGGTCTTCCAGGATTTCATGAAAGAGGTCGTGAAGAAATACGGCGGTTCGAAATTCAAAGTGCCGCCGGGGGGTTATTTCGTGAAGATCGACCGGTTCACCGGCGCGCGGCTGTCAGATGATGCTTCGGGCGCGAATGTGGTGGCGGAATATTTCCGCGAGGGCACGGATGTCGATTTCGGGCTGGGCGCCATGGTGGATGGCGGCTTCGAAATGGGCCAGAACCTGCCCTTGTTTGCCTATGGCGAGACGGAAAGCGGCTCGGCTTCGGTCACAACCGCGACGGGCGAGACGCGGGTGATCCCGGGCAAGGCGGATTTCGGCACGGTGTCATCGGGCGGGCTCTATTGACCTGGCAGGCGCGCGCGCCGGGCGCCGCGCCTCGGGGTGGTGTCGCATGGGGCGCGCGCACAGGCCCCTTGTTCCGGAGAGCCCCAGGAGATATGACGCCGCTCGATGATTGAGAGGGTGAGTTATGCGCGCCGAGACGCAAGGCAATGTTGATCAGATCCGCAAGTCGCTGGGCCTTCTGGCACAGCGGATCGACCTTGAGATGGCGCCGCACCGGCTTGAGGAGTTCAACGCGCTGATCGAGCAGCCGGATCTCTGGAATGATCCGGCCCGGGCGCAGAAGCTGATGCGCGAGCGGCAGTCGCTGATGGATGCGCTGAACGGCTACCGGCTGATCGAAAGCGGGCTGAATGACAATCTCGGGCTGATCGAGCTCGGCGAGGCCGAGGGCGAGGATGCGCTGGTTGCGGAGGCTGAGGATGCGCTGAAGGCGCTGCTTGAGGTCGCGGCTCAAAAAGAGCTGGAGGCTTTGCTGAATGGCGAGGCCGACAGCAATGACACGTTCCTTGAGATCAATGCAGGCGCGGGCGGCACGGAATCGCAGGACTGGGCCGAGATGCTGGCGCGAATGTTCACCCGCTGGGCGGAGCGTCGCGGTTTCACCGTTGAGATGCTCTCAGAGGAAGCCGGGCAGGAGGCGGGGATCAAATCGGTCGCTTATAAGATCTCGGGCCATAACGCTTACGGTTGGCTGAAGACGGAATCAGGCGTGCATCGCCTGGTTCGGATTTCGCCTTTCGGGTCGGGCGACAAGCGCCAGACCTCGTTTGCGAGCGTGTGGGTCTATCCGGTGGTCGATGACAATATCGAGATCGAGGTGCTAGACAAGGATATCCGCATCGACACCTTCCGGTCGTCCGGCGCCGGCGGTCAGCACGTGAATAAAACCGACTCGGCGGTCAGGATCACCCACTTCCCGACCGGGATCGTGGTGACCTCCTCGCTGAAATCGCAGCACCAGAACCGCGAGATTGCGATGAATGCGCTGAAGGCACGGCTTTACCAGCAGGAGCTGGACAAGCGCTCGGCGGCGATCAACGAGGCACATGATGCCAAAGGGGATGCGGGCTGGGGCAACCAGATCCGCTCTTACGTGTTGCAGCCCTACCAGATGGTGAAAGACCTGCGCACCAGCCATGAGACCTCGGACACGCAAGGCGTGCTTGATGGCGATCTCGATCCCTTCATGGCGGCCACGCTGGCGCTGGATATGGCGGGCAAGAGCCGCGCCGACGCCGAGGGCTGACAGCAGCGAATCCGGCGGGAGTGTTTTTCTCAAGAGGAATACGGCATTTTGCTGCCCCTTCCTTTTGAATCTGAATACTCCGGGATGCGGGGCAGGGCTCCGCGCTTTTGCCGCTATGCCGCATTGCAAACAGCGGGAAATCACGTCAGGAAAGCGGGCAGAAATCTCCCCTTGCTGATGGATACCGCCCATGACCTTCCGCATCGCAATTCTCGGTGCCTCCGGCTATACCGGGGCAGAGCTTGTCCGGCTGATCGCCGGCCATCCTCAGATGCGGATCACCGCACTTTCGGCGGATCGCAAGGCCGGCATGGCGATGGCGGATGTGTTTCCCTTCCTGCGCCATCTCGACCTGCCGCAGCTGGTGAAGATCGATGAGATCGACTTCGCCCAGATCGATCTTTGTTTCTGCGCGCTGCCCCATGCCACCAGCCAGGCGGTGATCTCACAGCTGCCAAAGGATCTGAAGATCGTCGATCTCTCGGCCGATTTCCGTCTGCGCGACCCGGCGGAATATGAAAAATGGTATGGCCAGCCCCATACGGCGGTCGAGATGCAGAAAGAGGCGGTTTACGGGCTCACCGAATTCTACCGGGATGATATCCGCAAGGGGCGCCTGATCGCCGGCACCGGCTGCAATGCCGCAACCGGGCAATATGCGCTGCGTCCGCTGATCGCGGCGGGAGTTATTGACCTTGATGACATTCTGATCGACCTTAAGGCGGGGGTATCGGGGGCGGGGCGCTCGCTTAAGGAAAACCTCCTCCATGCCGAGCTTTCGGGCGGCACCCATTCCTATTCGGCGGGCGGCAAACACCGCCATCTCGGCGAATTCGATCAGGAATTCTCGAAAATCGCCGGGAGGCCGGTGCTGGTGCAATTCACCCCGCATCTGCTGCCGATGAACCGGGGCATACTCGCCACGACCTATGTCAAAGGCGATGCTAAGGCGGTCCATGCCGCGCTTGCGGCAGCTTACGCGTCAGAGCCGTTCCTGCATGTGCTGCCTTTCGGCGCGCTGCCCTCGACGCGGGATATTGCCGGCTCGAACCATTGCCATATAGGGGTGATCGCCGACCGGATCCCGGGGCGCGTGGTGGTGATCGCGGTGCTCGACAATCTGACCAAGGGCTCATCCGGTCAGGCGCTGCAAAATGCCAATCTCATGCTTGGGATCGATGAAACCACGGGCCTGTTGATGGCGCCTGTTTTCCCGTAACATCCTTCAGGGGACTTGATCGAAGTCAGGGCAAAGGGAAGCAATACCTGCCACCACTGCCCTGACGCAGGAAGGACAGCCATGCAAAGCACAGCGAAACCGCAATTCCGGGGGATGAAGGGGCTGAAGAAACAGCGCCGCATCCAGATCATCGTGCTTGCGGCGCTTGCCATGGTCCTGGCCACGATCTTCATCGGCTTCGCCCTGAAAGACGGCATCAACTTTTTCCGCAGCCCGACCCAGGTGCTGGCCGAGGCCCCGCCCGAGACCGAGATCTTCCGGCTTGGCGGCCTTGTGAAAGCCGGTTCGATCGTCAACCGCGCCGGCGTGCATTTCGATTTCATCATCACCGATGGCGGCGCCGAGATCCCGGTCCGCTACATCGGCAAGGATCCGCGTCCCGATCTCTTCAAGGAAAACACCGGCACCATTGCGACCGGCAATCTCATTGGGGGAACCTTCGAGGCGACCACGCTTCTCGCCAAGCATGATGAGACTTATATGCCGAAAGAGGTGATGGATGCGCTGAAGGAGCAGGGCGTCTATAAAGACCCGAAAGACCAGCCCGCCTCCTGACCCCATTCATCTGTCTCTAAATATCCCGGGGGTGAGCGGCTCCGCCGCGAGGGGGCAGCGCCCCCTTTCCCGGCCTGAAATCCCGGGCTTCGCTTGACCAATGCCGCCGCCTCTGGCAATGCCTGATCCATCAGGACAGGATTTGATCAGATGAACCTCTTTGCGGATATCCGCGGCGCGGTGGTGGATGCTCTGGGCCGGATGGCTCAGGACGGCGTTCTGCCCGCAGGTCTCGACCTCTCGAATGTCGCGGTCGAACCGCCGCGCGATGCCGCGCATGGCGATATGGCCACCAATGCCGCCATGGTGCTGGCGAAACCCGCAGGCCTCCAGCCGCGCGTGATCGCGAGCGAACTGGCCACCCGCCTGCTGGAAGATCCGCGCATTGCCGGCGCCGATGTTGCAGGCCCGGGCTTTCTCAACCTGCGGCTTGATGATGCGGTCTGGCAGGGTCTCGTCCGTGTCGCCCTCGCGGCGGGCATTGATTTCGGCCGCTCTGCCATTGGCGGCGGCGAGAAGGTGAATATCGAATTCGTCTCGGCGAACCCCACCGGCCCGATGCATGTCGGCCATGTGCGCGGTGCGGTGGTGGGCGATGCGCTCTCTAACCTGCTGGCCTTCTCGGGCTGGGATGTCACTCGCGAATATTACATCAATGATGGCGGCGCCCAGGTCGATGTTCTGGCACGCTCGGCCTATGAACGCTACCGCGAGGCCAATGGGCTTGAGCCCGAGATCCGCGAAGGGCTCTATCCCGGCGATTACCTGATCCCGGTTGGCGAGGCGCTGAAAGAGAAATACGGCGCCAGCCTGATCGACCAGCCGGAATCCGTCTGGCTGACCGATATCCGCGAATTCGCGACCGAGGCGATGATGGGGATGATCCGCGAGGATCTCGCAGCCCTCGGAGTGCGGATGGATGTCTATTCCTCGGAAAAGGCGCTTTACGGCACCGGTGAGATCGAAGCGGCCATCACTGAGCTGCGCGCCAAAGGTCTGATCTATGAAGGCGTGTTGGAGCCCCCGAAAGGCAAGCTCCCCGAAGATTGGGAAGCCCGCGAACAGACTTTGTTCCGCTCGACCGATCACGGCGATGATGTTGACCGCCCGGTGATGAAATCGGATGGCTCCTGGACCTATTTCGCGCCCGACATCGCCTATCACTATAATAAGGTGAAACGCGGCTTCGATCAGCTGATCGACATTTTCGGCGCCGATCACGGCGGCTATGTCAAACGGATGAAGGCGGCGGTGGCGGCACTGTCCGGGGGCCGCGTGCCGCTGGATATCAGGCTGATCCAGCTGGTGAAGTTGTATAAGAACGGCGAACCTTTCAAGATGTCAAAGCGTGCGGGCACATTCGTCACGCTGCGCGATGTGGTGGAAGAGGCGGGGGCCGATGTCACCCGTTTCATTATGCTCACCCGCAAGAATGACGTCGCCCTGGATTTCGATTTCGCAAAAGTGCTGGAGCAGTCCAAGGACAATCCGGTCTTTTACGTGCAATATGCCAATGCGCGGGTGAATTCGGTTCTGAGAAAATCGCGCGAGGCCGGAACCCCGGTCGATGACACCACGCTTCTGGCGGCAGATCACGCCTCTTTGTCGCATCCGGCGGAAATCGGGCTTTTGAAAAAGATCGCCGAATGGCCGCGTCTGGTAGAAATTGCTGCCCGCAATAACGAGCCGCATCGCATTGCCTTCTATCTCTATGAACTGGCATCCGAGTTCCACGCGTTGTGGAACCGTGGCAATGATGAAACGGAATTGCGCTTCGTGCAGGAGAAAGTGGCTGATTCACAGGCGAAAATCGCCCTTGCGCGTGCCACGGGCGTTGTCATTTGCGCAGGTCTTGCTATCCTGGGTGTGACGCCGGTTGAAGAGATGCGCTGACCAAAAGCGCCCGCAATCGGCCACGAACAGGCAAAGGGCATTATAAGCCCTGAGAGCAGGCGCAGAGGGCAGGCATGGCAAACGCTGATTTCGGCGATTACGGCGGCTACGCATCACAGGCGCGGCCGGGCAATTTTTCCGAAGCCGCTCCGATGCGGCCGACCCGTATTGGCGGGGCTCAGCGCGGTGGTTTTCAGGCCGCGCGGGCCCAGTCACAACCGCAACAGCCTCAGGCCGCAATGGCGAGGCGCGGGGCGTTTCAGGCCTATGACGATCATGACGGCTACGCGGCTCAGTCCGAACCGCAGATGCAGCAGCATGTGGCCCCGCAGATCCCGCTGACGCGCGGCCAGCGCATGGTAAATATGGCCGGCGCGCTTGGCTCGGTGGCGCTGGTCCTGTCGCTTGGTTATTGGGGCTGGGAACTCGCGGTACGCGATGTGCGGGGCGTGCCGGTGGTGCGTGCGCTGGAAGGTCCGATGCGGACCGCGCCGGAAGAGGGCGGCGGCATGGTGGTCGATCATCAGGGCCTTGCGGTCAATGATGTGGCGGCGCGCGATGGCGGCAAGAACTCGGACCGCGTGGTGCTGGCACCGGCGCCGGTCGATCTGGCGGCGGATGATGTGGCGGGTCTTGCGCTGGCCTCGGCCGCGCCTGCGGTCGCGCCTCTGGCCCCGGCAATGGCATCAGCCGGAACGGTGGATGCGCCGCGCATGTCAGCGGCAGAGGAATCTCCCCTGCCGCTTGAGGTCAGCCCCGATCAGCTTCCCGCCGCGCCGGTCCTCGCCACCGAGAGCCAGCCCGCAACGATCAGCCAGGATGAGGCGGTGGCGCTTGCCCTTGCCGAAGCCCTTGGCATGGATGAGACCGCCTCGGCCGATCTGGTCGCAGCGGCGGCACCTGCTGCGGCCCCGGCGGCGCCCGGTGCGATGACCTCTTCGCCGCGCCCGCGCATGCGGCCGTCGACGCTTGCCGCAACCGGCGGCTCCGCAGCCGGCACGCCCGAAAACGTGATGCAGACCGCAGCCGTTGCCTCTGCGCCTTCGGGTGCCGGCAAAGACCCGGCCACCATCGAGGCCGGCGCCCGTCTGGTTCAGTTCGGTGCCTATGACAGCGAGGCGCAGGCCCGGGCAGAATGGCAGAAGATCGCCGCCAGACTTGGGCCGCTGATGGTGGAAAAACAGATGGTGGTGCAATCGGCGGAAAGCGGTGGCCATACCTTCTGGCGGCTGCGCGGCTTTGGCTTTGCCAGCGAAGATGACGCGCGTCGCTTCTGCTCGGCTGCGGTGGCGGAACAGATCAACTGTATCCCGGTGACCCACAGATGAGCACGCCGACAAGGCCCGAAATCGGGCGCGGCGCGGCGATCTTTGGCCTTGCGGGTCCGGATCTCCTGCCGCAGGAGCGCGATTTTTTCCGTGACTATGACCCGTTCGGGTTCATCCTCTTCGCGCGCAATGTCGAAGACCCTGCGCAGCTGTCGCGCCTGACCGCTGACCTGCGCGACGCCGTTGGGCGGGACGCGCCGGTCCTGATCGATCAGGAAGGTGGCCGCGTCCAGCGGATGCGCGCCCCGCATTGGCGCGAATGGGAGCCGCCCTTTGATCTGATCGCCCGCATCGGCCCTGACAATGCGCCGCGCGCGATGGAGATCATGGCGCGGCTGATCGCATATGATCTGCGCGCCGTCGGGATTGATGCGAATTGCGCGCCGGTTCTTGATGTGGCCCGCGCCGACACCCACCCGTTCCTGAAGAACCGCTGCTATGGCACCGGCCCCGAAGCGGTGGCACGGATCGGTCGCGCCGTGGCAGATGGTTATCTTGCCGGTGGCGTGCTGCCGGTGATCAAACATATGCCCGGCCATGGCCTTGCGCGCCAGGATACCCATCATGAACTCCCCGCGTGACCTCGTCGCGCGCCGCGCTGCATGAGGTGGATTTCTGGCCCTTCACCGCGCTGTCCGATCTGCCGATGGCGATGACCGCCCATATCGTCTTCGCCGATTACGACCCGGATCATCCCGCGACCCAGAGCCCCGGGATGATCCGGGTGATCCGAGAAGAGATCGGCTTTCACGGCCTGTTGATGACGGATGACCTGAATATGGAGGCGCTTTCCGGCAGCCTCTCGGACCGCGCCTGTGCCTCGATCCGGGCGGGCTGCGATATCGCACTGCATTGCAAGGGGGATTTTGCCCAGATGCAGGAGGTGGCCAGCGCCGCCGGTGAGATGACTGAGGCCGCAAAGGCGCGCGCCGCCCGGGCGCTGTCACGCCGGGTTGCGCCCGATACGGTTGACATCGAAGGCCTCGGGGCGGAGTTTCTTGCTCTGTCGCGGGATGCCGATGGATGAGTGACGAGAAACAGCTGCCTCTGGCCGAAGACTGGTCCCTGCCGGAACGGCTTGACCCTGCCGCCCGGCTCGCCGCCGAGGCGCTGATCGTTGATGTCGACGGGTTCGAGGGGCCGCTGGACCTTTTGCTGACGCTGTCGAGGACGCAGAAGGTCGATCTGCGGCGGATCTCTGTTTTGCAGCTGGCGGAACAATATCTTCTGTTCGTGAACAAGGCCGCGAAGCTTCGGATTGAGCTGGCGGCGGATTATCTGGTGATGGCGGCCTGGCTCGCCTTTCTGAAATCGCGCCTGCTTTTGCCGCCCGAACCGGGCGAGGCGGGGCCCTCCGCCGAAGATCTCGCGGCGCATCTGGCCTTCCAGCTTGAACGGCTTCAGGCGATGCGCGAGGCTGCCGCGCGGCTGATGGCGCGTGACCAGAAGGGCCGCGATTTCTTTGTGCGCGGCCAGCCCGAGACCGTGTCATTGCAGCGCAAGACGCAATGGGAGGCGAACCTTCTCGACCTGATGCGCGCCTATGCCCGCATCCGCACCCGCGACGAGTTTCGCCCCTTTGTCATGGACCGTGAACATGTCTTCACCATGGAACAAGCGCTGGACCGGATGCGCGGGCTGATCGGTTATGTCGGCGACTGGGCGGATCTGGCGGGTTTCATGCCCGAGGGCTGGGATACCACGCCGATGGCGCGGCGTTCGGTCACGGCGGCGCATTTTGCGGCGGTGCTGGAAATGGTGAAACGCGGCCAGCTGACCCTGCGCCAGGGCGAGACTTTCGCGCCGATCCAGATCCGGCGGAGAGATCCGGAATGAGCCGCGAGCCGGAAGAACAAAGCCTTTTCGACGCACCGCCCATGGGCGAGCAGGAGCGTATGGTCGAGGCCATGCTCTTTGCCGCGACCGAGCCGATGACGGTGACGGAACTGGTTAAACGCATGCCGCATGGCTGCGATCCGGCCGAGGCGCTGGCCTATCTGCGCAAACGCTATGAGGGGCGCGGCGTGCATCTGGCCCGGGTGGGGGATGCCTGGGCCTTTCGCACCGCAGGAGATCTGGGCCATCTGATGGTGCGCGAACAGGTCGAGACCCGAAAACTGTCGCGCGCGGCGATCGAGACGCTGGCGATCATCGCCTATCACCAGCCGGTAACCCGGGCGGAAATCGAGGAAATCCGCGGCGTTGCCGTGTCGCGTGGCACGGTCGATCAGTTGATGGAGATGGAATGGATCCGCTTTGGCCGGCGCCGCATGACGCCGGGGCGGCCAGTGACGTTTGTGGTGACCGAAGGGTTCCTCGATCACTTCGGTCTCGAATCCGCGCGCGATCTGCCGGGGCTCAAAGAGCTGCGCTCGGCCGGGCTGCTTGAAAACCGCCCGATGCCGGGCCTCGATCAGCCGCGTGATGATGATGAAGATGAAGCGCAAAGCGGCCAGAGCGAGCTGTTCGAGGACTGAGCCTGCCGAAGGCCCGGGCTGCGCCAACCCGAGGAGGATGAGATGGATCTGAACCGGCTGATCAATATGCTTGTGAACATGTTCCTGCGCAAAGCGGTGAACAGGGGCATCCGCTCGGCGACCGATTACGCAGCGCGGCGCGGCAAAAACGAGGCGGAGCTGACGCCGGAGGAGCGCGAAAATGCCCGCAGGATGCGCGAACTTTCGGACAGGGCGAAGAAGGCGGCGCGGCTCGGGCGACGGCTCTGACCGGCCAGAGTGACGGGGCCTGTTGCGCTGCGGCGCGGGGCAGGGCAAAACTGCCCGTATGGAACTTTTCGATGACAGCGAGCCCGGCCAGGGCGCGAGCAACAGCCCGGAATTCACCGTCTCCGAGCTTTCGGGCGCGGTAAAACGGGTGATCGAGGGCGAATTCGGCATGGTCCGGGTGCGCGGCGAGATCGGTCGGGTGTCGCGCCCGGCCTCGGGCCATCTCTATTACGACCTGAAGGATGACCGTTCGGTCATCGCGGCCATCACCTGGAAGGGCCAGGCGGGGCGGCTGACGGTCCGGCCCGAAGAGGGGATGGAGGTGATCGCCACCGGGCGGATGACCACCTTTCCGGGCCAGTCGAAATATCAGCTGATCATCGACGATATTGCCCCCGCCGGGGCCGGCGCGCTGATGGCGATGCTGGAAAAACGCCGCGCCATGTTGCAGGCCGAGGGCCTGTTCGACCCGGCCCGTAAAAAGCCGATCCCCTGGCTCCCGGGCGTGATCGGGGTGGTCACCTCGCCTTCGGGCGCGGTGATCCGCGACATTCTGCACCGGCTCCGCGACCGCTTTCCGCGCCATGTGCTGATCTGGCCGGTGGCCGTGCAGGGCGAACGCTGCGCCCCCGAGGTTGCAGCGGCGATCCGGGGGTTTAACGCGCTGACGCCCGGCGGGCCGATCCCGCGCCCGGATCTGATCATCGTGGCGCGGGGCGGCGGCTCGCTCGAAGATCTCTGGGGCTTTAATGAGGAGATTGTGGTCCGCGCGGCGGCGGAAAGCCGGATTCCGCTGATCTCGGCGGTGGGGCATGAGACCGACACGACACTGATCGACTATGCCGCCGATCTGCGCGCCCCGACGCCGACCGCTGCGGCAGAGCTGGCGGTTCCGGTGCGCCTTGAGCTGATCGCGGGCCTCGACGGGCTGTCGTCGCGGCTTCTGCGTTCGACCCTGCAATCGGCCGAGCGAAAGCGGCAGCGTCTGAGCGATCTTTCCCGCGCCCTGCCGCGCCCCGAGGCGCTGACGGGTCTTGCGTCACAGCGGCTCGATCATGCGGCGGGGCGGCTTGGCGGTGCGCTTGGGCTGATGGTGGCGCGCCGGCGCGGCGATTTTGCGCGGGTGGCCGGGCGGGTGCAGCCGGGGCTCCTGCTGGGCTATGTGCGCGAGCGGCGTGCCGCGGTGGCCAATCGCGGCGATGCGCTGGAGGCGCGGTTTGCCCGCCGGTATGAGCGCGCCCAGATGCAGCTGGCACAATGGTCCTCGCGGCTGGAGCCGGCACTGATGCGGCTGACCCAGGATGCAGCGCGGCGGATTTCCGAACAGCGCCAGCGGCTTGAAGGGGTTGCTTTACGTCTTGATGCCGTGCCGGGCCAGCGCATCGCCCGCGCACGCGAGGCGCTGGAACGGCTGGATCGGACCCGCCAGAGCCTTGGTTACAGCGAGACCCTGAAACGCGGCTTTGCGGTGGTCTGGGGCGATGGCCACGTCGTGACCAGCGTCGAGGCGGCGCGACAGGCCGCCCATCTTGAAATCGAATTCGCTGCCGGCAGGTTCACGCCTGCGGGGCCGTCAGGGTCGGGTACGACAGATCGTCCGGCGCCGGTTCCGTCCCCAGCCGCCCCGGCCAGACCGGTAAAACCGGCGAAACCGCGCGGGGATGGCCCGGAAGGCGGCGGTCAGGGATCGCTTTTCTGAGCGCCCCCGCCTTTGCTTCAGGCCAGATCAGGCGCCCAGATAGGACTGGCAGGAGATCGGCCCCTGGGCGGGGTAGAGCATGATCGGCGGCAGCTCATAAAGTCCCTCATAGCGCCCGAGAATCCAGCCGGCGCGGTCATGATAGGTCCAGCAGACCGGCTGATCTGGCTTGTCCTCGTAAAGGAAGCAGATGTTGTCGCCGACCTGGTCCCAGCTGCCATGCATGCAGCGTTCGGCGTCACGCCAGATCACCCTCTGACCGGAGAGGAAGCTTTCGACGCCGTAAAGGCCGCTCTCGGAATCATAGGTGTCGAAGGTCTTGCCCCGGGTCAGCGCATCAAACTGCGCCGCGTCGAGCGCGGGGTCAGAGCCGGCCTCAGGGGCGGTATCGGGCAGACCTTCGGGCGCCTCATCGCCGAACTCGGCCTGGGGCGGCGACTGAAATTGCTGTGCACCCCCATCCTGGGCCATGACCGGGGCGGCCAGCAGGGCCAGGACGGCCAGAAAAGGCGTCATGCCACGGATTGTTGTCGTCATTTTACACCCCCACATCCGGCGCGGGGCAGGCCAGCGGCTCCGGCGTTTCGTTGATCACGGTCAGTTCTGATCCCTCAAAGCCATTGGCCGACAGCGCGCGAAGCTCGTCCCCTTCGGTCCAGAAGGTCCAGCAATGCTCGCCAACCCCGTATTCATAGACAAAGCAGATCAGGCCCTCACGTTCAAACCAGCTGCCATACTGGCATTCATCGGGCGAGGTCTTCCAGCGCACCTTGCGATTGGGCAGATATTCCTCGATCCCGAAGATCGAACCATATTGCGACCAGGTGAGGGTCTTGCCCTCGACATAGGCGTCGAATTCCGCCGCAGTCATGGGGGTGACCGTGTCAGCCGCGCCCGGCTGAGCGACGCCCTGGAATAAGGCGATCCCGAAAACGAGCCCGAGGCTGCGGGAAAGGGCAGGGGTGAGACGCATCTGAACTCCTTTAGCGCAGTCTGGCGGCGGGGGGATCTGCCGGGCCGGGTCCGTCCTGGGGCGAAACCTGCCAGAGGCTCGCGGAATATGCCAGTCAGGCATCTGTTACCCCGGGATTTGCCCCGGGCCCCGTATCGCTTTGGCGCCAGCGTTTCAGATGCGGCCGGATGGCCCGCGCCCAGGTGCGGGGCAGGAAGGCAAGCGTGCAGGCCACTGGCAGCGGCCAGGGCAGGCGCGGCGCCTCATCGGCCTCGGGCAGGCGCAAAGCGGGCCAGGGGCGCGTGGGATGGGCGTGATGGTCAGAATGGCGCGGCGCGTTCAGCATCATGGCCGAGCTGAACCAATGCGCGGTGTTCCAGCTGTGGCGCGGCCCGACCGGCTCTGGCCGGCCATTTTCGAGGATGCGGCGTCTGAGCCCGTAATGCTGCACATAATCCGAGACGAGGATCTGCATCTGGGCATGAACCCCCAGGAGGAGCCATGCGAGGATCCCGGCAAGGCCTGCGACCGCAAAGGCCAGGCTCATCGCGATCAGACCGCCAAGCGCATAGATCGCGTAAGGATGCAGGCCCTGACGCGAACGCGCCCTTGCGCGCAGATCGCTTTCCGCCTGCCGCCCCAGACGGAATGACCAGATCCAGGCGCGCGGGGGCAAAGCGGTAAAAGCTCTCGCCTTCGCGGGCGGAATTCGGGTCCTGGTCGGTCGCGACAAAGCGGTGATGCACCAGGCGATGCGCCGAGGCATGCTGGCCGAAGAGGATCGCGGCGTAAAAGGCCTGACCAAGACGGAAAAGCGGGCGTCTGGTCCGGTGGATCAGCTCATGCGCCGCCGGATGGCCGACCTGACCGAGCCAGAAGCCCGATCCGAAGAACATGAGCAGCCGCTGGCCGGCGGAAAGGCCGGAAGCTCCGGCAACTGCCCAGACCGCCACCGGCAGCAGCACGAGAGCTGACAAACCGATCCCGGCCAGAAGCGCATCGGCGCCGGGAAACTCCTGGCCCTCTTCGCCCGCGCCCGCGACCCAGGGGATCAGCTGATCAAGCAGCACCGACAGAACTGCCATGTAAAGGAACCCGGCCCAGAGCCAGGCCCCGCCCATGAAGGCGCCAATGACCAGAAGCGGCACCGGCGTCGCGGCGGCCAGGGCGAAGGCCAGCATCGGGATCGGCGCCGCAGGGGGCGAGAGGAGATCGGGGTCAGACATGATAGCGGCACCGAAGCACGAAACCCGGGCAGGGAAAAGGCCGCGCCGTGTCGCGGGCCAGGCGGGGGCGACAGGCGGGCGCGAAGGTTACCAGGGCCAGGACTGTCTGGCGCAGACCCAATGCCCTTTACTTCACAGGTCAAAATGACCAGGTAAAACACGACAGAATGAAGGGTTTTGCCATGTCGATCTTCCGCAAGCTCAAGGACCGGCTGTTCCGCTCATCCGACAAGATCGGCGAGGGGCTTGATGCCCTTGTTCAGGACGGGGCGGTCCAGGAAGGTGCGGATCACGCGGATGCGGGAGATGCGTGCCAGGGTCAGACTGAAGGGGCCGCGGGTGGAGAGGAGCAGCAACCGGCAGCTGCCGCGACCGGCCTTCCCCAGGCGGAGGCCATTTCGCCAAAACACGCACCGGATGCACCTGAGCGCGCGGCGCCGGTGGATATCGCGCCGCCGGTCCCTGTCAGCCCGGCCGCAGAGGTGGTTCCTGCGCTGGTTCCTGTGGTGCCGCAAGCGGCTGCAGAGCCTGCAAAACCTGGCCTTCTCGGGCGTCTTTTCGGCAGGGGCGAGGCGGCAGAGCCGCGCCGGGTGCTTGATGATCAGATGCTTGAAAGCCTTGAGGAATTGCTGATCCAGACAGATCTGGGCGTGGATACGGCGGTGCGGGTGACTGCCAATATCGCCGAGGGGCGCTTTGGCCGGAAGGTTTCGACCCGCGAGCTGAAAGAGGCCCTTGCCGGTGAGGTCGCGCGGATCATGACGCCGGTCGCGAAACCGCTGCCGCTTTATGCGAAAAAGCCCCAGGTTGTGCTGGTGGTGGGCGTGAATGGCTCTGGCAAGACGACGACCATCGGCAAGCTTGCAAGCCAGTTCCGCGCGGCAGGCAAGACAGTGGTGATCGCGGCGGGCGACACGTTCCGCGCAGCGGCGGTAGAACAGCTGAAGGTCTGGGGCGAGCGCGCCGGGGTGCCGGTTCTGACCGCACCCGAAGGCTCGGACCCGGCAAGCCTCGCCTTTGACGCGCTTGGCCGCGCGCAGGAGGAGGGCGCGGATCTTTTGATGATCGACACCGCCGGCCGGCTGCAAAACCGCCAGGATCTGATGGAGGAACTGGCGAAAATCGTGCGCGTTCTGAAGAAAAAAGACCCGACCGCGCCGCATAATACCCTTCTGGTGCTGGATGCGACCACCGGGCAGAACGCCATCACCCAGGTCGATATCTTCCGCAAAATTGCCGATGTCTCAGGCCTCGTGATGACCAAACTTGACGGCACGGCAAAAGGCGGTGTGCTTGTCGCGCTGGCCGATAAATTCGGCCTGCCCATCCATGCGATCGGTGTTGGCGAGCAGATCGACGATCTCTCTCCCTTCGATCCGGATGACTTTGCCCGGGCGCTGGTCGGGCTGGAGAAATAGCGCCGGTCGCGGCGGCGCCAGACCGGGATAGTGGTGATGTTTTACAAAGTGTTCTCTGGTCGCAAACCTGCTGCTGATGCGACCGCGCTTCGCCGATCTCGACTGAGCGCTTCATATCTGCTTCCTGTGCTTATCGGACTTTGGCTTGGGCTTGCGGAACTGCCGGGGCAGGCGCAGGGGAAGGAAATCCCGGGCGATGAGTGTGCCGCGGCACTGGCGGATTTCCAGCTTGCATTGCAAAACAGCGGGCTGACGCTCAGCGCCGGTTCAAAGAGCAGGACGAATGGTGGCTGCGCCTTTGAAGAGGTTGTGATCCGGGGCGATCGGCGAAATGCGCCGAATTTTTATGCCGATAGCGTGATCATTTCTGGCAGCCTTCTTGCCTGGGACCGCAAGGGCGAGATGCCTTCTGCCGATCTTGTGGTCGAGGCTGCTGGGATGCGCTTTGCCAGTAAGCTGGGGGATGCGCGGACAGATTACCTGCTCGGCGCGCAGGCGCGGGTCGGTGCGATGACGCTTGATCTGACCGCGGCTTGGGACAAGTCGAAGAAAGAAGCGAAGATAAGCCGGTTTGATCTGACCTTTGGGGAGGCGTCGCGCATCCGGTTCGGGGCGCGGCTGAAGAATGTTGATCTCTCGACGCCCGGCACCGCGCAGATGGCGGTTATGAGTGCGGCGCTGACGGAGCTCGATCTTGAGGTGAAGAGCTTCGGTCTGTTCGAGCAGGTCATGCTGCCGCTTCTTGTCAGCAATATACCCGACAATGGCGATGTTCACAGCGAGGCCGATTTCGCGGCGCTGGTGGCTGAGAAAAAGCTGGAATTGCGCACAGCGATCAATCAGCTGCCGGATGCGGCCTTTCCGGCGCCGTCCCGGGCCGCTCTGGCCGCGCTGTTGTCGGATCTGCCTGGTCCGCGCGGCAAGCTGGTGGTGAAGTTCCGCTCTGCCAGCGGTTTTGGTGCGGCGCGGTTCGCGCGTTTTGCGCTGACGGGACTGCCGCAGACGATGAAAGAGCTCGCGCCATTGTTCGATGGCACGCGGTTTGATATCGACTGGCGCCGGGGTGACCGCAGCTGAGCGGTTGCCGGACGCGGCAGGTGGAAGGCGACTATGGCAGAAAAAGCGATCAATCCTGTGCTGAAACAGGTGCTGGAGCTGGGGCCGACGGTGCTCTTTTTCGGGATCTATATGTGGATCAAGGATGAGACATATCTGATCGGCGGCACGGAATATTCCGGGTTCATCGTGGCGGCGGTGGTGTTTGTGCCGATCCTGCTGGCCTCGATTGCGGTGCTCTGGCTGCTGACCGGGCAATTGTCGCGGATGCAGGTCTTTACCGGGCTGGTGGTGATCTTCTTTGGCGGGCTGACGGCCTGGTTCAACGATGCGAGCTTCTTCAAGATGAAGACGACGCTCGTCTATGGGACATTCGCTGCACTGCTGGGGATCGGGCTTTTGCGCCGGCAGAGCTGGCTGGAATGGGTGCTCGGCTCGGCGCTGCCGATGCAGCATGAGGGCTGGATGATCCTGACGCGGCGGCTTGCGCTGGTGTTTCTGCTGCTGGCGGTGGCGAATGAGCTGATCTGGCGAAATATGTCGGAGGCGGCCTGGGTGACGCTGGAGACCTTTGCCTTTCCGGCGGCGCTTTTCGTGTTCCTGATGGTGCAGATCACCATGCTGGGGCGCTATGTGATTGAGCCCGAGGATGAAAAACGCGGCGAGGGCTGAAAGCGGCGAGCGGGGGGCCAGCCCCCCGATGCCCGTGAAGGGCATTCCCCCCGGGATATTTATGGACAGATGAAAGGAGGCCCGGGGATATGGATCCCGGGCCTTTTTACATCAGCGTTTGTAGAGGTTTTCGATGGCGGTCTTGTCGAGGGTGGCGGGCCTTGCATCAGCGGCAAGCGCGATGCCTTTGGCAAAGGCCGGACGCGCCGCGAGGCGGTCAAGCCAGGCTTTGAAATGCGGTTTGTCGCCGATTTGCTGCTGCTGTTTCTCCCAGGCGCGCGCCCAGGGCCAGATCGCGATATCGGCGATGGAGAGGCTGTCACCGGCGACGAAAGCGCGGTCAGCGAGGCGGCGGTCAAGCACGCCGTAAAGACGCCCGACCTCGCGGCGATAGCGGTCCTGGGCATAGGGCAGCACCTGGGGCGGATCCATTTCCGGGGCATAGCGCAGGAAATGATTGGCCTGGCCTGCCATCGGGCCAACGCCGCCCATCTGCCACATCAGCCATTCCTCGACCTGGATCCTCTCGCGTTCGGAGCTGCCGCAGAGCTTGCCGGTTTTGCGGGCGAGATATTGCAGGATGGCACCGGATTCGAAGACGGAGACCGGCGCGCCGTCAGGGCCGTCGGGATCGACAATGGCCGGGATACGGTTGTTCGGCGCAATCGCCAGGAAGTCCGGCGCGAACTGTTCACCCTTGCCGATATCGATCAGCTTCACCTCATAGGGCAGGCCGAGTTCCTCAAGCGCGATGGCGATCTTATGGCCATTGGGCGTGGGCCAGAAATAGAGGCTGATCGGGGCGGACATCGGCATTTCCTGCATCGGTTCTGAACAGCTGCGACTTTGCGCGAGAGCCGGCAGGGATGCAAGCGAGGCGGGTCCGACGGGCGGGCGGGCAAATGCAATTCTGCGCTCTTGCACAAGTGTAAAATTACTGCTTCCATCGCGATTAACGACATGAATCTGTCGTATTGAGAAAAGGTCAGCGCAGATGCCCAGCCCCGAGAGCAAGGTGCAACAGTCAGGAGCAGCAAAGCCTGCCACTGGCGGTGCGGCTGACAGTGCTTTCGGTGGTGCCGGTGCCGGTGCCGGTGTTGGTGCCGGAAACGCGGCCGGGCGCAGTGGTGGCAACCGGAGATTCGTGTTCCTGCTGCTGGACAGGTTCACGCTGCTGGCCTTTGCTTCGGCCATCGAGCCTTTGCGCATCGCAAACCGGGTTGCCGGGCGCAGGATCTATTCCTGGGTTTTGGCGGGAGAGGGCGGCGCATCGGCCACCTGTTCCAATGATACCGCCTTCCGGCTGGATATCGGCCTTGAAGAGATCGACCGCGAAGATGTGATCCTGGTCTGTGGCGGTCTGGACGTGCAGAAGGCGACGTCTAAAGCCGTGCTGTCCTGGCTCCGGCGCGAGGCGCGGCGGGGGGTGACGATCGGCGGGCTTTGCACCGGCGCCTGGGCGCTGGCGAAGGCGGGTCTGCTGGACGGCAAGAAGGCCACGATCCATTGGGAAAACCAGGACGGTTTTCTTGAGGATTTCGATGAGGTGCGGCTGACGAAGTCGGTCTTTGTGATGGATGGCAATCGCTGGTCGACAGCGGGGGGGACCTCGTCGCTTGATCTGATGCTGAAGGTGATTGCGGCAGATCATGGCGAGACGCTGGCCAATACCGTCGCCGACCAGCTGATCTACTCGACGATCCGCACCGATCAGGATACGCAGCGCCTGTCGATCCCGACCCGGATCGGGGTCAGGCATCCGAAGCTGAGCCTCGTGATCCAGATGATGGAGGGCAGCATCGAAGATCCGCTCTCGCCCGCCGATCTGGCCGAGCGCGTGGGGATGTCCACGAGGCAGCTTGAGCGCCTGTTCCGCCGTTACCTCAACCGCAGTCCCAAGCGCTATTATATGGAGCTGCGGCTGTCTAAAGCGCGCAACCTGCTGATGCAGACCGATATGTCGGTGATCAATGTGGCATTGGCCTGCGGTTTTGCCAGCCCTTCGCATTTCTCGAAATGCTACCGGGCGCATTACAACACCACGCCTTACCGCGAACGTGGCACTCAGAGCGGTATGCCCGGCGCGATGCCGGTCCGGCTGTCGATCTGACCGCCGCCATATGAAAAAAGGCGCCCCTCGGGGCGCCTTTTCTTATTGGTCGAGGAAGCTGCGGAGTTTCCGCGAGCGGCTCGGATGTTTCAGCTTTCTCAGCGCCTTGGCTTCGATCTGCCGGATCCGTTCGCGGGTCACCGAGAATTGCTGGCCGACCTCTTCCAGCGTGTGGTCGGTGTTCATGCCGATGCCGAAGCGCATCCGCAGCACACGTTCCTCGCGCGGGGTCAGCGAGGCCAGCACCCTTGTCGTGGTCTCTTTCAGGTTCTCCTGAATTGCCGAATCGAGTGGCAGGACCGCGTTTTTGTCCTCGATGAAATCGCCAAGCTGGCTGTCTTCCTCGTCGCCGATCGGCGTCTCAAGCGAGATCGGCTCCTTGGCGATCTTCATCACCTTGCGGACCTTCTCAAGCGGCATCTGCAGCTTTTCGGCCAGCTCTTCCGGCGTCGGCTCGCGGCCGATTTCGTGCAGCATCTGGCGGCCGGTGCGGACCAGCTTGTTGATCGTCTCGATCATATGGACCGGGATACGGATCGTGCGGGCCTGGTCAGCGATAGACCGGGTGATCGCCTGGCGGATCCACCAGGTCGCATAGGTCGAGAATTTGTAGCCGCGGCGATATTCGAACTTATCGACCGCCTTCATCAGACCGATGTTACCTTCCTGGATAAGATCCAGGAATTGCAGGCCGCGGTTAGTGTATTTCTTGGCAATCGAGATCACCAGACGCAGGTTGGCCTCGACCATTTCCTTCTTGGCCTGGCGGGCCTCTTTCTCGCCCTTCTGGACCTGGTTCACGATGCGGCGGAATTCGCCGATATCGACGCCGATATACTGGCCGACCTGGGCCATGTCAGCGCGCAGCTCTTCGACCTTTTCGAGGCTCTTCTCGATCAGGGTCTGCCAGCCACGGCCGGCTTTCTCGGCCATGCGTCTGACCCAGGACGGATCGAGCTCAAAGCCCTGGTATTCCGCGATGAATTCCTGGCGGTTGATCCGTGCGGCATCCGCCAGCTTCACCATGCCGGAATTGATCGACATGATGCGCTTGTTGATGCCGTAAAGCTGGTCGATCAGCGCTTCGATCCGGCTGTTGTTCAGATGCAGCTCGTTCACGAGCAACACCATCTCGCCGCGCAGCTTCTGATAAGCGCCTTCCTCGGTGGTGGTAAAGCGGGTCGAGGACGACATCGTCGCCGCCATCCGCTGTTCCTGCATCTCGGAAAGCTGCGCGTAATTGGCCGCGATCTGCTCGAGGATCTCAAGCACTTTGGGGCGCAGCGTCGCCTCCATCGCGGCCAGCGACATGTTCGAGCCGTCGTCATCCTCGTCATCGACGTCTTCGCGCGAGATCGGATTGCCGTCGGCATCCAGCTCGGGCTCGTTCGACGCGCGGCGCGGCGCGGCATCGGCCGAGACCACGCCCATTTCGTCAAGCGGCGGGCCTTCAAGCTCTTCGTCGCCATCGAGATTGCGCCCGAAGGTCGCCTCGAGGTCGATCACGTCGCGCAGGAGGATCTCTTCGGACAGAAGTTCGTCGCGCCAGATGGTGATCGCCTGGAAGGTCAGCGGGCTTTCACACAGCCCGGCAATCATCGTGTTGCGACCGGCCTCGATCCGTTTCGCGATGGCAATCTCGCCTTCGCGCGACAAAAGCTCGACCGAGCCCATTTCGCGCAGATACATCCGCACGGGGTCATCGGTGCGGTCCAGCGTCTCGGCGGCAGGGCCCGCAAGGGCCACTTCGCGCGAGCCGGGGGCTGCGCCCGGATCGATCAGCTCAGAGCCGGTGCCGCCGTCCTCGGCTTCCTCGGCCTCGTCATCTTCAACGACATTGATGCCCATTTCCGAGAGCATCGACATCACGTCTTCGATCTGGTCCCCGGAGACCTGATCGGGCGGCATGACGGCGTTGAGCTGCTCCATCGTGATATAGCCGCGCTCACGAGCGTCGGCGATCATTTTCTTGACGGCAGCCTGCGACATGTCGAGCGAGATGTCAGTCTCGTCGCCATCCTGCTTAACGTCGTCATTTTCCTTGAGGGCCATGGATGCTCCTGTGGGGATGGTGCGAATCGCGCTTCTTTTAGTCGAATCAATAACGCGAATCACAGCGGGGGAAAGGGCGAATCATACATGTCAGCCCGGTCTGGCCTTGCCACCGGCACTGAAATCAATCGAATCGAACAATTTCTGGCGTCTGTCGAGTTCCTCGCGGTCCAGTTCGACGCCATTTGGCGCAATAACCGATTCGGTTTTCTGGTCCTGTGGCCCCCGGCTGGCGCTGACTTTGGCCTCTGCCGCCTTTGACAGCCGCCAGGTCAGACCCTCATCCACGAGGCCAGAGAGGTCCTCGACCGCTTCGGCAAGTTCAACCCGGTGACCGCGATCGGCCTGGAGCCGCGCCAGCGCTTCTTCGACACAGGCAGCCGCGAAGTCTTCATCTGCCTTTGGCTGCAAACCGGGGTTGGAACGCACATGGTTACTGCGGGTCAGCTCGTCAAGAAGGCCGGGGCTGTCGGTCTCGATCAGCGCGCGGCAATCGGGGGCGTGGAAATGCGTCAGGATCAGGTTGCGCAGCCGGAAATGCGCCTCGTTGCTCATCTCCAGCCGTTCCAGATCGCTTTCAAACCGCGCGACAAGGCCCGGAAAACGCATCAGAATCGCCAAAGCAACCGCTTCGCGGATCCCGTCCGAGACCCGGCTGGGATAAAGCAGATCCGCCTCGGTACCCGCCAGCGCCGAGTTTTTTGCCGCATCAGTTGCAGGCAGCGCGGGCGGCACGAATTTGCCACCGCGCATCTGGCCGCGCGGGCCTGGTTGCCAGGGCCGGCCCGGGTTGCGCGCCGCCGGACGGCGGCCCTGGCGGAACAGTTCCCAGCGAAGTTCCTTGATATCCTCGCCGTAATGGCTGCGGATCGAGGGGTCCTGGATGCGTTTCAGCGCCGCGCGCAGGTTTTTGTCCAGCGCCGCTTTGCGCTCGGGGCTGTCGAAAACCTGACCCTCGGTTTCGCGGTTCCACAACAGCCGCACCATCGGCTGGGCAGCGTCCAGCACCTCCTGCAGCGCAGGTGCACCACGCGCCCGGATCAGATCGTCCGGGTCGAGGCCGTCCGGCATCACCGCAAATCTGAGCCCTTTGCCCGCCTCCAGCAGCGGCAGAGCAAGGTCGATCACCCGCAAAGCCGCCCGGATCCCCGCCTTGTCGCCATCCAGCGCAATCACCGGCTCATCCGAGATCCGCCACAAAAGCCGCAGCTGGTCTTCCGTGACCGCCGTGCCCAGAGGCGCCACCGCCGCCTGGAACCCGGCCTCGGAGAGCGCGATCACGTCCATATAGCCTTCGGCCACGATCAGGCGCTGGCCCTTGCCGGCGGCCTCGCGCGCCGGTCCATGGTTAAAGAGGCTGCGACCCTTGTCGAACAGCTCGGTCTCGGGGCCGTTGAGGTATTTCGCCTGATCATTCGGGTCCATCGCCCGCCCGCCAAGGCTGATTGCACGGCCACGCCCGTCGCGGATCGGAAAGATGATGCGATTGCGGAACCGGTCATAGGGCTCTTTTCCTTTGGCCGAGGTCGCACAGAGCCCGGCATCGACCAGCAGCTCTTTCGCGATGCCCCGGCCGGTCATCGCCTGGTACAGCCCCGACCAGCCATCGGGGGCGAAGCCGATCTCCCAGCGGTCCTGGGCAGGTTCGGAAAGCCCGCGTTTCGCCAGATAGGCGCGGGCGTCAGAGGCGGCCTGGGTCTTCAGCTGCAGGCGGAACCATTTCACCGCCTCTTCCATCACCTCGATCAGCTGCGTGCGCCGGTCGGCCTTTTCGGCCGCGCGCGGGTCGCGCTCGGGCATCTGCATGCCGGCCTCAGAGGCCAGCACTGCCACCGCCTCCATGAAACCGAGATTCTCGCTTTCCTTGATAAAGGTCAGCGCGTCGCCCTTCGCATGGCAACCAAAGCAGTAATAAAACCCTTTGCGATCATCGACATGGAAGCTTGCGGATTTTTCCTGATGGAAGGGGCAGGGCGACCACCAGTCGCCTTTGGCCATATTGGATTTGCGCATATCCCAGGTGACCTTCCGGCCGACCACGGCGGAAAGCGAGACGCGGTTGCGCAATTCATCAAGGAAACCGGGGGGCAGGCTCATGGTGCCAAATATGGGGCGAGCCGCGCCCGGATGCCAGCCCAAACCTGAGCGACGACCGGGCCGGTAAGGTTTCGCTAACCTGAACAGAGCTTCCCTCGGGAAGGTGGCGCTAAAATGCGCGCGCTACCGGGGAACCACAGGGTCGGCAGGTCCCGGTGGCAAGGGCTGAGAACGAGGAATGCAGGAGCCCTTGCCGTAACCACATTCATGCGCGAGGGATCGAAAGACGCGCCGGAAAAGACGCGGGCCGGGTCTTGTGCCGCAACGGTCCCGGTCCCCGGGATCTCAGGCTGATCTGCCCGCGCGCGTTCCCACGGCAGTTTGCACCCATGGCAGCACAGCGCTGAAAGGCCGGTCACAAGCTGGGGAGCAGGGCCGCTCACATGCCTCTGGCCCTTGTTCTCGGGCGTGGGCCGGGTATTGGTTACGCAGATGTGAAGAACGATGTGATGTCCGGGTGGCCTCGCCCCCGGCCAGCCGGAAGCAGCGAGACCGTATGATCATTTCCCGTTTTAAATCTCTGGTTGCGCCCTTCAGGGTGATCACTGCCGCGACAGCCGCAATGGTGCTGTCAGTGCCATTTGCTGCGCCCTCTGCGGCGCAGGAGCGGCGCTGGATCCAGGTCGAGGCGCTGCCGGGTCTTGCGCGGGCCAATGAACGCGCGGCGGCTTTCGGCGCGGAATTCGGAAATGTCTGGGGATTTGGCCTGCCATCGGGATGGTATGGCGTGGTGCTTGGCCCCTATGACGGGGCCGAGGTGGGCTCGGTGCTTTCGGCGCTGAAATCGGGCGCGCGGATCCCGGCTGACAGCTATATCACCGATGGCGCAGAGTTCAGGGCGCAATTCTGGCCACCGGAGGGTTCTGTCCCGGAGAGGGTCCTGCAGCCCGAGGTCGCCGTTGAGGCTCTGCCCGATCCGGCTGCTGAGCCGGCTCCCGAGCCGGCGGTGATCGCCGGGCAGGTGGCGGAGCCTGCGGTTATCGAAGAGACGCCGGCAGAGGCCCGTGCCTCTGAGGCGGTGCTTGACCTGGATCAACGCAAGGAATTGCAGGTCGCGCTGCAATGGTTCGGGTTTTACAATGGTGGCATCGACGGCGCGTTCGGGCCGGGCACCCGCAACTCGATGGCGGCCTGGCAGGCGGCCAGCGGGCATGAGGCAAGCGGCATTCTGACCACGGCACAGCGCGCGGCCCTGGTCGGGGCGCATCAGGGCGAAGTTGCGGCTTTCGGCTTTGCCCTTGTCGAGGAACAGGAAAGCGGCATTGACGCGACCCTGCCGCTGGCATTGGTGGAATTCGACCGTTACGAGCCGCCTTTCGTACATTTCCGCGAGAAAAACGGCTCGGGCCTGTCGATTGTGCTGATCTCGCAGCCGGGGGATGCCAGCAGTCTTGGCGGGCTTTACGAGGTTATCAGTTCGCTGACAGCCATGCCTGCGGGCGGCGCGCGTGAGCGCAGCGATACCGAGATCCGGCTGTCGGGGCACGGCAGCGGCCAGGAGGGCCGCGCCTGGGCCAGGCTTTCGGGCGGGCTGATCAAGGGCTGGATGGCGTTCGGCAAACCGCAAAACGCAGCCCGCGATGCGCGGGTGTTCGAAGTGCTGGACGCGAGCTTCCGCGCGGTTGGCGACACGGCACTTGATCCGGGCCTCGTGCCGCTGGATGAGGCGGCGCGGCGCGGCCTTGTCGCCGGGCTTGAGGTGCAACAGCCGATCCGCAACCGTTCGGGCTTTTATGTCTCGAAAGCGGGGGCGGTGCTGACCACGGTTGACGCGGTGAAAACCTGCAGCCGCATCACGCTTGACCATGCGGTCGAGGCGAAGCTGGTGGTGGAGGATGCGACGTCGGGGCTTGCGGTTCTGCAGCCGGTGACGGCGCTGGCACCGCCTGCGGTGGCGGAATTCAGCAGTGACGCGAGGCCGGGTGCGGGCGTCGTGGTCGCAGGCTATCCCTATGAGGGGCGGCTGCCGGCGCCGGTTCTGACCCATGGCGCCTTTGAGGAGGCCCAGGGGCTGGACGGTGCGGCGGGTATATTGCGTCTGACGGTCGCGACCCGGCCGGGCGATGCAGGTGGTGCGGTGATCGACGGATCGGGGGCGGTGCTTGGCATGTTGCTGCCCGAATTGCGCGACAGCACACGCGATCTGCCCGCCGATGTTGCCTTTGCCGCCGATGCAGCGCGGGTGGCCGGCGTGCTGGCCCAGGCCGGTATCACGCCGCTGGAGCGCGCGAGCACGGTTGCCCTGCCGCCCGAGAGCCTGACCCGCGAAGCACGCGGGATGACGGTGCTGGTCTCGTGCTGGGACCAGCCCTGATCTGAGCTGGTGGCCAGGCGGGCGGGGGGGCTTTGGGTTACCCTTTGGCCCGCCTCAGGCCCGCCAGAATGCCGGCAAAAGCAGCACGAGCACCGCAAGCAGCCCGAGCCGGCCGAGGATCATCGCAAGCCCCATCACCGCAATCGCCGCATCGGGGAATTCCACGAATGTGCCGGTGCGCTCGACCAGCGGGCCAAAGCCGTAACCGACATTGCCAAGCGTCGTCCAGATCGCGAACATCGCCGATTCCAGATCCACCCCCACCAGGGTCAGCACGACACTGAACAGGCCGAGGATCAGGATATAGCTTGAGATGAACATGATCAGCGCCTGGATCAGATCATCTTCGACCGTGCGCCCGTCATATTTGACCGCTTCGACCGAGTTCGGCCATGCAATCCGCCGCACCTGGGCGCGAAGCACCGAAAAAGCGATCTGCACCCGGAACACCGAGAGCCCCGAAGCCGTCGATCCGGCACAGGCGCCGACGATGCCGATGATCAGCGCGACCACCAGCATCAGCCCGTCCCAGGACGGGAAACTTCCCGAAAAGAACCCGGTCGAGGACATGATCGAGGTCAGGTTGAACAGGCTTTCGCGGAAGGCCGGCTCGATCTCCATATCAGCGGTAAGGATCCGCCAGACCGCGACGATCATCACTGCGCTCAGCAGCCAGCGCAGATAGGCCCGGACCTGCGGATCATGCCAGAGCGCGAAGGGCTGGCCATTCACCATCTGCACATAGCGGATGAAAGGCAGGCTACCCGCCAGCATGAAAAACACCGCGATATATTCGCCGGCGCCCTGGAAGTTGTTGAAAGAATGATCATAAGGCGAAAAGCCTCCGGTCGCGACCGTGGTCATGCCATGCACCACCGCGCCAAGCGCCGGCATCCCGATCATGAGATATGAGACCATGCAGGTCAGGGTCAGCGCGGCATAGATCAGCATCAGCTGGCGCGCGATATCAGTGGCGCGGGGCAGGGCCTTGCCAAAGGTGTCGAAACCCTCGGTGCGGAAGAACTGCATGCCGCCGACCCGCATCAGCGGCAGGAAGATCATCGCGATAATGGCGATCCCGAGCCCGCCGATCCAGGTCGTCATGCCGCGCCAGAGGTTCATCCCCATCGGCAGATGATCGAGGCCGGTGATCACAGTAGCCCCGGTGGTTGTGAGGCCCGAGACCGCTTCGAACCAGGCATGCAGATAGCTCAGACCAGGCTCTCCCAGCACATAGGGCAGGCCCGCGAACAAGGGCAGAATGAACCAGATCGCCGAGGTCAGAAGCCAGGCCTGCCGCACCCCGAGCGCCGCTGTCTGGCTGTTCGCCGTCGACAGGGCAAGGCTCACGCCGGCAAAACCGGTGATCAGAGCAGACCGCAAAAAGGCACGCGCATTCGGATCGCCCGACCGCCAGTCGAGAATCGCAGGCGCGACCATCAGAATGGCGAGGACGATCAGAATCCGTCCGATCACATAGGCCACGGGTCTGAGGTCGATCATGGGGCAAGGCTTAGGCCCGCGCGGCGCCCCCGTCAAACCCCCGCTGACGTCAGGGCCTCAGGCACTCAGCCGGCGCAGCTTTTCCAGCACAGGAGGCGTCAGCCGGTAGCGCCCGGTCATACGAAACTCCAAAAGCCGGTCCTCGACCCTGGTGCCGGCACCGATATTATGGATGATCAGCGGGCGCGGTCCGGCGAGGCCGGTCCCCACCACCATCAGATGCGCCAGATCGCCGGGAATGAGGCAGGTCACCACATCACCTGGCAAATGGTCGGCAGCGGTTTCGCTGATCGGCAGCTCTGCGCCCACCCGCTCGAAAAGGCGCCTGAGATTGGGCACCCGGCGATGGTCGATATTGCGGTCGGTCCGCGTCAGGCCCCAGTTTTTCGGATAGGCCGCGAAATCCGCCTTCATATCGCGGTTGATCGCGACTTGCAGGTCAATGCTCTCGGCCACCCGCAGCGCCCGGACCAGAACATCGGTGCAGACCCCGCGATCCGGCGCCACATCACCGCCGGGAAAATCCAGCGCGACATAGGCCGGATCATATATCCGCACGACGCCTTCCTGTGCCTCGGCCGCCTGCGCGATCTTCTGGCCGGCCGTTGCGCCCTCCGCCCTGAGAACCGCCGGCATGACGAAAGGCACTGCCAGCAGGCTCAGGACAGAACGGCGGATCATCTTCTACCCCACATGGAACAGTGACTGGAACAGGCGCGGATCCAGGCTGGTGGCCGCGAATGTCGGCCCCTCGGTCAGCAAGGATACCGCATCATGGGAATGCAGGCTTTCCTGATGGCTCGCCATCACGCGAAAGTCACCGATCGCCGGATCCGCGCGCAAAACCTCGTAAAAAGACCGCGCCGCATCCTCGACAAAGATCGGATTGGCGCCGTTCAGCTCGGCAAAGGCCTGCTCATCCTCGCGTTTCACCATCACTTGGGTCTCGGTCACAACCGCCTTTCGCGCCAGATCGATCAGATCCTCGAACCAGAGCATCTCGCCGGTCTTCACCACAACAGACAGCCGCGCGACCGAGCGTTGCGAATGCGGCGTTGCGAGCTGGCCGCGCGTGCGCCGCGCATGTTCTGACAATTCCAGCGAACAGGGGCAGGTCGAGGAATAGACATAATCAAGATGCATGATCTTGATGCGTTCCCCATTCAGATCAACCAGTTCCAGTGCGAAATCGTAATATTGCCAGCCCGACAGCCCCGATCGCAGGCTCTCCACCTTCACCGGGAAAGAGAACCGCATCTGGATCCGCGCATCGAAACTGTCGAGATCGCGGCGGTAATCCTCCAGCGCCGCTTCGATCACCTCGAAACTGAACTGCTCTTCCGCATGGGCGTAAAATGACCGCATGATGCGGCTCATATTGATGCCCTTTTTCTCCGCCTCCAGGCTTACCGTGCCGGTCACGCTGGTCTCCAGCATCACCTCTCCGGCCGCGCGTGTCCGGAACCGGATCGGCAGGCGGAAATTCGAGATCCCCACATGCTGGATCTGCGTCTTTGCGCCGACGATCAGGCTCGCCGGCCCGTTTTGCAGATCAGGAAGCGTGGCGCGGTAAGCCTGATCAACCGCGAAATCCTCGGGATAGGCGCGGCGCAATGCGGGATAGGACAGATCGGGCAGCAGATTGCCAATCGAAGGGTCAAGCCCCGCGATCTCCTCTTCGCCCGCCTCCTCTGCCCAGCGACGCAAAGTCAAAAGCGCGGCCGCGGCCTCCTCGCGCGAGGGCGCGCGGTCGGTAATCCTGTCATGGCGTGTCATGGGAAGATCCTTTCGGTTCCGGCCGCGCCTCCTTCCCGGGGGCATCGGGCCGTCAATTTCCGGATGAACCAGCGGAATGATAAATCGCCGGGACGCCTATGAGATAGGCACTGGCGCCGCGAAAGCAAGCTCGAAACGCTGCTGCCTTCCTCCTGAGCGAAATACTTCGGAGGGGCGGGGGGCTGGCCCCCGCCGCCAGTGGCTCACACCAGTGCCAGCGCCTGATCAAGATCGGCGATCAGATCGCCCGCATCTTCCAGCCCGACCGAGTACCGGATCATCCCCGGCGCGATCCCGAGGCTCACTTTCTGCTCATCGGAAAGCCGCTGATGCGTGGTGGTCGCGGGATGCGTAGTAATCGATTTCGCATCGCCGAGATTGTTCGAGATCTTCGGGATTTCCAGCGCGTTTTGCAGCCGGAACGCGCCCTCTTTGCCGCCCTTGACCACAAAACTCACAATCGTGCCGCCGGTTCCCATCTGCGCCATCGCGAGATCATATTGCGGATGTGACTTCAGGCCTGGAAACAGAACTTTCTCAATCTTATCATGATCTTCCAGGAAGGTCGCAATCTCCAGCGCCGAAGCCGCCATCGCCCGGCAGCGCAGATCCAGCGTCGCCATACCGTTGAGCATGATCCAGGAGGTGAACGGGCTCATCGCGCCGCCGGTGTGTTTCATATAGGGCTGCACGACCTTCTGGATATAGTCGGCCGACCCACAGATCACGCCGCCAAGCGCGCGGCCCTGGCCGTCGATATGTTTGGTGGTCGAATAGATCACTACATCGGCGCCCAGATCGACGGCGCGCGAAAAAATCGGCGTCGCGAACACATTGTCGCAAATCACCAGCGCGCCGTGACGATGCGCAATCTCGGCAACCCCTTTGACATCAACGATATCAAGTGTCGGGTTCGCCATGCTCTCGAAGAAGACGGCCTTCGTCTCCGGCGTCACGGCGGCCTCCCAGGCCGCCAGATCGGTGCCGTCGACGAAAGTGACCTTCACCCCGTAACGCGTCAGCACGTCTTCAAGGATGTAAAGACAGGATCCGAACAGCGCTTTGGCCGAGACCACATGATCCCCGGCCCTGAGCAGCGCGGTCAGCGCGCCATTGACCGCTGCCATGCCGGAGGCGGTCGCAAACGCATCCTCGGTGCCCTCAAGCCCCGCGATGCGCTCTTCGAACATCCGCGTGGTGGGGTTGCCGTAGCGCGCATAAATGAATTCATCGGCGCCCGATTTGATGAACCGCGCCTCGGCGGTTTCGGCATCGGGATAGGCGAAGCCCTGCGTCAGGAAAATCGCCTCGGCCATCTCGCCGTACTGGCTGCGGCGGCTGCCTTCATGGACAAGTTTGGTGCGTGTCTTCCAGTTCGTCATCGCAGCACAAGGCTCCCGGGCCATAAGCTAATCCAATGACCGGAAAGCGCGGCAGGGCGAAGACGTCCCGTCACCTCTTTAGCGGCTTATTTAACGTGGCCCGCAATCCGGTCAACAAATCGCCACGCGCCTTGCTTACGCCTCGCTTGGGCCAGGGTCAACCGTCACGACACACCCAGCCCGGCGCGCATCAGACCCTGCCGCACCGGCGGCAGCGCATAGAGCATCCCGAGCATACCGCTGCGCAGGGCGCGCAGGGCCGGCGCGCCGGCCATCGAGGCGCGGTTGAGCATGTCGATGCCGCCAACCCGCAGCGTGATATCGCGGTGCCGCGCCCAGTGATAGGCATCCAGGACGTTCTGCACCCCCGGATCGCCGCCAGATCCTTTCACAAGATCCAGCAGCACCCTCAGATCTTTCAGCGACATATTCAGCCCCTGCGCGCCAATGGGCGGCACCACATGCGCGGCTTCGGCCATCAACACGCTGCGCTGTCCCGAAAGCCGCTGCGCCACCTGGCTGATGATCGGCCAGACAAGGCGTCTTGTCGCCAGTTGCATCCCGCCCAGAATGCCACAGGAGCGCGCATTCATTTCGGCCTCGAACTCGGCCTCGGGCAGGGCGGCAAGCCGCGTGGCCTCGGGCCCATGTTCCATCCAGACAACCGAAGACGCATGGCGCCCGTCGCGATCGGGCAGCGGCACCATCGTGAACGGCCCGCCCGAGCGATGCACCTCGGTCGAGACATTGTCATGCGGCAGGTCATGGGTGACCGAAAACACCAGGGCCTTTTGCCCGTAACGAATGGTTTTCACCGGGATATTCAGCGCGTCACGCATCGCTGAATGCCGCCCGTCCGCCGCGATCAACAGCCGCGCCGCGACCTGGGATCCGTCGCTCAGCGTGACCAGCGCCTCACTGTCGCGGGTCATCAGGCCTTTTGTGCCAATCCCCGCGCGGAAGGTCACATTCGGGAGCTTGGCCAGCCGCGCGGCGATCTCGCGGCGCAAAAGCCAGTTCGGCAGGTTCCAGGCGAAGGGCTGGTCGGAAATCTCGGTGGCGTCGAAATCGCGGATGATGCGGGCCGTCGCATTCGTCCCGCCCGCATCTGCCTTTCCGGCATCGACGATCCGCATCACCTGCAACGCCGCCGCATGGGGGGCAAGATGCTGCCAGATCCCGGCCTCTTCCAGCACTGAAACCGAGGGCTGCAAAAAGGCGGTACTGCGCAGATCGGCATCACTTGCCGCCTCGGATTGTGGCGGCGGCGCGGGATCGACGCAGATCACCTCGAACCCGGCCGACCCAAAAGCTGCAGCCGCCGTCAGCCCGGCAATACCGCCGCCCGAGATCAGGATTCCGGTTTCCGCGCGTTTCATGCCGGTTTCATCCCCTGTGGCCTTCTGGCTGCTTCGGCTGCCAGTCTACGCCCTTGGCCCGCGAGGGGCCAGTGGACAGAGAGGCCAGTGGACAGGATGCCGCCCGGGCGGGCGGCTAAAGGGGGCGCATCAGGGCCAGGAAATGGCGATGAAAAAGGCGAAGACCACCGGCACCAGTACCAGTGCCAGCATCGTAAGCGCCGCCATACCCCAGAACTTGATGCCAAGCACGAGGCCAAGGATGACGACCGGCAGGAGCCAGAAGAAATTATTCACATCCTGGTCAATCTCGCGGGCGATCCGGCCAATCAGCGGGATACGGCTGATAAGGCTGCGGCGTGCCGGGCGGGAGGTAAGGGTGAGACTGTCGGACATGGCGGGATCCCTCTGACGGCTCTGGCCGCCCCGGGGAGGGGGCGAAAGCCGTATCTTCAATGACTGATTGGGACATACCGCATTTTCATCGGGCCTTCATCCGCGGGAAAGGCCGGAGGGGCGGGGCGTGGTGTCGCACTGCGGCAATCTGCCTCGCGTCCCGTCTGCTCCTCCGGGCCGCGTTCAGCCGGCCGCAAGCCTGTCGAGGAAGTCACGCAGATCGCCGGTATTGTGGTGGATGTGGTCCTCAACCAGCGGCTCGGGGGCGACCAGAACCGTGGCCATCCCCATCCGGTGCGGCTCCAGCAGGTTGCGCGGATCATCCTCGAACATCGCGCCTCGGCCGGGGTCGAACCCGTCAAGCCGGACGATACAGTCAAAGGCATCGCGGCGCGGTTTCGGCAAATATCCTGCTTCTTCAATGCCATAGATCGCGTCGAACAGGCCGGAAAGCCCGCGCCGCTCCAGCACGCGGGTGGCATAAAGCGTGTCGGCATTGGTGAAAACGATGCGCCGCCCGGGCAGAGCGGCGATCCGGCGGGCAAGGGCATTGTCGCGGCTCAGGCCCGAGAAGTCGATATCATGCACGAAGGCCAGAAAGTCTGACGGATCAATATCATGGCCGGACATCAGGCCGGCAAGCGTGGTGCCATACTCCTGCCAGTACCCATGGCGCAGCGCATTGGCGCTGGCCTCGTCAAGGCCAAGATTGCGCATCACCCAATCGGTCATCTTGCGCTCGATCTGGGGAAAGAGGCAGGCCCCGGCGGGGTAAAGCGTGTTGTCGAGGTCAAAGACCCAGGTGCTGATATTGTTGAAAGCTTCTTTTGGCATGGGCTTTCTTAGCATGGACGCGGGTGGGATGCAGCCGGAACTTGCGCGCAGCCGCAGCGCTTCGGGACCAGGCGGGCTTGCCTGCCGCCGTTCCCGCCTCTAGGGTTCCCGGCCAGGGTTGCGGGGCGCGCGCTTTCTGGTCGGCTGTGCTGGCCCCGGGGCGTCGTCATAGCGCCGCGATGATGCGCGAACAGGAGCGGGTCCAGTGCAGAAAGACGCCTATACGCTGATCCTTGAAGCGATCGAAGCGCGAGAATTCCGGCCTGGCGAGCGGCTGGTCGAAAGCGAGCTTGCCGAGCGATTCGGGGTCTCGCGGACCCCGGTGCGCGAGGCGTTGCAGCGGCTTGAGACGCAATCGATGCTGAAACGCGACGGGCGCAGCCTGATCGTGGCGACGCTGGACCATAATCAGCTGGCAGAGCTTTACGCGGTCAGGACGGAACTCGAAGGTCTTGCCGCACGGCTGGCGGCGCGGCATGCGACTGAAGAAGAGATTCGCGTGCTGCAAAGCATGGTTGCCGATGACCGCGCGCTGCTAGGCGGTGATCCGGCGGCGCTCAGCCGGGCGAATAAGCGCTTTCATCGCCAGATCCATCTTGCCAGCCATAACCGGTTTCTGGTGCAGCAACTGGATCTTCTGCACCGTTCGATGGCTTTGATGGCGCAGACTTCTTTCGCCGCCGAAGGGCGGGACGGGGTTGCCCTTACGGAACATGAGGCGATTGTGACGGCGATTGCGGCGCGTGACGAAAACAGCGCCTGGACGGCTTTGAAAACCCATATCAGCCGGGCCTTCGAGACGCGGCTGAGGGTTGAGGCGGGCGAGCTGAAACTGCGCTGACCCGGGAGCCCGGCGGGCCGGGAAAGCTGATGTCGCAAAGCAGGTATTCAGCCCACAGGCTTTTTACGCTCTGATGCGCCTGCCGCTTCGGCAGTGTCAAAGATCCCGTGGCTGGTCTTGTCCCAGTAGAAGGGGCGGGTGATCAGCTCCCACAGCGCCTTGAGGCCGGCGAAGGTCGCGAGTGGCTGGTAGAAATGCAGGGTGAAGACCCAGAGTTTCGAGATCCTGTGCCCGGCCTGTTTCAGCGCCAGCCAGCCCAGGGTGAAATCGACCGCAGCCGAAAACAGGAAGGCGCCCAGCATTGCCCAGGTGAGGCCGGGGGGCAGGGCCTCGGCCAGGGGATGTGTGAGGCCGAAGGCGATGATCCAGAAGCTCCAGAGCAGCGGTGCAAACAGGGTTTGCAGCGCCGCGAAGAGGAACATCACCTGAAAGCCAAGGAAGGCGCGGGTTCCGACCTCGCGCCAGAGGCTGCACGGGCTGCGCATATGGACGATCCAGGTCATCATATGGCCCTTGATCCAGCGCGAGCGCTGTTTGATCCAGGGGAAGGGGCGGCAATTCGCCTCTTCGCGGGTGACCGTTGACAAGAGCCCGGTACGGTAGCCGGCGCGCGCGAGGCGGATGCCGAGATCGGCATCCTCGGTGACATTATGCGAATCCCAGGCGCCAAGCTCTTCCAGCACATCACGGCGGAAAAACAACGTTGTTCCCCCGAGAGGTACCATGAGCCCGAGCCGCGCCACGCCAGGCAGAATAAGCCGGAACCAGGCGGCATATTCGATGGTGAACATGCGCGCGATCCAGTTGGTCGCCGGGTTGTAATAGTCCAGCACCCCCTGAAGGCAGGCGAGACCCGAATCGCTCTGGCGAAAATGGTCGACAACGCGGCGGATCTGATCGGCTTCGGGCGCATCCTCGGCATCATAGACGCCGATAATCGTGCCATGGCAGTGGTCAAGCGCCACATTCAGCGCGCGCGGCTTTGTCTTAACCCGGCCCGGCGGGACCACAACGATCCGCATCCAGGCCGGCAGTCCGGCGTTTTCCAGAGCGGCGCGGGTCGAATGGTCTTCCGCCTCGACCGCGAGCACCACTTCAAGCAGGTCGCGGGGATAATCGAGCCGGGACAGCCGCCGCACGAGACGCGGTGCGATGTCACTTTCGCGGTAGAGCGCAACGAGGACCGAGACCCGGGGCAGCGGTCCGGTCGCCAGGCGGGGCGGGGGCACGGGGAGCTGACGCAGGGTGGCGATCGCGCAGACCAGTTTCAACAGCGTCGACAGCAGCATCGAGCCAAGCGCCAGAAACAACAGCGCAAGCCCGGTGCTGATCGGGAAATTCGCGACGCTTGCCAGAAGGCAGGCCGCCATTGCGGCGGCGATCAGCCTGAGCCCGATCCCTCCCCAGTCGCGGCAGGAGAGATCGGCCGACACCCTGGTTTCGGCGGCATGGGCGATTTGTGCGCCGCGCACCAGCGTGAGCGCCCGGGCGATGCGTGCGGCTGGTGCCAGCGCCATCAGCACCGGGCCGATCCGTGCTTCGATCACCGGGCGCAGCCGGGCGAAAGCCTCGGGCCGCGCGGTCGCCACCACCGTCACCGCCCCGGCGCGCCATAAGGGCAGAATGCCATGCCGCTGACAGAAACCAGGCCCGAGCCGGTCAATCGCGGCCGCTTCGGGCGGGGGCGAGAGCGGATCGACAAAAGGCGCACCGAAATGGTCTCGGGCTGCTGCGAGGAGATCATCTTCGGCCAGGGTACCATGGGGATGAAAACCGCCACCTGACCCCGACCGGAGCCGCGCCGATGCCGCGGAGCCGGGCTGTTCGGGCCGGATCAGCCCATGGCGGAGCAGCGAAATCGCGAAAGAATCCGCATCCTCTGCGGGACGTCTGGTGGCGGCGCCAGCGGCCCCGCTGTCCTGATAAGGCTGATCCTGGTAAATTCGTTCATGGTAAGTCTGTCTCTGGTCAGGCTGGTTCCGCGACTGGTCGAACAGGGGGGACCGGCGCCGCGGATCTTCCCACCGCGATTTCAGCCAGGCCGCAGCTTCCACCCCCGGGCCGAAGCGGGCGGCGCCACCGATACTGATCAAATGCCGAACTGTCATCGCCTTGCGCATCCCGGGTCACTTCCGGGCCCGAGATTGCGCAAGGATCGGTTAACGGGCAGTTAAGCCTGACTGGACTGATTCAAAAAACTCTGAGCCTGCATCTTCAGAGGGCGCGGCGCGCATTCATCTCGGCGGCGAAGCGCTCGAAGAGATAGTAGCTGTCTTGCGGGCCGGGGCTGGCTTCGGGGTGGTATTGCACCGAAAACACCGGGCGATCCTTGATGGCGATACCGCAATTGGTGCCGTCGAACAGCGAGACATGTGTCTCGATCACGCCTTCGGGCAGGGTATCGGCATCGACGGTAAAGCCATGATTCATCGAGGTGATCTCGACCTTACCCGTTGTCAGATCCTTGACCGGATGGTTGGCGCCGTGATGGCCATGGTTCATCTTGCGGGTCTGGGCGCCAAGCGCCAGCGCCAGCATCTGATGGCCGAGGCAGATGCCAAAGACCGGCAGGTCTTTCTCAAGAACGCCTTTGATCATCGGCACAGCATATTCGCCGGTCGCAGCCGGGTCGCCAGGGCCGTTCGACAGGAACACGCCATCCGGCTTATGCGCCAGCACATCTTCGGCCGTGGCCGAGGCCGGCAGAACCACGACTTCGCAGCCGGTCGAGGCGAGACAGCGCAGGATGTTTTTCTTCGCACCGAAATCGACGGCGACGACTTTGGGGCCGGGGGCCGTGCGTTTGGTATAGCCCTCGGGCCAGGCCCAGCGTTTCTCATCCCAGGTATAGCTTTGCGGACAGGTCACGTCTTTTGCCAGATCGAGGCCGACAAGACCTTTCCAGGCGCGGGCCTTCGCCACCAGCGCCTCGACGTCGAACCTGCCTTCCGGGTCATGGGCGAGGGCCACATGCGGGGCGCCTTGCTGGCGAATGGCGCGGGTCAGGCGGCGGGTGTCGATGCCGCCGATGCCGATGCGGCCGATCTTTGCCAGCCAGGACCGCAGATCGCCGGTCGCGCGCCAGTTCGAGGGCTCGGTCGGATCCCATTTCACCACCATCCCCGCCGCCGCCGGGGCCACGGTCTCGTCATCCTCCGGCGTGATGCCGGTATTGCCGATATGGGGGAAGGTGAAGGTCACGACCTGGCCCGCATAGGAAGGATCGGTGATGATCTCCTGGTAACCGGTCATTGCGGTGTTGAACACGAGTTCGGCCACCGTCTCGCCGGTCGCGCCAAAGCCGTAGCCATAAAAGAGCGTGCCATCCGCCAGCACAAGACAGGCAGTAGGACGGGGTGCTGCATGCGGCATGATTGGCTCCGGAGCGTGAGGGGATTCTGGTATGCTGGCTAAACGGGCGCAACCTATGCCTCTGCCAGGGCAGGGTCAAGGCTTTGGGGGCTTTGATATTGTTGTGAGAAATCAGTGTCTTGGTTCAGAGGTGGTGACTTGCCGGAATCGGCGCCGCATGGCAGGTTAGACACCGGACCGAAGAGGAGCCCCGCGATGAGCCTGCGTAACAGCCTGAATGAGGCGATGAAAGAGGCGATGAAGGCCCGCGATTCTGCGCGGACCTCGACGCTGAGGCTGATCAATGCCGCGATCAAGGATCGGGACATTGCAGAGCGCGGCGAGGGGCGTGGCGACGATGGGGTCGCTGACAGTGAATTGCTGGCTCTCCTGGGCAAGCTGGTGAAACAGCGCCAGGAATCCGCCCGCATCTATGAGGAAGGCGGCCGGCTGGAACTGGCAGAAAAGGAACTGGCCGAGGTGAAGGTGATCTCGGAATTCCTGCCGCGCCAGATGGATCCTGAAGAGGCGGCGGCGGTGATCGACCAGACCATCGCCGCGCTTGGCGCCACCTCGATCCGCGATATGGGCCGGGTGATGGCGGAGCTTAAAGAGAAATACACCGGCCAGATGGATTTCGCGCAGGTCGGCGCCACGATCCGCGCAAAGCTGGCCTGAGGCCAGGTTCAGGGTCGGAGCCAGGCCCGGGCCCGGTCGGTCAGACCCGGCCGGCAGCTCTGGTGCGGGCCAGCGCCTCGCGCAGCTCCTGCGCCAGCCGGCGGCGTTCTTCGGGGGTGAGGAAAGCGCCGAGCTCAACCTCGCGCGCGCCGCCGCGCAGGGTCAGGTAATCTGGCACCGGCCCGCTGTGTTCCCCCTCATTTGGACAGAGATGCACGCTGACCCAATAGGGATTGGCCTCCCAGCTTTGCAGCCGGCCACGCGGGCCGCGCCGGGTGAGGCTGATATGGTCGCGGCTCAGCTCCAGATCCTCGGTGATGGCACGGTCGCTCCAGGACCGGTTCAGTGCGAGCCAGATTACGGCCAGTGTGATCAGGAGAAATGGCAGCAGCCCCCAGAAGACCGGCGTCGCGATCACAGAAAGCAGCGGCAGGGCGATCAGCAGGGCAGTGGCGCCGATGAACCAGGCAAAGCCCGGCCGGCTCAGTGCGGAATAGGGCACGAGGTGCAGATGTTCCGGCCCGTCTGCGGGGCGCGACCAGTGATAGGGCATGGTGGATCCGAACTTAACTTATGCCTGATCGTCTGATCTGTCGCATAAACCGCGTCGCCGCCAAAGGCAAAGGCCCGAAATGAAACGGCCCCGGAGATATCTCCGGGGCCGTTTCAGATTCAGGAGTGTCACATCAGCTCAGTGGCTGTGCGAACGGTCCCAGTCCTCACGCTTGGGAAGCGTTTCGAACGTATGCTCCGGCGGCGGGCAGGGCAGGGTCCATTCCAGCGTGTCGGCATATTCGTTCCAGTAGTTGTTCTCGGTCACGCGGCGGCCTGCAAGCAGGGTGTAGAACACGATGCCGATGAAGAAGAGGAACGAAGCAAACGAGATGAACGCACCGATCGACGAGATGTAGTTCCAGTATTCGAACTGCACCGGGTAGTCGATATAGCGGCGCGGCATGCCCTGACGGCCAAGGAAGTGCTGCGGGAAGAAGGTCAGGTTCGCGCCGATGAACATCGCCCAGAAATGCAGTTTGCCTGCGAATTCCGGGTATTGCCGACCCGACATCTTGCCGATCCAGAAATAGACGGCAGCGAAGATCCCGAACACGGCACCAAGGCTCATCACATAGTGGAAATGGGCCACGACGTAATAGGTGTCATGGTAGCCACGGTCCAGCGGCGCCTGCGACAGGACCACACCGGTCACACCGCCGACGGTGAAGAGGAAGAGGAAGCCGAAGGCGAAGAGCATCGGCGTCTTGAACTCGACCGAGCCGCCCCACATGGTCGCGATCCAGCTGAACACTTTGATGCCGGTGGGCACCGCGATGATCATGGTCGCCATCATGAAGTAGCTCTGCTGCGACAGCGACATGCCGACAGTGTACATGTGGTGTGCCCAGACGACGAAGCCCAGAACACCGATCCCGACCATCGCATAGACCATCGGCAGATATCCGAAGACCGGCTTTTTCGAGAAGGTCGCAACCACCTGGGAGATAACGCCGAAGGCCGGCAGCACGATGATATACACTTCCGGATGGCCGAAGAACCACAGGATATGCTGGTAGAGGATCGGGTCGCCGCCGCCTTCGGGCACGAAGAACGAGGTGCCGAAGTTACGGTCGGTCAAGAGCATGGTGATCGCACCGGCCAGAACCGGCAAAGCGAGCAGGATCAGCCAGGCGGTCACAAAGACCGACCAGGCGAACAGCGGCACCTTATGCATGGTCATGCCAGGCGCGCGCATATTGAGGAAGGTGGTGATGATATTGATCGAGCCCACGATCGAGGACGCCCCCGAAAGGTGAACCGCGAAGATCGCCAGATCCATCGAGAAACCGGCTTCTTTTTCCGAGAGCGGCGGGTAAAGCACCCAGCCCACGCCCGATCCCGGCTGCCCGTCACCGCCCGGCGCAAAGAGCGAGGCCACGGCCAGCGCGGTCCCTGCAACATAGAGCCAGTAGGAGAGGTTGTTCATGCGCGGGAACGCCATATCCGGCGCGCCGATCTGCAGCGGCATGAAATAGTTGCCGAAACCGCCGAACAAAGCCGGAATAACCACGAAGAACATCATCAGGATGCCATGCGCGGTGACGGTCACGTTCCACAGGTGGCCGTTCGGAGTACATTCTCCGGGCGCCGCTGCGGTCAGACGCATTCCTTCGGCGCACATATACTGTACGCCCGGCTCCATCAGCTCCATCCGCATATAGACGGTGAAGATGACCGAGATCAGCCCGACGATTGCCGCCGTGAACAGATAGAGAATCCCGATATCTTTGTGGTTGGTGGACATGAACCAGCGGACAAAAAATCCGCGCTTGTCATGGTCATGCCCGTGGATGGCTGCATCCGCCATAGGCGTCTCCCGCTATTGCACTTCGGCCCCACGCCCGGGCTTACGCCTGTGGCTGGGGCCTCATTCCCTTGCTGATCCGTGTTTAGCGGGCGCGGCGAAGGGCCGCAACGATGAATTGATCAGGATCAAATTCGCCAGGAGGCAGGGCCCGGCCTGTGGCACGAACACACTGAAGTGCCGGGTTTCAGCGCCTCTGTCGGGGGGCGATGGCGGCTGGCTGCGGCGGCTCAGCCCGGTTTTCCCGGCAGTTTCGCCAGCGGATGATGATTGAACACGAGGTCCTTCAGCTCATCTTCCAGCACATGGGTATAGATCTCGGTGGTGCCAAGATCGGCATGACCGAGAAGGGTCTGGATGACCCGCAGATCGGCACCACCTGCCAGCAGATGCGTCGCGAAAGCGTGGCGCAGCACATGCGGGGTCACCTTTGCCGGTGAGATGCCGGCGGCAACCGCCATCGCCTTGATCAGTACGAAAAAGCTCTGCCGGGTCATATGCCCGTCCGCACCACTCCCCGGGAAGAGGTATTTCGATACCGGCTGGCCTGCGGCTTTCTGTGCGGCCTCGCGCGTGTCCAGCACATTCAGCCAGTCCACAACAGCCGCGCGCGCCGGGGGCGAGAGCGGCACCATCCGTTCCTTGTCGCCCTTGCCGCGGACCAGGATCATCGCCGGATTGCCGCGCACCGACGCCTGGGGCAGCGTCACCAGCTCGCTCACCCGCATGCCGGTGGCGTAAAGCAGTTCCATCAGCGCAGTATTGCGCAGCCGGTCTGCCGGTGTGCGGCCATGTCCGGCTGCGGCATCCAGCAGCCGGGTGATCTCTTCGACCGAAAGCGTCTTCGGCAGGCTTTTCGATTTGCCGGGGCCGGAAATCCGCAGCCCGGGATTATCCTCGCGCCAGCCTTCTTCAAAGGCGAAGCGGTAAAGCTGGCGAATCGAAGAGAGCCGCCGCGCGCGTGTCGCGGCCGAAAGCCCCTGGGCGTCACAATGGACCAGATAGGCCTCGATGGTCATACGGTCGAGCGTCGCGATATCATGACCCCCGGCCGCGACCCATTCGGCGAAATCCTTAAGGTCGCGGCCATAGGCGAGGCTGGTATTGCGTGCCGCGCCTGCTTCGGCTGCGATCGCATCGAGAAAGGTCGAGATCCAGCGCCAGGCCGGATTGACGGGTGGCTTCACCCCTTTTGCACCTGCTGTCCGGCCTGCCATCGGCTCAGCCCCGCCGCTCGAGGATCATCAGTTCCAGCGCGGTGCGGCGGGCGACATTCTCCAGTTTCACCTTGCGCAACAGTGACAGGCCGCGCGTTACCCCTGAGACATTTCCGTCAACGCCGCGCTGGATGTCTTCGATTGCCAGCAAAATCGCCTCGCCAAGCCGCATCCCTTCCAGAAGCATACGCGCCTCATCCGAGAGCTCCGGCGTGAGGAAGGCCGGGGCGATGGCGCGGCCCATCATATCCGGCGCGCGCAGCCCGGCAATATCGCCAAGCGCCAGCCCTGTCAGGAAGATCTCGGTTTCGTCCAGCGCCTTATGCGCGCTGGCGATGGTCTCGTATTGCGGCGATAACAGCCCGATGCGGAAGGCGATCCGCGCGACATCCGGCGGCAGATCCAGCGCGGCAAGCGCCGGCCCGTAA